>CAZMVU010000037.1:0-22447 GCA_964569295.1 uncultured Nitrospirales bacterium
ATACCAGGGAGTTGTATGACGTATGGGAAACGGCTCACGGCAAACGGCTAAAGAACTACTGTCGGGAAGGCAGTCGTTTTCAGGCATATCGCCTGGTGGGGCGCGTGGTCCGGCGTCTTCAGCGAAGTTGCACGGAACCCCCGATAATGGCTATACTTCCGCTTCCGCGCCGGGATGGCGGAATTGGCAGACGCACCGGACTCAAAATCCGGCGGGGTAAAACCCGTGGGGGTTCGACTCCCCCTCCCGGCACCAACTTCTTTCCCCCCTTTGTTTATGCGGATACCCGCGTTTTTATTGGCGCTTATCACTCTTTAATTGTCGAACAGTCCCGCTGCGCCCGTTTCCTGCTTTATTATAATGTGTTGCAGAAAATTGCGACGTTTTGAGACAGATAGGGGGACTATCAGGGGACGTTTTTCACGGGGGTTATTCCTTTCCTTGCGCAACCGTGCGGGCGTCCTGTTCCTTGTTCGCGATGGGGCTTCGGTAGAACAAGCGGGGCTCGCGCGGACCAGCGCTTTGATTGGATTGCATTCTGTGCGCGATCAGGTACCTAAGCCGCGATTCTTGGCCGTAGGGAAGCCGCATGCTGTGGCGCAAAGCCGCACATAGGAAGGTATCTGCGCAGAAATCTCCGCATGCATATTTGTGCCTGGCAATTCGCAGAGCAATGTGCGCAAAGCCGATATCGCGCTTTGAGGGTATAGGGTTGCGGGACGTACAATGTGCCAGGTTTCACACGCAATGGAAAAGGACGCCGGCGCGGTTTCACTGCAAAGTTTGCAGGGTTGCATGCCGTTCAGGCCATCTTTGCAGCCCCTATGGGCCGATTTCCATGCATGGCTATGGCATAGGGATTGCGCTTATACCGGTGCGCCGCCGCAGTGACGGCGCAGGAACGTGTGTGAAGACAAATGAACAGAAGGAGTACGAGCGATGCGAAACATTATCATGATTGCGCTATTGGCGATGGCGGTTGCGGTGTTTGTGGTACCGGCGCTGGCGCAGGCGCCGGGCGGGCGCTATGTGGATGCGAATGAAGACGGGGTGTGCGACAACTTCGTGGATACGGATGGAGATGGCGTGAATGACAACTTCGTGGATGAAGATGGTGATGGCGTCTGTGACAACAGGCCTGCGGTGGGCGATCAGGGCCGCGGCCGCGGCATGGGTTATGGCCGTGGCGGTCCAGGCCGCGGCATGGGACCGGGCATGGCCTGCGGTAAGGACAAGAGCTTTGTCGATGAAGATGGTGACGGCATGTGCGATCACTTCACGGATGAAGACGGCGACGGCATCTGCGATGGCTGTGTACGTGGTGTGTGCCAGGGCTACGGTTGCGGCCGGGGCATGGGGCAGCCGCGTGGCGAGGGCCGTGGCATGGGCTACGGGCGGCCGGGCGCCTTCGTGGATGAAGATGGTGATGGCGTGTGCGACAATTTCGTAGACGAAGACGGTGATGGCGTGAACGACAACTTCATCGACGCCGATGGCGATGGTGTGTGCGACAGACGTCAGGAGTGGAATGGGCGCGGGCGTGGTGGTACGGGCCGTGGCATGGGTTATGGCCTTGGCGGCCACTTCGTGGACGAGGACGGCGACGGTGAATGCGATAACTACGTCGGCGGAGATGATGCGAAGAATGACCGGCCGGCCTGGGGCGCTGGCGGCCGTGGTCAGGGTCAGGGCTATGGCCGTGGTGGCCGTGGTCAGGGGCAAGGCTATGGCCGTGGTGGTCAGGGTCGGGGCCGTGGTCAGGGGCAAGGCTATGGCCGTGGTGGTCAGGGTCAGGGCCGTGGTCAGGGCCGCGGTCAAGGCTTCGGCTGGCAGCGGTAAGGCCTGCACCGACATCATGGGCGGGCAGCAGCCGCGGGCTGGATTGATGCTCGATGATGCAAGAAACCCGCTTCGGCCTTCGAACGAAGGACAAGCCGATTGAGCAATGCCAAGTGGCGCGGCGGCCTGGATCAGACTCCGGGCCGTCGCCTGTGTATGGAGGTAAGTTGCTGTGCGACTTCGCAGTGTTGGTGGCGGCGTTCTACTTGTATTATTGGCTGTGGGCGCGATCGGGCTGTTGTATGCGAACTACAGCGGCAAGGTGGTTCAGGCGCGACGTGTGCTCGAGGCGCGGGGCCGCACGGTAGCGGAGGCGCTCCAGGCGGGCCTGCGGGCCCAGACGCGCATGGGCCGTTACCGGGGCGACCGGATAGCCGCGATCTTGGACGAGTTGGCGGAAACGATGGATATTGTGTCTGTCGAGGTGGCGCAGGAGGATGGGACCATTGTAGCGGCGGCGGGTAACCCCCTGGACTCGGCCATGCGCGGTGCGCCGGGGGTTGTCTGGGAGGAGGACGTTCTTATCGTGCGCGACTCCTTTGCGTTTACCCATGGGCGCGGTCCGCCGTCGGGGCGCGGGCGCGGCCGGGGGCGGGTTGTTGAACGGGAGACCCACGCGTGGGGTTCGTCTCCGTATGCGTTGACGGTGGTGCTGGATGCAAGTGCGGCATTGCGGGCGCAGTGGTCGGCGCTGATCGAGTTTATTGTGGGGGTAGCAGCAGTTGTGTTGTTGGCCATGCTGGCGGCGGGGACGCTCCTGGCGGTGCAACGGCAACGGCGTCTGCGCGAAGACCTCACGTGGTCCCAGGAGCGCGCGGCCCACCACGAGCGTTTGTCGCGGCTTGGCGCCGGGCTGGCCCATGAGACGAAGAATCCGCTCGGGCTCGTGCGTGGGTTGGCGCAAACCATTGCCGATGGTGATGCGACTGCCGAGGAGTCGCGGCGCAATGCCACGAAGATTGTGGATGAGGCGGACCGTATCGTAAGCCAGATCGACGGTTTCTTGAACGTGGCACGTGCGGCGGAACCGGCAGTGGAAAATGTGGCGCTGGACGATCTGTTCAGCGATGTGCAACGGCTTGTGGCTTCGGAGGCGGGGGAGGCGGGTGTGGAACTTTCGATTTTTGGGCGTGGGCTTGTTGTGGCCGCGGACCCCGCCATGTTGCGGCGTGTGCTGCTGAACCTCCTGATCAACGCGTTTCGCGCGTGTGCGCGCGGCGACAAGGTGGAGTTGGAAGCGAAGCGTACGCGCGAGGGGGTGGCGGTATATGTGCGCGATACCGGGTGTGGCATCGCGGCGGCGGATCTCGCGCGTGTGACGGAACCGTATTTCACCCGATTCGAACGGGGCACGGGGCTGGGCCTGGCCCTCGTTTCCCAGATAGTGCTGGCGCATGGCTGGCGCATAGATATTGACTCGGTGCCGGACGAAGGCACGACGGTAACGCTCGCCGGACTGTATCCGGTAGCCTGAGGAGGATGCGGAAGGGCAATGAACGAGATGCCGGAAGAAGAACATGTAATAGCCGTGGTGGATGATGAGCCGGCGCAGCGCGCCCTGCTGACGAATACCCTCGAGCGCGCGGGCTATGCAGTGCGGCCCTGTGCCGACGGCGATACGGCGCTTGACGTGGCGCCGGATGTCGACCTGATGTTGCTCGATGTGCGTATGCCGGGCATGTCGGGGCTGGATGTGCTGGCGCGGCTGCGTAAGGATCGTCCGGAACTGCCGGTGATCTTGCTGACGGCGTATATCGATGTGCGCGATGCCGTACAGGCGATCAAGCAGGGCGCATTGGATTACCTCGAAAAGCCGCTGGACCTGGATGAACTTGTGGCGGCCATTGACGACGCTTTGGGCGTGACGGGGCGCAGGGTGGGGACGGACCTGCCCGGCTTGCCCGCGGGCATCGTGGCGGAGAGCGAGGCCATGCGCGAGGTGTTCCGGCAGGCGGCGCGTGTCGCCGAAACGGACACCACCGTGCTGGTGCTTGGTCCGAGCGGCGTTGGCAAGGAGGTGGTCGCGCAATTCATTCACCAGCACAGCGCCCGGTCGGCAAGGCCGCTGGTGGCGGTGGACTGCACGTCGCTGCCGGAGAACCTGGCCGAGAGTGAACTCTTCGGTCATGAGAAGGGTGCTTTTACCGGCGCTGACAGCGCGCGGCCCGGGCGCTTCGAGGAAGCGGATGGCAGCACCATGTTTCTCGACGAAATTGGCGAGTTGCCGCTTGCGCTCCAGCCGAAGCTGCTGCGTGTGCTCGAGACCGGCGCCTTCCGGCGAGTAGGCGGGCGAGCGGAGCGGGGGGTGGATGTCCGGGTTGTCGCCGCCACAAACCGTGATCTCGAGGTCGAGGTGCGTGAAGGCCGCTTCCGCGAAGACTTGTACTACCGGCTCAACGTGTTTCCTATTGCCGTGCCGCCGTTGCGGGAACGGCCGGAAGATGTGCTGGCCCTGGCCGAAAAATTTCTGCGCGTGCAGCGCAAGCGGCTGGCGCCGGCGGCGCAGCGTGTAGTGGCGGCTTATGCGTGGCCAGGGAATGTGCGTGAGTTGCGCAATGCCATGGAACGGGCGGCCATTTTGGCGAATGGGACGGTCGTGTTGCCGGCCGACCTGCCGCCAAATCTGCGTGAGCCGGTGGCCAAGCCGGAGGCAGGGGGCGTGCTGGTGGGGGATATGCAGGAAATTCAACGGCGCGCCATTCTCGAGGCCCTGGAAAAAACCGGGGGCAACAAGACCCAGGCTTCGGAATTGCTGGGTATCAGCCGGCGCAATCTGGTCTACAAACTGCGGGCCTACGGACTCTAGAGGCGCGGCCATAAAGACGTGTTTCGCTCTTGTCCCAAATCGCAGTTGTCATAATGCAGGCATTTGGTGGCGATTAAGGGCACAGACGCCGCTGCCTACCCGCTGAAGTGTATCTGTAACAACTGCGTAAACCCCGATTTGTTACCTCTTTTTCAGGGTTTTGACTTGCCCGTTCGCCGCCTCGTACAATGCGGTTACCATGACTACGCACTCCACGATCAAATTTCACGTTCTCGGGGGCGGCGGAGAAGTTGGGGCGGCTTGTTTCCTGGTCGATGTAGATGGCTGCCGTATAGTGCTCGACTGCGGCACACATCCCAAGAAAGACGGCTACGATGCCCTGCCCAACCTTGCCGCGCTTGAAGAGGCCCCGGACGCGCTGATTATTTCGCATGGGCATGTGGACCACATTGGCGCGGCGCCGTATTTGCTTCGTGAATTCCCGCTTACAAAGGTGTTCGCCACCATGCCCACGGTGAGCATTATGGACCGGATGCTGCACAATTCCGTGGCGGTCATGGAAACATTGGCGCGGGAGAAGGGCATTCGCGATTATCCGCTGTATGATCACGCGGATGTGAATTACGCGCTTCGGGGCGTGCGCGGTGTGGACTGCGATGCCCCGTTTAACGTGTGTACGCGTGTGCCGGTGGAAGGCCGCTTTCAGCACGCTGGGCATGTGCTCGGCAGTGCGAGTGTGCTCTTGCGTGTCGATGGTCACACCCTGTTCTACACGTCGGATATCTGCGAGTCGAATCAGGAACTGCTGGCCGGCTATACCCCCTTGGAGAATACGGAGGTGGATACGCTGGTCATCGAGTGCACGCGCGGCGCCACAGAAGAGTCAAAGGTGAAGGATTATCTGGATGAGGTGGATCGGCTTGCCGAGAACGTGAACCGGGTACTGCGTGATGGCGGCTGCGTGCTCTTGCCGTGCTTTGCTTTGGGCCGCACGCAGGAGATGCTGAACATCATTTCCCGTTTGCAGGAGACGGGGCGTGTGCCGAGTGTGCCGGTGTACGCATCGGGCCTGGGGCGCGCGGTTTATGAGTTGTACGATAAGTATGTCCATTACCTGCGGCCGGACGCGATGCTTCGTCCGTTGAGCTTGTATGACCGCATCGGCAATGTGTGGGATCCCAAGCGCATCGATGACCTGTTGCGGCATCCGGCGATTATCGTGGCCACTTCCGGGATGATGATAGAGAACACGCCCTCGGCCATGATAGCACGGGAAATCGTGCAGGAAACGCAGCACGGCATTTTCTTCGTGGGTTATGTGGACCCCGAGACGCTGGGGTATAAACTGTTGCATAGCGCGCCGGGAGCAAAACTGAGTTTTGCCACGGGCTGGCCGCAGGTGCCGGTGCGCCTGCAAAACATTCAGCGTTTCGATTTCAGCGCCCATGCGCCCCGGGCGGCCTTGCGCAGCGTCATTGAGCAGGTGAAGCCGCGCAATGTGGTCTATGTGCATGGCGACCCCGAAGCGGTGGCGTGGATGGAGGCGAACACCGGCAATGGTTTCGCACGTTTTGCGCCGCTTGTGGGGGAGAACATCGAACTGAAGGCGTGAGTGATGAGCACGGGGCACGGCAGACGGCTCGCGCGGCGCATGGTGGCGCTGTTGTGCATTGGCTTCGGCTGGTTGACACGGCTGATGCCGTTGCGCTTGGCGCGTGCGTTGGCCGTGGGGTTGGCGGTGGTGGCCTATGTGGCCGTGCCGCGAATCCGGCGGGTGGGCATGGCGAACCTCGATGCGGCCTATGGGGAAATCCTCAGCGTGCGGGAAAAACGCCGGATTCTGTGGGGCGCGGTTCGTAATGCGGCGATGGTGGCCGCGGAATTCTCGCATATCCCAACCCTGGCCGGCGGGGGAGACGAGCGACTTGTGCGGGTCGAAGGGCTCGAGCATGTGGATCTGAGCAAGGGGCTGATCGGCATCGGCGCGCATCTGGGCAATTGGGAATGGATGGCGCCCGCCATGGCGGCGCATGGTTGCCATGTGACTGCGGTGGTACGGCCGCTGGACGACCCAGTCCTGAATCGTTATGTGGACGGCGTGCGCCGAGCGGGCGATGTTGACACCCTCGATAAGGATGCGGCCGCGCAGGCGCTGGTGCGTGTGTTGCGCGAAGGCGGTAAGGCGGGGTTGCTTGTGGACCAGAGTCCGCGGGAGAACGGCGTGCCGGCAACGTTTTTCGGCCGCTCCTGCTGGGCTACAGCGGGCCCGGCGCTGGTGGCGCGGCGTGCCCGGGTGCCGGTCCATCCGGTGTGTATGGTGCGCGGGGCGCACGGGGGCTATACCTTGCGTTTTTCACCGGAAGTGGCTTTGGAAAAAACGCAGCACCTGCGGCGCGATCTGCAGGTGAACTCGCAGCGTTTCCAAGACGCGATCGAGGAGATGGTGCGCGCGCATCCTGAGCAGTGGTTGTGGTTTCACCGGCGGTGGAAGCCACGGCCCCGGTTGCGCACGATGTGGGAGGAACATCTCGGGCGGGAACGCCCGAAAGAACAGGAGACCGCCGTTGAGCACGATTTGTGATCGTGGGGCTGCCGGGGAATGTGGCCGGCGGTTCCGTGTGTTGAAAGAGGTAGCGTGGTATGGGTGCATGTGTATCCATCGCGCAAACCAGGCGCGCTCTTGAGCGCGTAAGCAGGGAGGAGGCGCTTTGCAACGTGCAATCATTGTGCAGTCGAATGGGTCCGGCAAAGAGGACCTGGACGACATGCTCGAGGACGGGTGGCGGGTGAAATCCGTCAGTCCGAACGATGGGCAGAGCTACAACGACTTCTTGATCATCGTAGAGAAACAATAGGCGGACGCCGCCGCCCACCGGTGTGTGCCGGTGTGGCAACAAGACGGCTCGGTATACAAGCCGAGGCGGAGGAGGGCATCAATGCAGAAAAGTGTGATTGTTCAATCGAATGGTTCGGGCAAAGAGGATCTGGATCAACTGCTCGAAGACGGGTGGGAGATCGTTTCGATCACGCCCAACAATGGCAAGAGCTACAACGATTTCCTCGTGATACTGCAACGCACCTGACCCGTGCGTAATACGCGTTAGTAAAGCCCGGCTCGCCGCCGCCCTGGGTGCGGGCCGGGCTTGCTATGGGGCCGCGGCGTAAACAGGCTACGGCACCACCTTGCGCTTGCGTGGTTTGGCTTTCCTCTTGGGCCGGTCCTTGTTGGGTTCGATACGCGCCTCGACCATATCGCGGGCGGCCATGATGCGCTGGTTCACGAACTCGGGGGGAATCTCCTTGAGAAACCGGCTTGACTTGGCCACGCGCGCTTTGCCGTTGCGGGTGCGTGCGCACGCTTCGAACAGTGTCACGTGCCGTTTGCCGCGGGTAAGGGCAACGTAGAAGAGGCGGCGCTCCTCGTCGAGCTGGTTTTCGTTCAGGCTGCGCTCGTGCGGGAGCAGGCCGTCTTCGAGTCCGGCAAGAAACACGAAAGGAAATTCGAGCCCCTTCGCGCTGTGGATGGTCATCAGTGTCACGCCCGTGCTGCGCCGTGCATCCTTTGTCGCACGGTCATGGTCCGTGTCGAGGGAGCTGGCATCCAAAAAGCCAGCGAGCGTCGGGTTGTCCGCTTCGCGTTCGTATTCGCCAATGGCTTCGAGAACGAATTGCACGTTCTGCCGCCGCGCCGTGGCGTGTTCTCCGTTGCGGCTGGTGCGGTCGATTTCCGCGTAGTAGCCTGTTGCATCCACAAGGTGGTTGGCCAGCGACTGCAAATCCTGCTGCTGCTCCCTGAAAGCGCGCCGGAAATGCTGCACCATGCCGAGGAAGTTGCTGAGTCCCTGCTTAGCCTGGGCGGGAGCGAGGCCGCGCTTGAGCACTTCGGCGATGGCCTTTCCCAAGCCCACCTTCTCTTCGCGGCACAGATCGTGGATCAGGTGGAGCGTTTTGTCGCCGATGCCGCGGCGGGGCATGTTCACCACACGAAGAAAAGCCGCCTCATCACGGGGGTTCGCGATCAGTTTGAAGTAGGACACGATGTCCTTTACCTCCGCGCGCTCGAAGAACTCCTGCCCGCCGATGACCACATAGGGGATGCCCGCCTGGCGAAAGGCGATCTCGAAGGGGCGCGACTGCTGGTTCGACCGGTAGAGCACGGCGAAATCGCTGAACGCGGCGCCCGTATGCTTGATGATGTGCTTTAGCTGGGCGACGGCGTGCTTTGCTTCATCCTCCTCGTCTCCCGTGACGAACCATTCCAAGGGACGGCCCTTGCCGAGCTGGGACCAGAGGTTTTTCGCGCGGCGCGTGCGGTTGTTGCTGATGACGGCGTTCGCGGCCGCGAGGATGGTTTGCGTTGAGCGGTAGTTCTGTTCGAGCGTGATGATCTTTGCTTCTTTGAAGTCGCGCTCGAAATCGAGGAGATTACGTACGTCGGCGCCGCGCCAGGCATAGATCGATTGATCATCGTCGCCCACCACGCACAGGTTCCGGTGGGCGTCCACGAGCATCCGGACAAGCTGGTACTGCACCCGGTTCGTATCCTGGTATTCATCAACCATGACATAGCGGTAGCGCTGCTGGTAGCGCTCGAGGAGCGCCGGATTGTCGCGCCAAAGCCGGAGCACGAGCAGCAGCAGGTCATCGAAGTCGACGCTGTTCGCTGCGCGCAATGCCGACTGGTAGCGGTCGAAGACATCGGTGAGCTGCTGGTCATACTTCGCCTCGGTGGCCGATACTTTCTGCTTTGCCTTCGGCCGCAGGTCGCCGGGCTTGGCGTCGGCGTTCTTGTGCAGGCTTATCTGGGCGAGGAAGGTGGCGGGACTGTAGCCCCCGCCCGGCTCCATGTCGTCGATAATCCGGCGCATAAGCAGGCGGGTGTCGCTCTCTGAGGAAATGGTGAAATTCCGCCGGTAGCCGGCTATCTCGCAATGCTCGCGCAGCACGCGCACGCAGAAACTGTGGAATGTGGACACAGTAATGCGGCGTGCATCCGCCTGGCCGACGAGTTCCGCTACGCGCTCGCGCATCTCCGCGGCGGCCTTGTTGGTGAAGGTTACGGCGAGGATTTCCTCGGGCTCGGCTTTCCCGGCGCCGATAAGGTAGGCGATGCGTTGCGTGATGACACGGGTTTTGCCGCTGCCGGCGCCAGCGAGCACCATCACCGGGCCATCGGTGGTTTCGACCGCCGTACGTTGCGGGGCGTTGAGTCCCTTCAGATAGTGCGCCGTGTTTGCCAAGAAATGCCGGAGCCCCGCGGTTTTTGCCGTGTTTCGCCGTGCGTGTTTGCGTAGACAAGGCGGGGATCATACCAGCGGCGCGGCCCGCGCTTCCAGAACCCCGGGCACGCAGCCGGGCGGAAAACGCAGCGAAGGCCTGAAGACGCCCGGGGTGGGGGGGGATCGGGCACGGCTTGGTATTGCGGGTTGCAGGGGCTGCGGGTTAAGATCAGACGAGCGGGATGCGGTCGCCGCTGTGGCAGCCTTTCCCGCGCGATGACTACACCGATAACGTTCGTTGCATAGGACAGGAGGAGTACGTGGTGAAAAAACATGCCGTTACGATTGGCCTCGTGGTGCTGGTGCTGGTGGGCGCCGGTTGGTTCCAGTTCGTATTCAAGCCGAGCCGGTTCAGTCCAGCGGTGCTGGCCGAGCGCAAAGAGGCGGCCGACATGATCGCGCAGGCGGAAGAGAAAACACCCGAGACTGAGGATGCAGCCGAGAAACCAACGAAGAAAGAGGATACGATGCAGGAAAACCTCCCCGACCAGGCGCCGGATACATTCAAGGTGGCGTTCGAGTGCTCGAATGGCACGTTCGTCGTGCAATGCCATAAAGACTGGGCGCCGCTGGGCGTGCAGCGGTTCTATGAGTTAGTGAAGACGGGCTTTTACAATGACGCACGGTTCTTCCGGGTTGTGCCGGGGTTCGTGGTGCAGTTCGGTCTGGCCGGCGACCCGGCTGAGGGGGCCGAGTGGTTCGGATCCGAGTTCAAAGACGATCCGGTGACCAAGACCAACAAGCCGGGCACACTCAGCTTCGCCACGCGCGGCCCGAACACGCGCACCACGCAGATCTTTATCAATCTCGGCAATAATGCTCAACTCGACGACATGGACTTTGCGCCCTTTGCTGAAGTGACCGAGGGCTTTGACGTGGTGAAAGACATTAACGCCGAATATGGGCAGCAGCCGGACCAGGGGATGATTCGCCGTATGGGCAACGAGTACCTGGAGAAGGAATTCCCGAACATGGACTACATCAAGCAGGCGACTGTCATCCTGCCGGAGGCGGAGGACGTGAACGATGAGAGCCCCGCCGATGCCCCGGCGCAGAAGAAGGAATCATAAGCGCGGGACTGGCGCGGTGGAGCAGGCATTGTGGCGGAATACGTGAGCAAACCGGGCGAAGGCGTTGCGCTCGAGGATCAAGAGAAGACCGAGAAGCCCCGGAAGTACAAGGTTCTGCTGCACAACGACAACTATACGACCATGGAATTCGTGGTCGATATTCTGGTGGATGTGTTCCACAAGCCGGTGGACGATGCCATTCAGGTGATGCTCAGTGTGCATCACAATGGCACGGGCGTGGCGGGGGTGTATGTGAAGAGCGTGGCGGAGATGAAGGTGAAGGACGTCCATGAGCGCGCAAAAGTGGAAGGCTGTCCGTTGCGTTGCTCCATCGAGCCGGAATAGACAAGGCGCTACCCGCCGGGGGCAACCTGGCGGCGTGGCCGGGCACCAATACGTGAGCGAGTTTGAGCGTTGATGTTGAGCAAAGATCTCGAGGTGAGCTTGAATGCCGCCGTGAGCGAAGCACGCGAACGCGGTCATGAATACCTGTGTGTGGAGCACCTGCTCTATGTGCTTACGGAAGATCGCCTGGGCTGTGAGATTCTCGAGCATTGCGGGGCGGATGTGGCCCTGCTGCGTCAGTCGCTCAACGATTTCTTCGTCAAGGAGATGGAAACCGTCGCCGGGCCGGTGGCGCACATGCAACAAACGGCCGAGTTCGAGCGGCTCATGCAGCGCGCCTTTCTGCATGTGCAGTATTCGGGGAAGGAGGAGGTGGATGCGGGGGATATACTTGCGGCGCTCTTCGAGGAGCGCGACAGCCATGCCGCCTATTTTCTGCGTGAGCAGGGCATTACCCGGCTGGATGTGCTGAACTATGTCTCGCACGGTATACACAAGGATGTCTACGAGGAGCACCCAAACGATGGCGCGCCCCTCGAAACACCGGCCGAGGGCGAGGAAGGGCCGGACCGCCCGAAGCGCGACCCACTCGACGTGTTCACGATCAGCTTGTCGCAAAAGGCGGCAGAAGGGCGCATCGATCCCCTCATCGGCCGGGAGCCCGAGTTGCGCCGCACCGTGCGGATTCTGTCGCGGCGGCGCAAGAACAACCCCATTTTCGTGGGGGAGCCGGGTGTCGGCAAAACGGCGCTCGCGGAAGGACTGGCATTGCGCATCCACGAGGGCCGGGTGTCCGATGCGCTCAAAGAGATTGAAATCCGCACGCTGGATATGGCCGCGCTTTTGGCGGGCACCAAGTTTCGCGGCGACTTCGAACAGCGGATGAAAGCCGTGGTAAACGAGCTTGTCAAGCGGCCGGATATCGTGCTGTTTATTGATGAAATCCATACCGTTATCGGCGCGGGCGCCACAAGCGACTCGACCATGGACGCTTCGACCATTCTGAAACCGCCGCTGGCGTCGGGCGAAATCCGCTGCATCGGATCATCGACCTACGACGAATACAAGAAACACTTCGAGAAAGACCGAGCGCTCTCGCGCCGGTTCCAGAAGGTGGACGTCGAGGAACCCACCGTCGAGGAGACGGTGCGCATTCTGCGCGGGCTCAAGGAGCACTACGAGCGCCACCACGACATGACGTACACGGACACGGCGTTGCGCGCGGCGGCGGAGCTTTCGGCCAAGCACATCAATGACCGCTTCCTGCCGGACAAGGCCATCGACGTCATGGACGAAGCAGGCGCCAACGTCAAGCTCGAGAGCGGCGGCCAGCGCAAGACCGTGCGGCCGGCGGATATCGAGCTCATTGTGGCGGAAATCGCGCGCGTGCCCGCGCGTAGCGTGTCGTCGTCTGATAAGGAAAAGCTGGGCGCACTCGATACCGAGCTGAACCATGTGGTCTTCGGGCAGGACGAAGCCCTCGGTCAGGTGACCCGCGCCATCAAGCGCTCGCGCGCGGGCCTTGGCCGGCTGGATAAGCCGATCGGTTGTTTCTTGTTCACCGGCCCGACAGGCGTCGGAAAGACCGAGGTGGCTAAGCAGCTTGCGGCCATTCTCGGAAACCACTTTGCGCGCTACGACATGTCGGAATACATGGAGAAGCACGCCGTGGCGCGGCTGATCGGCGCGCCGCCGGGTTATGTGGGTTTTGACCAGGGCGGGTTGCTTGTCGATGAAATCCGCAAGCACCCCTACACCGTCCTGCTCCTCGACGAGATTGAGAAGGCCCATGCTGACCTGTTCAGCATCCTCTTGCAGGTCATGGACAACGCGGCGCTTACGGACAACCAGGGCCGCAAGGCGGATTTCCGCAATGTGGTGCTCATCATGACCTCGAATGCGGGCGCACGCGACCTGGCGGCAAAGAGCATTGGATTCAAGGCGGCCACGGACGACGCCGAGCGCAAAAGCCTGAAGGCCGTCGAGAAGGCGTTCAGTCCCGAGTTCCGCAACCGGCTGGATGCCGTCGTAACCTTCCATGCGCTGCCCATGGACGTCATTCTCATGGTGGTGGACAAGTTTATCGCCCAACTCCAGGCGCAGCTCACGCCGCGCAAAGTGAGCCTCGAACTGACCGGCGCGGCCCGGCAGTGGCTCGCCGAGAATGGCTACGACGAGCGGATGGGCGCACGGCCCCTGGGCCGGCTCATCCAGCAGCAGATCGAAACGCCGTTGTCGGATGAAATCCTTTTCGGCAAGCTCGAGAAAGGCGGCACGGTGCTCGTGGATGTGAAGGAAAAGGACCTGACCCTGGAGTACGAGGCGGCGGGTGCGCAGGGAAGATCATCGGACGGATAAGACCGATCAGACCGATCAGACCGATCGGTCCGATCCATCCTCTTCTTCTTGCCTCTTCACCTTGCCTCACCCACCACCCGCATGCTATCCGATGGCGAACAAAGTGTAGGGTGTGTGAAGCGAGCCTCGCATGCACAACCGAAGGCCGACGAGACCACCCGAGCGTAACGCACCGTCTTTACCACCTTGCCTCACAAGCCTCCGGCGTGCTATCCCATGGCAAACCACAGACAGGAGTCTTACCATGCGTGTGTTGCTTGCAGCCATTGCCCTCACCCTTTCCGCCGCCGCCATCGCCCAGCCGCCCATCGTCTATTACGACATGACGCGGCTCAACCAGCTCGACCTCAATGACCCGGCACAGGCTCGGGAAGCGTGGGACACGGCGCACCTGGTTTCTGCATTGCAGGGAATCGTGAACCGCGATGGACCGCGGCTCTTCGTGCGGTTCATGAAACACCCGGACGACTTCTGGTGGGAACACCTGACTTCCGAAGGCGAATGGCTGCATGGCCGCGAGGTAAAACGCATTGCATCGCTGGAAGCACTGCTGCGCTATTTCGCGGATGACGTAAAGGGCTTTGTGCTGTACGACGAACGCGTGTGGGCGACCTCGAACCTGGCGAGCACGATGGCGGGCGTCGAGGACCGGTTGCCGCTTCGTTATGCGCAGGAACCCGAAAGCCTCTATACGCAGGTCATGGCGATGCCCCTGCCTTTTGCCGCTGACGTAAAGCGCCTCATGAAAGACGACGGCTCCCCACTCTTCACCGGCGAGGGGGTCATCCCCGGAACGGAGCTGGCCTCGACCGGTTCCGCCAAGTGCGATGCGCACCTGTGGCTGAAGCACCACTATCTCGACACCGGCAAGGTGAGCGATGACTACATGGCGTTCTACATCGACAGCTTCTGGCTCACAAACCCGACGGAAAGCGGCTTCTCGAACGCGACACTGACGAACCATGACTTCTTCATCGCGCAGAAGGCCTTCTTCTTCGACCTCCACGTGTGGGAGGAGGAGGCGCCGGTGGATGATCCCACGCAGGAACCGGGCACGGACGTGGAAACCCTGCACAAAACCATGCACAGCATGTACGAGCACGCGGACGGTGAGATCATTCACATCGGCGGATTCACGCCATGGGCGTGGAAATACACGGACCACCGCCAGGCCGGCAGCAGCCATGGGCCCGTGGACACGGAATGGAAGTACGCCCAGATTATCTCGACCTACAACGGCATCATGGACGCCGACGCATTGGGCTACTCCGGCATGGCGAATGCCTCGTTCTACCAGCACCATCCGCTCGAGGCGCGTTACCCGCAGAACCCGAAACCCACGCTGGACGATCTCGACGCACGCGGGTTCATCGAAGAGGATGGTGCCGTGGCGGACCGGTTCTTTGTGTGTTTTTACATGGGCGACTACGATGCCGCGGCCTGGTTCAACTACCACGCGCCGCGCTGGTGGCAGGACGAGGCCCACGGCGACACGTTGTGCACCTGGGCCTTCAACCCGAACCTGGACAAACGCGCGCCCCACGCCATGCACTATGTGCGCAGCCGGCAGACGGAAAACGACTGGTTCATGTTCGGTGATTCGGGTGCGGGCTACCTCAACCCCGGCGGGCTCGTCGAGCCGCGCGACTCGGGCTTGCCCTCGGGGCTTGATGCGTGGGTGCGGCATAGCACGCCCTACGCCAACCGCTACGATCTCACCATCACCGGGTTTATCATCGACGGCCATACCCGCGGCATGGGCGAGCCGGGTATGGATGCCTACATGAAGTTCTCGCCCGACGGTATCGTCGGGCAGAAGATACCACCCCGGGGCGTGTATAAGGACGTGATGCCCTACCTGCGTATGAAGCTCGACCTCTATGGCGAACCGGCCGAGGCCGGCAAGGAGATCGCCGGCCTCTGCGGCAGGAAAGCACCCAAGTTCATGTTTATCCGTACCATTTTGAAATCGCCCTCATGGCACCGCGACACCATGGCCGCCGCTGTCGAAGCGCAGCCGCGCCTCGCCTTTGTAGACCCCTACAGCTTCTTTCTCTTGCTCAAGCAGAATGAAGAAAAACCGCACGGACTGACAGGGGCCGCAGAGCCATAACCCCAGCCCGCTCCTAAATCTCCATTTCGGAACGCACCTGTATTTCGGGTATGCTTTAGCTGTATGGCGCAAGGCGGCGCACTTGTTGCGCCCATTTGTCCCGTGATAGCGAAAACCAACGGGTGATCGGGCCAGCCATGCCGATGGCGCCACTTTCGCGCGCGTGGGCTGAAGTGCATGCTGTCGTCCATGGCGGGCGAGAAACGGTACGCAGCCGCCAACTCGGAAAATACGGGACAGTCCACGCGTTCGCAATAGCTGACCGGCGCGGCGGGCTCGCTTGGTTCTGGTCTCATTTCCCTTGTGCTCGTGAGCAGGGGCCAAGGGACTTGGGCACGAGGCCACGAACCCCTTTTGGCGCTCCTGCAGGTTCGATCTGCGTTTCCAGCATCTCCACAAAACGGCGGCGGACGTGCGCGGGCATGGCCGCGGCCTAAGCAGAAGAGGCTCCAAGCCGTTGGAGAACGCGGCAAGATACCGTGTCTACTTGGCGCCGCGCGTGTTGCAGGGGCCTGCGCCGTGCATGCGCTAACGATTTCCAGGGTTGGCTTACACACCGCGCCAGACGGCGAAAGTGCTCGCCAGATTTCGTAGCGACATTCGGGCCGCGCCATTGTATTATACGGAAAGTGTTGTCTGAACGCGGTGGAAAGCGGAGAACCATGCCGAAAGCGTTGTACCTGATTCCGGCCCTGATGCTGTGTGGCGCCCTGGCGGCCACGGCCCAACCGAACGCCGATCTCGGAGCATATGATGCGGAGCTTGTTGATGGCGGTTACTTCGCCCATGATCTGTTTGCGGTGCGCGACGAAACGGCCAAAATCGCCATGGGGGTGCGGAATTTCGACGGCGAAGACGCGGTCACGTCATTGGTGAGTTTCGCGTCGCTTTCGCCCTTGGGTTACGAAGTCGCGCCGGATGGCCGCATGCGGTTCTACACGGACATGTGGCAAGGCGGCTACACGGGCAGTATCGGCCTTGGCAGTGAACTCCTGGTCTTCAGCCGGTCGGCGGCGCCCAACGAGGATGAGCAGGTGCCGGAGGGCTACGCAGCCCTGCGCCTCTCCGTGCGCAAGCAGGAAAACATGAGCGATGCTAACTTCAGGGGGGATTATGCCTACCACGCGCTGTTGCAGCCGCGCAACGATACGTGGCGCAACGTTGTCGGCGGCGCGGTGGCCGATGCGACGCACACCCTGACCCTCATCCGGCCGGCGGGGGTGCTCCAGTACCGCTATACGGTCGAGCGCAATGGCCGGGTGTCTTTCATGGGCCAGGGCAGCCAGTACGCCACCCTATTCGATGGCGGCGATCTGCTCATTCAATCGCTGCGGATCGGATACCGCGAGGACGAGTTGATTCCGGCGGGCTACAAGGGCCTGGCGCTCTATGTACGCAAGGACCCGGCGCGCAAGATAAGCCGGGCAGACTTTACCGGCACGTACCGTGTGCATGAATTGCGGCCGGGCGAAAATGGTGTGGACGCCACGTCCGTCGGCGCCGTGACCGCGGGCGGCAATGCCGTTTACTTTGGCACACTCGGCGGACAGGATTTCACAGGGCGCCTTGTACTCGAGGAAACGGGCGTTTTCCGGCTCGCCTCGAACGACGACGTCGTGGGCACGCTCGGCGCCGGCGGCGATGTGCTGGTGCTCACCTCGGAAGACCGGGTGCTCGGGGAGGGCGCCCATGCACCGTTTCTGCAGATTTGGGTGCGCACGGCGGGCGGCCGCCCTATCCCCGGTGATGCCGACGGCGACGGCGTGCGTGACAGTGCGGAGACACAACTGGGTACCGGGCGGGACAACCCGGATACGGACGGGGACGGGCTGCTGGACAATGTGGACGAGCACCCACTCACCCCGGACAACACCTTCTCGGCGACCCTTTCCCAAGACCTTTTCACCCTTGCCGAGGGCGATTCCGCACCCGATCCCGTGACGCTTACGCTTAACAGCGGCGATTTCCCCTTCTTCGATTGGGAACTCGAAACGAATGCCGCGTGGGCCGCGTTGTCGAAAACGGCCGGTACGGGCGATGATCAGATTCGGATAGACCTCGACACGGCAGGGTTTACGGCAGATGACAGCCCCTACACCGCACGCTTTGACATCGCGGCGCCGTACATGCAGCCCGTGTCCACACCGGAGATCGTGGTCGAGGTGGTGAACCCGGCCCTCGATCTCGATCTCTCGCCCGATAGCCTGACCTTTGTCGCGGTGGCGGACCAGACCGTGCCCGTGCCGGCGCAGAACGTGCAGGTTTCGAGCCCGGATGCGGAAACCTTTTCGTGGAGCGCGCGCACCAACGAAAGCTGGCTCGCCGTTTCCCCTTCGAACGGCCAGGGCGCCTCGGAGGTCAGCGTGTCCGTGGACGTGGCGGGCCTTTCGGCTGGCAACAGCCCCTACAACGGGCGCGTCTTGTTCACGCCTGAGGGCGCGGCTTCTCCCACCGCCACGCTCGGCGTTACGCTCGAAGTGCTGCCCGGGCGCAACCTCGATACCGCCTTTGCCGTGGGGCCGACCATGCGCGATCAGGCGCGGCCCGCCGTGGCCGCGTCGGATACGCACAGCATCGTCGCGTGGGAAGAGGGCAACCTTGTCGTGGCGGCAGTGCTTGGTCCACAGGCCGTGCCGGTGCTCGAGCGGTCCGTGCTTTCCCTGGCCGTGCTCGGGCCCGCGTCACGTCCCGCTGTCGCCACGTCGCCCGCGGGCGATGCCTGGGCCGTGTGGGCGCAGGAAGACACGGCCCATGGTGTCAGCTCGATCCAGGGGCGCGCCTTCGACCTCGAGACGGGCGCGCGCAGCAACATCTTCGGCGTGGCCGGGGAAAGCGGTAGCGTGCGCGGTCCCAGTGTGGCGTACGCCGGCGCCAGCGACCGCTTCGCCGTGGCCTACGCGTCGGATGTGGGGGATACATCGCGGGTATACCTCACCGCTTTCAACCGCAGTCCGCGGGAGCGCGCGTTCACCACGGCCATTTCCGGGGCTGGGGAGGCCATTGGTCCACCAGCGCTTGCGTGCGGCCCGGCGCATGACACCGCGCTTGTGGCGTGGACCTTCGCGGAATCAACGGAGGATAACGGCACACGCTACGGCATTGCCGCCCGGCGGGTTGCCATAGACACCGGGGAACCGGCCGGCGCCGTGATCACTTTGGAAACGGATGACATGGCCGAATTGTATGGCGTGGCCTGCAATCCCGTGGGCGATACGTGGCACCTGTTGTGGAAAGACCCTGCCGATACACTGCACCTCGCGACGTTCCCGGCCGGCGCCGACAACCCGGCCATCATGCGGCAGACCATTGCCCCCGAAGCGGATGGCGTGGGGGCTGGTTTCACCGTGGCCGTCGAGCCGCAGCAGTTGAATTTCCTATACGGCATTTCCCTCGACGGGAACGGCGCACTGCGGCAACAGCGCTACACGGCCTTCGGCCGCGCACTGGGCGATGCGGCGCCCTTGCCCGACCCGGGTGTGGATACCGCGCGGCCGGATGTCGACTGTCTGGATGGGGCCGTCGAGTTGCTGGCCGTGTGGGAAGACGATCGCCTCGGCCGCACGCAGATTCACGCCATGCGCCTTGACGCCGGCAGCGCGGATGAAGACGGCGACGGCCTGCCGAACGACTGGGAACTCGCGAACGGTCTCGATCCGCTCGATCCCACCGGTGACAACGGCGCGGACGGCGACCCGGACAATGACGGCCTCACAAACCTCGAGGAATTCCGCATGGACACGGATCCGCAGGCCGCGGATTCCGACGGCGATGGCCTGTGGGACCGCCAGGAAGACAGCAACCGCGACGGCGTGCTCGATCCCGGCGAAACCGACCCGAATGCAGCGGATACCGATGGCGACGGCTTCGACGATGCGGCGGAGTGGTTCCTCGGCAGCAACGGCAACGACGCAGAAGATACGCCCAATGCGGGCATGGTGCGGCTGGACTATGGCGATTTCGCAGCCGGTGAGCCGGGAGCCGTGGCGGTCCAGGTCGCCGTTGCAGAGACTGGCGACTACACCCTCAGCCTGAACGGCGCGCCCGGCGCATGGAATACGCCGGCTGATTGGCAGGCCACCCTCGATGGCCCACAAACGCGCACGCTCAGCCAAGGCAGCCACCTGATCGAGCTGACGGTTACCCCCCCTGCTGAAGCTACCGTCGACAACCAGGGCGGCGCCTTCGCCCTGCGCTTCACCGGTCCCGGTGACCTGGATGAACAGCTCACCGCCGTGCTTGTGCTCGAAACACGGGCCACGGGCACGCCCCTGCCGGATGTGGATATCGATGCCTTGGCGCAACGCTACGCGCCCCTGCTGCGCCTCCACCGCGATGCGCGGCTGCGGCCGGTGGATGCGTCTGTCTCCATCGCACGCAGCACGTTGCAGCTCGGCAACACCCGTGCGCTGCCCGTACAGCCCGACACGCTCGCCCTGCACCAGGCGCCCCAGGCCGAAGCGCGGCTCGATCGCGAAGGGGAAAGCGTACCGGAACTGCTCGAGGAATATCCCGACGAACCGCTTGAAGCCGTGACCTACTACACCGTCGCGCCGCTGGCGGGGCCGTCCGCGGAGGAGGATGTTCCCCAAGGGTACACGGTCATCCAGTATTACCTGCACTTCTACGCAGACCTTTGGGGTGACGGCATCAACGGCGGCCATCGCCATGAGGGCGACTGGGAAATGGTGCAGCTTCTGATCGATGCGGAAGGCAACCCGAAGCAGATCGCCACCACCCAGCAGCACCGGCTCGTGGAAGGCAACGGCTGGGCCGGGGGCACGGCTACGTCTTGGGAAAAGGTGCTCCGGAACGGCGGCACCCATCCGGTGCTCTATGTAGGCCAAGGCGGACATTCGCTCTATGTGCAGGCCGGCGCCACACGCTATGAACAGGGCCTCGAAGTACACGATGGCCTCGGCACGTGGCTGGCGCCGGCAGGCGTGGACACCGGCGGCTACCGGAACACCGCGCTACTGCGCCTGGAACGCATCGGCCGCATCGGGGAGGCGGATGCACCGCTTTGGCTGCGCTATGCCGGCCGCTGGGGACAGGACGCCTTTCCGCAGGATGCGAACGATCAGCCGGCGGCGGGCGTTGCGGATGGGGGCGTGGGGCCGCTCTTTCTGGGCACGCCGGATGTGCCGAGCCTGTGGACCGACCCCTACGCATGGTCCGTGCGCGCCGCGGCCTACGCGCCCACGCCCGAAACAACCGTCACCGGCACGCTTCCCGCCGAACTCGCCGAAATGAACGTCATCCTCGCCGATGCGCAGGGCCGCTTTTTCCGCACGCAGGCCGCCGCCGATGGGGCCTTCACCATTGCCGCACCGGCGGCCGTCTACACCCTTGTCGTCGCCGAGCCCGGCGAATTCGGCCGCGAGACCTTCCGGGCCTCGGCGCGTTTCGCTGACACGCTCTTGTGCCCCACCCCACCAGAGGCCACGCTGGAGGTGGGTGCCCTTACACTGAATGGCGAAGCGCTCACCGCCGCGAACAACCCCTATGCCCTCACCGATGCCGACGGCGACGGCGTGCCTGATGCCGAGGATCCCGATATAGACGGTGACGGCGTGCTGAATGAGGACGATCCGGACGCCCTCGGCGATGGCTTCGACGACGCCTATCAGGCGGCGGATGTGGACGGCGATGGCGTGCCTGATTACTGGGACGACGACACCGACGGCGACGGCATACCCGACGCCGAGGACGAGGATGCAAACGGCAACGGCACACCCGATGTGGATGAAGCGCCGGACGGCGACGGTGATGGCTTCCCCGACCCGGTCGACCTGGACCGCGACAACGATGGCTTCAGTAATGTAGCGGAGCTGGAGGCCGGCACCGACCCGGACCATTTCTTCGACACGCCGGAGGCCCGCCTGGGTGACCTGGACCTGGACGGGGACATCGACGCGGTGGACTTGCAGCGTATTATCAATATCGCGCTCGGTAAGGCGCCCATGAACCCTCGCGGCGACTATGATCAGGATGGCGTCATCGACGCGCAGGACATTCAGCGCACGGTACTGCGGATTCTTGAGGCGGATTCCATAGAATAGATGTACAATGTGATTAGCAAGAAGGAGGAGGTTCTATGAGCGATTTCTTCGCGTTCCGCAAAATGATCACCCCCACGATCATCCAGATTGTCTTCATGCTGTGGGTCTTGGGCTGCATCATCGCCGGGGTAGCTCTCATCATTTCAGCCGCAGGTGTCACCAGCGCGGGGCTGGTGCCCGGTGCGCCGGATCAGTCTATCGCCCAGATTGTCGGCGGCATCCTTGTGTTGGTTGTCGGGCCACTGGTGGGGCGCATCTACTGCGAGCTTATGATTGTTCTCTTCATGGTCAACGAGCATCTCGCCGCCATCCGGAAGAAGGTCGAGTTCAATCCCGCCGATTTTCGCTGAGGCTGCGAAGCTGAAGACATATCTGGAGTTATAGCAAACATGGGCATGGCCCATAACCCAGTGAATGGCGTCGCAAAATCGCACGGCTTTATGGTGCGGACTTCGGCCTGTAGGCGAAGCACGCGGTTGTTCCCAACCGCTGTCTTGGGGCTTGCGTTACGTTTCGGCTCGCGGGTACGCTCGCCCTCCCTTTTGTAAGGCGCGGTGCATGCTCGGCTCGCGGGTACGCTCGCCCTCCCTTTTGTAAGGCGCGGTGCATGCTCGGCT
>CAZMVU010000037.1:22547-30159 GCA_964569295.1 uncultured Nitrospirales bacterium
GGCTCGCGGGTACGCTCGCCCTCCCTTTTGTAAGGCGCGGTGCATGCTCGGCTCGCGGGTACGCTCGCCCTCCCTGTAGACCAGAACCCGCCGTTTCTTTAGGGCCAACGGCCCGTACTATACCAGCCTGGGCCGCAGGCCCAGATCACCTGGAACAAGGCACATGCACATAGGGAGTGGTTGGTATCTCAGGCCGTTGCCCGGCGTTGCACCCGGCGGGCGAGGAGCAGGGCACCAACCCCCATGGCCAGCAAGACGAGGCCGGTCACGAGCGAGGTGCCCCCTTCGCCGCGGCTGAACAAGGGCACGAGCACCGCCAGCATGAGCAACGCGCCCATGCCGAGGCCGGCCGAACCGATTACCCGCAGCGCCATGGCGGTGGCGAAGTGTTCCGCGCCGGGGGCCGCATCGGTGGGCAGCACTTCCTCGGGTCCGGCGAGCCCATCGAGGAACTTATCCACGTGTCCCCGTTTCTCCGCGCGGTCCGGCAGCAGCGCACTCAGCAGCAACAACACAACCAGCGTGGGTACGGCGGTAATCGCCGTGAGCCAGGTCAGGGTACCCAGAAATGCCCATGCGTCCAAGAAACTCAGGAAATAAGCCGCCACCCCGAGGAGCGCGCCGGTTAGAAAGGCCGATACGGCTCCCGTGTTCGAGGCGCGGCGCGTGAGCAGGCCGAAGATCATGGGGATGGCCGTGGGCGGCAACAACACGCCGAAGAGCTTTGCCATCACCTTCACGAGGTCCGGTTCCCCCGGTTGCACGGCCAGCACCAGCGCGATGGCCAGGGCCGTCAGCCCGACGCCGAAGGTGGTCAGGCGCCCGGCGAACACGAGCGCTTTGTCGCTCGGGCTGCGGCGCGTGAGCCTTTTGTAGATGTCGTTCGTGATGACGGAGGCCACCGCGTTGTAGTCGCTCGAGAGCATGGACATGGTGGCGGAGAACATGGCGGCGATGATCATGCCAAGCATGCCCACCGGGAGCAGGGACCGGCACACAAGACTGTAAACGAGATTCGCGTCTTCCACGTCCGGCATGAAGATGCGTGCGCCCAAGGCCGGCAGCAACACCACCGGCATACCGATGAGAAGCAGCGCGGCCACGAGATAGCCCACGCGCCGCGCTTCACGATCGGTACGCACGGCGTAGTAGCGCTGCACCACGGGCCATTTGGCGCAGTTCGCCAGCAGCAGCACCACGGTGAATGCCACGAGCGCGCCGGGCGGCCAGGCCTCCGAGGTGAAGGTCCATGTGTTTTCGGGCATGTTGGTAAAGAATCCGGCGGGGCCGCCGACCTTCGCAATCACCAAGGGCGCCAGCACGAGCACCGCCGCAGCCAACACGACGAACTGCACAAAGTCCGTGATGAGCACGGCCCAGAGTCCGCCGAGGAAGGTGTAGGCCAGGATGATCACGCCGCACACCGCCACCGCGATGGGCAGCGCGGCGGGGTTGTCGAACCCGAGGCTGCCGGCCACCATCGTGCCGATGACATAGAGCTTGAGGGCATCGTCGATGACGATGAGCGGCACGCCTATCCACGCGAAGCCCTGGCGCAGGAAGGCGCCATAGCGCCGCTCGATGAACTCGACAGGGCTTGTCGTGGCGGCGCGGCGCCAGCGCGATGCGAGGAACCACGCGCTCACGATAAACGTACCCGCCACAATCCACCAGAGAAAGATAGCGACAAAGCCATCCTTGTAGGCGGTGGCCGAGTAGCCCACAAAGGCGTAGGCGCTGAAGGTGGTCATGAACAGTGATACGCCGGAAATCCACCACGGCACCACGCGCCCGCCGGAAAAGAAGTCGCGCAGGTCACGCATACGCCGGGCGAAATAGAAGCCGATGGCCAGCATGACCACGAAAAAGCCGGCGAGGATGATATAGTCTGCTGTAGCGAGTCCGTTTGGCATAGTTCGTTACATCTTGTACCCGAGCAGATTCCAATAATGCAAACTCCAGACGACGGCAAGGGCCGCCGCGCTCACCGCGAGGTAGTGCAGACGGCCTGAGCGCGACACCGCCTTCTGCCGCCAGAGCGCCACGGCCGCCAGTGCCAGGCCGCATGCACAGGGCACGGCGAGCAACGGCAACGCCAGCAGCACCAGTACCACCGGCGGCAGCCCGAAGGCGAACCGGTAGGGGTCGATGGTGGCGATGGTCGTGCCCAGGCCCGCTGCGAAGAGCACGAGACACGCGGCAGCAAATGCGCCCAACACGGCGCACACCCGTTCCAGGTACATGCGCTCGCGGAATCCACGCAATGCAAGGGGCGCGCGCACGAGCATGCTCAGCAGCAGCAGGTAGCCCACGCCAAGCAGCACGGCATGGAACAGGCTGGTCTCGTACCACGCGATGCGCGCGAAGGCATCCACCGCGGTGAACTTGTCCTCCTCGATGCAGGCGTACTTGATAGTGCCCGCGTCATCGCGCACGAAGGCCATGCGCTGGGGATCGCGATTGTCATCGGTATGGGCGGCGCGAAAGATGTCCTTGCCAAGCGGTAACCAGGCCGTCGCGCCCTCCCGCAGGATGCGGCTATGGTGAAGGTGCCCGTTCGAATCGGCGCCAATGAGGACATCCTGCCCGAAAAAGGCGACTTTCAAGAAGGATGAGCGCACACGCCGTACCTGCCGGTACGTGCCCGCGTAAGGCACAGCGGGGTCTGGCGGCGCAAGCTCCCCGGTGGGAAACTCGAGCGTTTCCGGTTTCGGAAAAAACTGTTTGGCGAACAGGTCGAACAAGTCTTTGCGCGTCTGGTCCCCTTCATCGCTGTTGAACGCGGCGAAGAAGCCAAGGTCGAGCTCGGGAACCAGTACAAGCTGCGCGGTGAACCGGTTCACCCGGCCCGTGTGCCAGATGACGCGCCGGCCGTTCTTGAACCGTTCGTGGAAAACATAACACTGGCCGCGTGTGAGGCCGGGGTGGTTGATGAACTGGCGCGCGTGCATGGTCCTGGCGGTCTCGGGCGTGAGAATCTGTGCATCGCCGTAGCGGCCCTGGTTCAGGTGGGCGATCATGAACTTCGCCATATCCGTGGCGGTGACGGCATAGGCGCCGGCCGGCCATACCTGGGAGGCGGCGTCCTGCCAATTGGCGAGGGAGAAGGTTTCACCCGCCGGTACATAGGACCGCGCAAGGCGCGCCGCCAATTCCGGCGGCAACGGCTGATCGAAGCCGCCGGGTGACATGCCCAGCGGTTCGCAGATTTCCTCGTCCACATACTGGTCGAAGGTCTTGCCGGTCACCAACTCGACCAGGTGCGCGGCAAGCACGATGCCGAAGTTCGAGTAGTTCATGATCTCGCCCGGCGGCTGCACCCGGGGCGGCAACCGGCGCGCAAGGTATTCGCCAAGCGATTCGATGCCGGCCGTGTCCATGGCGCCCAGCGCGAGGAAGCGGTCGTCGAAGCCGGCCGTGTGCGCCAGCAAGTGGTGCAATGTGACGGGCTCGGGGTAGGCGCCGGGGACCTGGAAGGCCTCGAGGTATTCGTTTACATCGCGGTGCAGATCAAGGAGGCCCCGCTCGACACATTGCATGGCGGCGGTGCCCGTGAGCAGCTTCGACACCGAACCAATGCGAAACAGCGTTTCATCGGCTACGACCGGTATTTCGCTCTCGATATTGGCGTAGCCGTAGCCTTTCGCGAAGCGCACCTGCTCCCCATGCACGATGACCAGCACACCGCCCGGCACGTGGTATTTCGGCAGGTGGTCGGCGAAGTAGGCGTCGAAGGCCGTCTCGACGGCGGGCCAATCCGGAGCCCGCGACGGCTCCTGCGCGCCCGCAATCGCACAAAGGAAACCCGTCAAAAACACCACTGAAAAACGCATATCAACTTTCCCCGCGCAAATCCCGCAGCATCTTGTAGTGCATGCCCACCCCCGGTATCTCGAACTGCTCGGATACGATACGCCAGCCGTTTTTCTCGTAGAACCCCACCGCGATGACCCGGGCATTGCACCACAGTAACTGCACGCCCGTTTCCGCCGCTATGCGTTGCTCACAGTACTTGAGCAAGGCCGTGCCAAGCCCCTGGCGCTGCCGGTCGAGGACGGTGGCCATGCCGCGCATCTGGTAGGCGGGGTGCCCCTCCCACGAGGTGGCCATGAGGGTCGCGCAGCCGATGCAGCACCCGTCGTCGAATATGGCCACATGGCGCGTGTCCGCATTCTGATCCCCCGAAAAATACGGCGTGTCGCGGTCGGTGCCGTGTATAATCATCTGCTGGCGCAGGGAGATGATTTCATCGAGGCTGGCAAAACGGATTTCCATGAATGGGCAAACTCCAAAGGCAGCTTGATTGTCCGCCGGGCGTACTTTACCATATGCGGGCCACCAATCAAATGATTGGCAGTCCCGCTCCCCCCCCAGGGAAAGGCGCGCCCGACCCCGCCGTTGTGAAGCGGCAGACCCGCAAGGTAGCACAATTGGAATCGCGATACAACGCTTACAAAGCGGCCTTTCACGGCCGCCCCATGCCCTTCGCCTACGTCGACCTCGAGCGGTTCGACGCCAATATCGAGGCTATCGCGACGCGCGCTGCCGGCAAGCCGGTGCGCGTGGCGTCGAAGTCCGTGCGCTGTGTGGCCATGCTGCGCCGCATCCTCGAGCACCCGGCTTGTTCCGGCGTCATGGCCTACAGTGCGCGGGAAGCGGTGTTCCTTGCAGGCCACGGGTTCGATGACATCCTTGTAGCGTATCCGGTGTTGAGCGAGGTGGCGGCCTCGGGTGTGCTCGATACTATTGGACGCGGCAAGCGCATCATTCTCATGGTGGACTGTCCGGCGCACCTCACCCATCTCGACACTCTCGCGCGCCAAGCCGGGGTGGTCATGCCCGTCTGCCTCGATGTGGATATGTCGTCCTGTTACCCGGGCATCTACTTCGGTGTACGGCGCTCACCGGTGCGCACGCCGGAAGATGCCCTCGCTGTGTGGGCGGCATGCGCCGCCCTGTCCCATGTGCGGCTCGTCGGGGTCATGGGCTACGAGGCGCAGGTGGCGGGCGTGCAGGATTTCGGACCCTGCGGTTTCCTCAAGAACAAGCTCATCGGCGTGCTGAAGAAACGGTCGATGCGCGAAGTGTGTGCGCGCCGCGCGGCCGTGGTACAGGCGCTCACAGACGCCGGTTGCCAGCTCGAGTTCGTGAACGGCGGCGGCACCGGCAGCGTCGATCTGACCACCCGCGAGGAGGCCGTCACCGAGGTCACCGCTGGTTCGGGGTTCTACGCGCCCACGCTCTTCGACCACTACGCCCAGTTCAAGCACGAACCGGCTGCCGGTTACGCGATCGAAATCGTGCGGCGCCCGGCCCCCGGCATCTACACCTGCCAGGGCGGCGGCTACATTGCCTCGGGCGCGGCGGGGCCAGACAAGCTGCCCCAGCCCTGCCTGCCCGAAGGCGCCGGGCTCATTGCACAGGAAGGCGCGGGCGAGGTGCAGACGCCCATTGTGTACAAAGGCCGCGAACAGTTGGAACTGGGCGGCCCGGTCTTCATGCGCCACGCCAAGGCCGGCGAACTCTGTGAGCGTTTCAACACGCTGCTGCTGCTCGAGGGGGGCGAAGTCTCCGGTGAGGTTCCCACCTATCGCGGTGAGGGTATGTGCTTCGTGTAGCCGCTTGCGGTCTCCGGCGCACTGTGTGGCTTTCGGGTGTGGAGCACCCATAACTCGAACAAGCCCTCAGTTGTTAGTCCAGGATCCCTGCCAACCATGGAACACGCCTTCCCATTTGGTAATTCTTTAGCCGTGTGCCGTGAGCCGTTTTCCCCTACGTCAGAGAACTCCCCGGTATCAGCGTGGGTAGCGGTTCTGGCCCACCCGTTATCGCTATGAGTCACGCTGTATGCGCCCTTTGGAGTGCGGTGGCTTGCCACCGCAGTCCAAAGTAGCGCCAACGGCATGGTTATCCCCGTCGCACGCTGGTATTCGCGATCACGGAACAGATTGGCGAAACGCGTGCGCCGCGTTGCGCCATAAGGCTAGAGAATTACACCATTTGTTCCCGGCGCGGGGAAGGGCGTTCGTCTTCGACCGCCGCCTCGGGGTTTTACGTTAAGTTTCGGCTCGCGGGGACGCTCGCCCTCCCTGGGACGCTCGCCCTCCCTGGGATGCTCGCCTTCCCTGGGATGCTCGCCCTCCCTGGGATGGTCACCTTCCCTGGGATGGTCGTCCTCCCAAGACCTCTGCGCCTTGGGTTGTCGGTGCAGGAAACGGCACACGGTAAACGGCGCTGCGGTATTGTGCGCGCCCCCCGTCTTTTCATCATTTCGCCCGTTTTCGTGTACGTGCGGTCACGCGGCCGGGCTGGTCTCGATCGCGATTTTTGCGATGGCCGCCTCGGCGTTGCGCAGCGCGTCGGCGCGCCGGCCGCCCGTGGCGATGACATAGCCCGAGGTATCACGGGTAGCGCGGTCCACCGTATGGCCGATGTGATCGCCCACGTTCGCGGCCACATGTACCGCCTGCACGCCGGGCA
This sequence comes from uncultured Nitrospirales bacterium, assembly GCA_964569295.1. Lineage (GTDB taxonomy): Bacteria > Hydrogenedentota > Hydrogenedentia > Hydrogenedentales > JAGMZX01 > CAZMVU01. The sequence goes on from CAZMVU010000037.1 coordinate 29,028, forward strand.
GGGCCGCCGCCGCATCGCGTCCGCGGACCGACATGACCACCCCCGTGCGCACGGGCAGCCACGCGGCGCATGCACCGAGAAAGCGCCGGGGCGTCTCGCTGGGTTGTTCGCCCGCTGCCACGCGGAGCAGATCGGCATCCAGGTCGATGGCCTCTGCGTGATAAAGGAGCGCGGCCAACGCCGGCTCGAAACGGACCGGGGCGTGCATATGCACCAGCACGGGGCCGTCGTCTGTGGCGATGAACCCCAGTTCGAGCGGATACCACCCGCTTGGCAAGCGCCGCGCCACCTTGTGGGCCACGTCGACGGCTTGCTGGTAGTGCTTGTCGGGAATGTCCCAGGGGAGCACCAGTTTCTCGGGCACGCAGTAAGGGCTGTCGCGCATTCGCTCGCTGATGGTCTCGATCGCATGGAAATCACGCCGCAACTTGAAACCCACCAACCGGCAAGCCGTACCTGCGACCGGCCGCTGCACAAGCACCGGCGCTTTCGCGTCTTGTCTGTGTACTTTGGCAAAGGCAAGCGAAACATCCTCGGCATCGTCCACCCGCATGCAGAACGGCGCCCCCCCAAGCGCGGCAGGCCGCACCCAGACGGGTGTTCCCAGGGTTTCCGCTGCGGCATGCGCTTCCGTCTCATCGCGCACCAGCCGGTGCTCGGCGACCGCCATGCCGCCCGCGGCCAACTGGTCCCACTCCGCGAAGTCCGGCGCCGTATCTTCGCCTGGCAGGTTGAGTGTCCGGGCCACCTCACGTACCGCGGCACGCACGGTCTCGTTCAGCGCCAGCACGCCTTGCGCCCCATTTTCCCGCGCCGCCGCCCAAAGGGCGTCCGCTGGCGGTGTACCCGCCAGACACACGGCTTCGAGCCCAAGGTATGGCGCCTTCTGGACAAGCACCTCCCGATCCGGCGCATCTCCAACGAGTAAGACAGGTTTTCGCATACTTCAAATCCCCCGCTAAACACGATTTGCTGAGCTGTGCGCTCGCGGTCAGGTGCGCTATTCTAAGGGTGCAGTTCTTCTACTACCGATGTTTTGGTTCCTTCGTGCCAGTTGTGAGCAAGCAAAACGGGACTGGGTCTGTCCCTTGTTTTGCGGCCTTGGAGAAAAGCGTCGCGAATTTCTCCAAAT
>CAZMVU010000038.1:0-30124 GCA_964569295.1 uncultured Nitrospirales bacterium
CGGCTTGCGCGCCAGCGTCTACCCACGGTCTTTGCGGGAAAAGCGGTGGCAAGCCCCCGCAGTCCAAAGTGCGCCTACGTCTTGACTGATAGAAACAGCGGGTGGGCCAGAACCGCGACCCGCGCTGATACCAGGGAGTTGTATGACGTATGGGAAACGGCTCACGGCAAACGGCTAAAGAATTGCTTTTTCGTAAAGCCGGGTATCCACTGGCACGTCTCCGCGCCTAAAACACGTACCTGGATCCGTCCTGTACCACACGCTGTGTACGCAAGCGCGCCCTGTCACTCGGAAAAATCGGGGACAGACCACGCGCTCGCAAAGGCATACCGCCACGGCCGTGCGTTACCTGAATCCGCGGGCCGATGCGTAAACACAACGCCTCAACTGACGATCGGCTCGCTTGGTGCTGTCCCTGTTTTTCCGGGCGCCTGTTCTGGTGTGTGTAAGGCACGAAAGCATTCCGGTTCTTTCTGTGTTGGAATGTGGCCGGTAACGGGGTTCGTATACGGGAATGTCTGGTGTGTCATTCCTTGAAGTGGCGGCTGGGGTTGTGGGACAGGTAGCGCACGAGCAGGCCGATCACGGCGAGAATGAAGCCGAGGCATACGCACATAACTCCGCCGAAATAGGCGGCGGTGGCGAATTGGCTTCGGCCCATGGCGCTGAAGGCGAGCGCGCACACAATGCCTACGAGGGCGAGCGCGGCGCCGGTCTGGACGAAGTCGGGTTTCCAGGGGGAGGTCGTGTAGCCGGGCTTGTCCTCGAGCTCTTCCTGGATTTCCTGGAACGTGTCGAGGAGGTCGGGCCGCTCTTCGAGTTTTTCGAGCAGGGTCATCTGCACGCGGTGGCGCACCCACACCTCGGCGATGCTGCGCCCGAGCGCGCCGATGATGATGATGATCACCACGGCAAATGGTAGTATCATAAGAATCGTGTGAAGCATGGTGCTGAGAGTTCCTGCCCGTCCCGGCGTGTTGCGGATGTCCGAGAACGAGACCCGGCGGGTCTTGGCCGTGTGTTGCCTGGATGCAGCCCGAAACCCGTATGCGGGGGCCACGGGTCCAAGTGTATACGGGTATGTTCACCCGAGACAACCCGGGCGTGCGGCTTTCTAATCTGGCGCAACCCTGGTAGCGGCGGCAGGTTAGGGTTATTGGCCGAGCCGGTGACAACGTGAGCGCGTGCCTGAGACAGCGGAAGCCGCACGGCTTCTCGCTTGATTAGCGGGTGCGTTAGGGAAAAAGCAGCGTTTATGCAAGTGCTTGTGCGCAGTATAGTGGCGGCATTGCTCATCGCGGGCGCGGTGCAGACGTTTACCGTGGGCGTGTTGTCTGACGTGTTGCCGCGGGATGTGTGCCGTCCCGACTTGCGCACCACGTGGCAGGAAACCTTTGACGCACTGCCCACATTGCACATAACCAATGCGCAAGGGCCGGTAAACGTATCGACCCACGCCGTGGGCAAGATAACGGTCGCCGCCGTAATTTCCGCTTATGTACCGTCGTACCAAGACCGGGAAGACGCCCAGGACTACCTCGATACGTTGTGCACGCACCAAGCGGAAGGGCGTGTGCTGCGGCTTACGACCGAGCCGCGCAGCCGGCCGGAACGGGTTGAGCTCACGGTGACCTATGATGTCAAGGTGCCGCCGGGCACGAATGTCACGGTCGACGCGAGCACGGGGAATATTTTTATCGGTGAAGGGTGCGGGCAGGTGCTCGTGCGCAGCCATAAGAGCGACATCGAGATACGCAGTCCGCAGGGCTCGGTGATGGCGCGTACGACCAATGGGCGGATCGACGTGTATGACGCGCAGGATCAGGCGACGTTGCGCACGGTGAACGGGGATATCCGGGCGGATTTCCCGGGTACGCAGCTCACGGCCAACACGGTGAACGGGGACATTTTCGCCACGTTGCCGCAGCCGGGCGTGAAGAAGTGCGATTTGACCACCACGAACGGTGCGATTAGAATAGGGATGCATGCAAAAGGCTCGGCCGAAGTGAATGCTATTACCCGGGAAGGCCAGGTGACCTCGGCGTTCGAGGTTATCCCGCTGACCATGGGGCAAGCGCGGTCTGAACTGCGCGGTTACATTGGGCAGGCGGAAACCAAGCTTACCCTGAGCACCTTCTCGGGGAACATCATGATTGAGAGGATCCCGACATGAGCACGTCCGGCGTTGCGGCAATTACCGGTACGGCCCGCGGTGAAACCATCAAGGAACTGGACGACCTCGACTTGGTCAGGCGCAGTAAGCGGGGTAATCGCGAGGCCTTCAGTGAACTTGTACGGCGGCACCAGCAGATCGTGTACAACGTGGCCTACCGGTTCATGCGCGAGCCCGCGATGGCGGAAGACATGTCGCAGGAAGCGTTTGTGAAGGCCTTTCGGCTACTGAAAGGCTTCCGCGGCGATTGCAGTTTTTCCACCTGGATGTACCGGGTTACGTGCAGTGTGTGCCTTACCGAGTTGAGCCGGCGTAAGAAGCGCGGCGAGGTGAGCCTGCAACCCAAACACATCGGGCAGGCGGCGACGCTGCCGGACGAGAACTTCGATATGCCGGAGCATATCCGGCGGTGCGTGACCATGCTCCCGGACCGTTACGCGACGATCGTGGCGCTGTATTACTTGCAGGGCGTCTCTTACGATGAGATTGCCCGGGCCATGAGCATCCCCATGGGGACGTTGAAGACTTGGATGCACCGTGCCCGCAAGCAGCTCAGGAAGATCGTGAAAGAGGAGCTGTTTTCCGATGCGTAATGATATCGACGACCAGGAACTGGACGAACTGATCGAGTCGGCGTTGTCGAGCGAACCGCTGCAATCCGCGCCATGCGACCTCGCTCAGCGCGTCGACGAGCGGTTGCGTGTGCAGGCGCTTATCGATCGCGAACGCGCGCGTTTCCGCACAAGTATGGCGATGATGGCCGTGGCTTTCGTGGCGATTATCGTCGGGGGCGTGGTGTTTGTGGCGTTCACGCACCTGCGCAGCCTCATGCTTTACGGCGCGCCCGGCGCCAAGGGGCGTTTCGACTATCTGGTCAGTGAGATGCTGCGTACTTTTGGCGAATACACCGGCGCTTACTCGCTGGGCATCAGCCTTGTGCTCGCGCTGGGCGCGGTAGCGCTATTGTTTATCCCCCGGGGCGGCCGGATGCGCCACCACTGAGCCTTCGGGCGGGCGTGCGCGTGCTTGCGTTGGCCCCGTTTCAGACGGCAACGCGTTTCCAGCCGCGCAGGCACGCCGTGCATTGCCCCCGGAAAAGCCTTTGAGGATCTTTCCGACCCCCGCCGCAAACCATGTGGGCCGGTGTGCCCATTGCGGCGATGGGCTTCGTTGTGGTGTACTTACTGCGGTATTACGCGCGGTGACTTCGTAACCACGCCGCGCACAGGAGCCTGCTGCATATGCTCAAACGGCGCGGGAGGATAGGCGCATTGCCCATGGTGACCGGAATCCTGGTCATCGTGGGGGCGCTCGTACTGGCCGCGCTGATCCTCGGGCCACGCCGTGAGGCCGCCCCGCCACCTTCGGAAGCCCGCCAGGAAGTCCGTCCCGAGCGTGCGAGTCCGGGGCCGTCCGCAGAGCCGATGGCAGAAGTGACGCGCCGTAACACCCCGCTGACGAGTGCCGACCCTGGCATAGCGCCATCGGAAGGGGAAGCCGCTGCCGAGGACACCTATGTAATTCGCGGCATTGTGCGTGCGCGTGATGGGCGCCAGCCGGTTGCGGGGGCGCTTGTACTTATCGAGCGGGAACTCACGGGGAAGGAAGGGGCGGCGTGGAACAAGGGAAACGGCCGGGCCGTGCCGGCACGCGGCCGCGAAGCCCGGCTTGCCCAGCAACGCGGCCGCGAGAAGCAACGCCAGCGCCGGCGCGTGCGCACGGATAGAGCGGGCGCGTTCGAAACGGTGGTGCATCTGCCTGGACGTTACACGATCGAGGCCGTACACGAAGAATACATGCCGGCAGAACACACGCCGCCGCCGCTGGAGCCAGACAATCGCGAGGTGTCGGTGACCGTCACATTGTCGAAAGGCGGAACGGTCATGGGCCGGGTGACGGAAGAAGGCACGGGGCGTCCGGCCGCGGGTGTGGTGGTGTTTGTCGAAAACGAGGCCATCGCACCGGCCACTACCGGTACGGACGGCGCCTATACGCTCAATGGCTTCGAGGCGGGCGCGTACGGCCTCAGCTTGAACCTGAGCAAAACACCCTACCGTGCGGGCGATGTGTTGCCGTATCAGAAGGTCGATGTGAATTCACGCGATGCTGTGGTCCAGGGGGTGGATTTCAAGGTGCAGCCGGGCGGCGTTGTGTGGGGCCATGTCATGACCCCGCGCCGTGAGCCGGTCCAAGGCGCCGAGGTAGTCCTGTGCAGTTCGCAGAGCGTGGCGAGCCAGGCCTTGAATGCGCTTGTCGAGCGTGCGCCGCCGCGCCGGGATGCCTCCGAGGAAGACGGCTACTTCGAGTTGATGGGCGTGCCGCTCGACCAGGAGTGGCGGGTGTATGCCAGCGCCGAGAATCAGGCGCCGCAGCTCGCCGAGCCTTTCATGCTCACCTCGAACGTGCGCGAGGTGCGCGTGGATATCTTCCTGTACGATGGGTCGGAGGTTTCGGGGCGTGCGGTCACGCCCAGCGGCAGCCCGGTGCCGCAGGCCCAGGTGTCGTGTATTCCCGGCTACAGCGCGCTTTTTTCCGACTTCGATACGCCCCAGGCTTTCCGCGAGACAACCACCGGGGACGATGGCTACTTCGAAATTGCCGATCTCCCGGCTGGCGATTATCAGGTGATCGGGCGCAAAGAGGGGTACAAGTTCTCCTTGCGCGGCACTTCCTTCTTCTCCGACGGCTACAACGATGTGACCGGGCTGCGGGTTGTGCTCGAACCCGTCGAAGCGGCCCAACACACGGTCTTTGGCACGGTGACGGACATCGAGGATCGGCCCCTGAGCGGGGTAGGGGTGGCGCTGCGCGGCATGGCGATGCAGAGCATGCGCGGTGCGTCGCAAACCACCACGACCGATAGCAGCGGCCGCTTTCGCTTCGAGGAGGTCGAGCAAGGCAGCTACGCCATCGAGGCCAGCAAGGATGGCTTCGCGCCGGCCAACCGCTACCGGGTGCCGCTGGATAGTGAGATATCGATAACATTGACCACACTCGCCGTCATACGCGGGCGGGTGCTCATCGAATCATCGCGCGAGGCGCCGCCGGCCTACACCGTATCGGCGTTGCCCGCGATCGACGCTTCGACGCCGGGCTCGCAGATCATGAGTGCATTCAGCGGTGTGACGGACTACGACTTCAACGACCCGGAAGGACACTATGAAATCCGTGTGGCCGCCGGCGAATACACGGTGCAGGCGCAAGCGGAAGGCTACACCCCCGGGCGCGAAAAGGTGGCCGTCGAGGCGGGGGAAGTGCAGGACGGGGTGGACATCTTCGTGCGCGAGGACGGCGGACGCATCGGCGGGCGCGTGACCACCAACGACGGGGAGAGTCCGCAGGGGGCGGAAGTCACCCTGCTGGATGTTTCGTTGTTGGACGGGGCCGGCGGTGGCAACCTGGGCGCGGGCGGCGCCGGCTTGCCCGGGCAGGATGAGCGCAGCATGCGCGTGGGTGAGGACGGCGCTTTTTCCTTCGAGCAACTGCCGGCCGGTGACTATATCGTCCTCGTGCGCCACGACCGCTACGCCACCAGCCGCAGCGAGCCCCTCCACCTGGAAGAAGACGATCAGCGCGATGATGTCAATGTGCGGCTTTCCTTTGGCGGCGCTATCGAAGGGACGTACCTGGTCGATGGCCGGCCACAGCAGGGTGCGGCGATTACGGTGTTCGGCATGGGCGAGCCGCGCTTTGCCGAGACCGATGGGGAAGGTTTTTTCCAAATCGATGGGCTGGCCGCTGGCGAATACCTGGTCACGGCCGCGCCGCTGGGCGGCGGCGACCTGGCCGGCCTGCTCGAAACGCGCATGGAGCAGGCGGTTGTCGAGGAAGACGACACAACCACCGTGCGGTTCGACGAGTCCGGCGCGATGGTCGAGGGCTACTGTTCGCCGCCGCCGACAGGCGCGTTTATGGGCGCGTTCGGCGGGTTCGCGGTCGTGCGGCTGCCGGGACCGGCGGCGGTCCCGCTGGGTGATACGACCAATGCGGCTGTGCTGCTGCAGAGCCAGCAGTTTGCCAAGCCCGGCCCGATCGACGGCAGCGGCTACTTCGCGATCGAGAATGTGCCGCCGGGCGAATACCAGCTCGATGTGTACTACGGCCAGATCGATTTGACCTACGTGTACACCACCATGATCCCCGTGCAGGATGAGGAGGTTGTCTCGCTCGATGTGCGCGTGGAGGCGTTCTGACATGGCGCCGCCGCTGGTCGAGATCGATGCCGTCCGCGTGAGCTATGGCGACCTGCTGGCGCTCGACGGCATATCGTGCACGATCGAACCGGGCGCCGTGGGGCTTCTCGGGCCGAACGGCGCGGGCAAAAGCACGCTCATCCGCATGTTGCTGGGCTTCAAAAGGCCGGATGCCGGCACGGTGCGCGTGTTTGGGTTGGCGCTGCCGCGCCACGCCCTGGCCGTGCGCCAGAAGATCGGCTATATGCCCGAGCGCGATGTGACCAGCCCGCAGGTAAGTGCAGTGTCGTTCCTCAGCTATTGTGGGCAACTCGTGGGCATGCGGCATGTGGACGCGATGGAGCGTGCGCATGAAGTGCTCAACTATGTAAACCTCGGCGAGAGCCGCTACCGCAAACTCGAAACCTTCTCGAGCGGCATGTTGCAGCGGGTGAAGCTGGCCCAGGCGCTCATTCACGATCCGAAACTCGTGCTGCTTGACGAACCGACCAACGGTCTGGATCCGGCCGGACGCATCGAGATGCTCGATCTCATTCGGGATCTCGCTGAACGGCGCGGCGTGGCCGTGCTGTTGTCTTCCCACCTGCTGCCCGATGTGCAGCACGTGTGCGAGCGCGTCATCATGATTCGCGGCGGGCGCGTGGTGCACAGCGGCCCCATCCACGCGCTGTTGGAACAGCATGAGGATCTCGTGGCCGTGCGTGTGCGCGACCGGCGCGAGGCCTTCGAGGCGGCGCTGGCGGCGGCCGGGCTGCACTACCGCACGCAACAGGGCGGCATGGTGCTTGTGGAGGCGCAAGGCGCCGGCCGGGCCGACCGCCTGTTCCGCATCGCCCGCGGCGCCGGCACCCAGGTGCGCCACTACGAGCCTGTGCGCCGCACGCTCGAGGAAGCGTTTTTGCAAGCCGTGGAGCATGAATAGCAGCAATGCCCATTTACCGGCAGAGTTACCGCGAGTATGAGGGCGAGGTGCGCCGGCATTTCCGTTGGTGGACCGTGCTCGAACAGGAGTGGCGCATCCTCGTGTCGGCGAAGCCGTTTCGCTACCTCACGCTATTGGCCTTGGTGCATGCGCTCCTGCGCCTTTTCCAGGTGATCGCGTACGATACCGTGCGGCAGGACGCCACATCGGCCCTCAGCGTAGCCATTCGCACGGTGGAAGATTTCGCGGTGAACGAAAGTCTGTTCTACGATTTCATACGCATTCAGGCGCCCCTCGCCTTTCTGCTCATGCTGTATGCGGGCGCCGGCATGATTTGCAACGACTTCCGCAACAACCTCAACGAAGTCTATTTCGCGAAACCCATCACCTGGCGCGATTACCTGTTCGGCAAGCTGGGGGTGCTGCTGTGCGTGGGGCTGTTGGTCACCGCCGTGCCGGCCGTAGTTCTTGTGGCGGCGCACAATCTTCTGCTGGCGGATGTGGCCGTGCTCGCGGAGACCTGGTGGTGGGCGCCAGCGAGCGTGGCCTTTTCCCTGGTCATTGTGGTGCCGGCGGCACTCACGATTCTCGCCGTCTCCGCCATCGTGAAGAGTCAGCGCTTTGCTGCGGTCGCTGTGTTCATGCTTGTCATCGCCGCATCCGCCATGGGCGGAATTTTCGCCCAGATGCTGCGCGACCCGCGCTTCGTCATTCTCTCGCCGCCCATGGCCATGAACCGTGTCGGGATCGCCTTGTTCGGCGTACGCCAATGGACCTACCGGCTTGATTGGGCGCCGTGCCTTGCGCTGCTCGGTGTGTGGTGTGTGCTGGCGCTGGTGTTGCTCGCGTGGCGCATCCGGCGCGCGGAGGTCGATGCATGAGCGCGGTTATCGATGCGAGGCACCTGTCCAAATGGTTCGGCGAAGTTGTGGCCATCAACAACCTGGATCTCGTGATAGAGCCGGGGGTGACCGGGCTGTTGGGACCGAACGGGGCGGGTAAGAGCACGTTCATCAAGCTGGCTCTCGGGTTGTATGCGCCAAGCCGGGGAAGCATCACCGTGTATGGCGAGCCGCCGCGCAACAACCCGCGCGTGCTGCGGCGGGTCGGCTATTGCCCGGAGACGGATAAGTTTTACGAAGCGATGTCGGGCTATGAGTTTGTGTACACCCTGAACCGGCTGTGGGGCATGGTTCGGCGCGATGCCCGCCGTACGGCCGAGGCCACCCTCGAACGCGTAAACATGAGCGCGCGCATGCACGACCCGGTGCACACCTACAGCAAGGGCATGCGGCAGCGCACCAAGCTGGCCCAGGCGTTGGCGACGGATCCGGCGTTTCTCCTGCTCGACGAGCCGATGGCGGGCCTCGATCCGAAAGGGCGCGAGGAGATGTTCGCCCTCATCCACAGCCTCGGTGAAGAAGGGCGCAGCGTGGTGGTGTCGAGCCATATACTGCACGAGATCGAGCGCGCCACAGACCGCGTGGTGCTCATTTACCATGGGGCCGTCCTCGCGCACGGGCACATCCGCGAAATACGCGCGCTTATCGACGAGCACCCCCACGCCATTACCATCCGATGTACGGCGCCGCGCGCCCTCGCATCGGCTTTCGTGACACATCCGGCGACCATCAGCACCGAGTTCACCGGCGGCGCCGTGGTGGTTCGTACACGCGATCCGAACGCGGTGTATGATCATGTAAACGCCATGGTGGCGGAGGGCCGGCTTGCACTCGATAGTCTCACCTGCGCCGACGACAACCTGCAATCGGTCTTCGACTACCTGGTGCGGTAGCGGTACGGAGCACAAGACAGCATGGAACACGCACAACAGCAGCAGGGGTTCGCGACCATCGGCTACCTCGGGTTCGTCGTGGTGGCGTTTGCCCATGCCTTCACGCTCATGCTGCGCCGCAGCCGGGTCATTCTTGCGGCGGTAATCACGTTCTTGCCGGTTCTGCTGCCGGTGGCGCTTGTCTTTCTCACTCAGACCGAGTTCGTCATCGAGGGCAACACCGCCTTTGTGCATATTATGGAGAAGCTCTATGTGCGCATGCTTGCGCCGGTGCTCGCGTTGTTTTTCGCCGCGATGCTCGTGGGCGAAGATGTCGAGTCCCAGACCATCGCATACATGCTCACCCGCCCGACGCCGCGATCGGCGTGGGTGATTGGGCGCTACCTGGCCTACTGTGTGCTGTGCGGCGCGCTGCTGTTTTTGTCCGCGCTGCTGGTGTTCGCGGGGTGTCTCGCCCTGCCGGGATTCGCGCTCACCGCCGGCCGTGTGCTGCTGCTGGTGCAATACCTGGGGATTCTCGCGCTGGCGGTGCCGGTCTATGGCGCGTTTTGTCTGTTTCTCGGCGCGTTCTTTATGCGTCCGGTGGTCTATGGCGTGCTGCTGATCTTTGGATGGCAACGGTTTGCATTGCTGATTCCGGGTCTCGTGGATTTCTTCACCATCGCGAAGTACTTACAGACGCTTTTCCCCGCCATGGCCGAGGTGCGGGGCCGCGCTATCTTCGAGCGCCGGGACGATTGGAATTTCCAGAAAGTGGCGGTGGATGTGGGGGATGTGTGGGCGGTGGCGATACTGGCGGGCATAATCCTGGTATTCCTCGCGATTACGGTCTACGCCGTGCGGCGCCGTGAGTTCTCCTCGACACAGGCGGCCGGTGGATGACGGGGAAAATGGGGTGCACATACGGGTGTGCCCTTTGCCCGGGAGATACTGTGGTTGTGTGGAGCCGGCATGCCCGCCTGCATGGGCGCGCGTTGGCTCGAATTGGCGCGCGGTCCCTTTACCGCATGAACTCGCGGGTGTTGCCGGGCGCGGACACGGTAAACCGGCTTTCTGCGCTGCGGCCGTCGCCGGTGAGACAGGCGGCCACATGGCGCCCAGGTTGCAAGGGCCAGACGACGCTCTGGTCCGGTCCGCCGCGCCCGACGTAGCGCCCATTGACATACCAGTGCACGGTGCCGCGGTCGTCGCCGGAGGCCGCCAGCCGGATGACGTCGCCCGCGGGTTCGCCGGTGAGCACATATTCAGCGCGCGGTGTGGGCGTCTCGATAACGAGGGCCTTTTTGCCGTCCGTGCCGGCGGCAGGGCCGGGGCCGGCACCGGATTTTACGTCGACGGCGGCGAGATCCCAGGTGCGCGCGCTGCCGGGCCAATACGCCGCCACGCCGCCGGCGCCGTCGGGCCGGTGTACATCGCAACGGCGGTGCAAGTAGTGCCGGGCCGCCAGTTTTTTTTCGGCCGTATGCGGACACCACCGGCTGGCGGGCAGGCCCGTTTCCGTACACACGGTGACTCGCTGCCAGGCGCCGCTGCCTTCTGGCCAGGCGGGCGTGGTGCGCGGGGGCAGGTCGCGGAAGATCGTGGCCGCCACGGGCAATGCCGCTGCCGATCCCACCAGTCGCCGGGACGGTTGGCCGCCGCTGTTTCCCAGCCATACCCCGACTACGTAGTGGCGGTTGAAGGCGAAAGTCCAGGCGTCGTGGTAGCCGGTCGAGGTGCCGGTCTTCCAGCAGACCCGCGGCCGGTAGCCGCGCCTGCGCGGGGTATCTGGGTAGACTTCTTCGGGGAAGGGCTGCTCGAGCATGCGATAGATTTCGTGGCATGTGCCGGGGGTAAGGAGGCGCTTCCCGCCGGTGGATGCGCGATCGCGGCGCTGTTGTAGCGGCCGGTACACGCCGAGGCCGGCAATCATGGTATAGGCGGCGGCCAGTTCGTCCAAGCGCGCCTCGCAGTTGCCGAGTACGAGCCCGAGGCCATACCGATGGTCGCCCGGCTGCACCGTATCGAGACCGGCATCGTGCAAAAGCGCCGCCAGGCGCGCCGTCCCGGCCCGCTCGAGCACGGCGATCGCCGGCACATTGAGCGAGGCGGCCAGCGCCTCACGCGCACTCACCCGCCCGCGAAACCGGCCGTCAAAGTTCCCCGGCCGATAGGCGCCGTAGTCCAGTGGGCCGTCATACAGCGTTTCCGTGGGGTACAGCACATTCGCATCGAGCGCGGCGGCGTAGGCGAAGGGTTTCAGCGTCGACCCGGGAGAACGCGGCGCGGCGCACAGGTCCACCTGCCCCCCCGGCGCATGGAGGAAGTCCGCCCCGGCAACACGCGCGATCACCTCGCCCGCCGCCACATCGACCACGACAGCCGCGGCGTTTGTTACCGTGCCCTCGAACCGGTTGAGGGCCCGGCGCAATATGCGCCGCACGGCCGTCTGCCGGGCGCTGTCGAGCGTAAGCCGGATAACGCCCGCCGCACGCATCTGGCCGGTATGCGCCTGGGCATAGTGGGGTGCGAGGTCCGGGAAGTCGTGCCAGCGTGTCCCCAATTCCGCCGCGCATGCCGCCGTGTGTTCTTCGCGGCTGATAAATCCCTCGGCGTACATGCGGTTGAGCACATGGTTTCGGCGCGCTTTTGCGGCCGCCGGGTGTTCGAGCGGGTTGTAATGAGCCGGGGCCTTGGGCATGCCGGCGAGGAGTGCGGCTTCCGGCAGGGTGAGTTCCGCCGCCGGCTTGCCGAAATAGCGCCGGGCCGCCGCTTCTGCGCCGACGAGGTTGTAGCCGTAGGGCGCGTTGTTGAGGTAGCTCGCGAGGATGGCTTCTTTTTCGGCGTGCTGGTCGAGGCGTAGCGCATGCCATGCTTGGGCCGCTTTGGCGCGCAGGGTGCGCGGGCCGCCGCGCGCAAGCTTCACGGTTTGCATGGTGATCGTCGAGGCGCCCGAGCGCACGCCCACGGCCGCGAGGTTCTGCCCCAGGGCGCGCAGCACCGCGACCGGGTCCACGCCCGGGTGGGCGTAGAAGCGCTGGTCCTCCACGGCGATGGTTGCTTCGGTGAGCCGTGGACTAAACGCCGCGAGTTTCCGCGGAAAGCACCACATCCCCGCCGCGTTGCGCAGGGGATACAGCAGACGGGCGTTACGGTCCTGAAGTTCGGGCGAGGGGCACGCGGCCAGTAACGATGCGGTATCGAGCGGTTGCCGAAGCATTACACCGCCCACCACCAGGGGCAGCATAACGGCGATGGCCAGTGCCGCTGCCAGCCGGCGCAGATACACCCTTGTCCGTTTGCCGTTCACGCGCCATCCTCCGCACGAATGGTCACCGCGCCCCCTTCCGACGTGCCGTAGATGCTGGGCACGTACATGCACTCGACGCGCACGCCCGGCCGGGCGAAGGTTCCCGGCGTAACGGCGCGCACGGCGTAGTGCAGCGTGTGCTTGCCGTTGTCCAGCCGGTTGAAGGCGGCGATGTAGCGTGTATCACGCACTTCGAGGTGTGTCGGGAGTGCATCGTCCGTCGCATCCAGGTCTGCGAGCGTGTCGGAGGTAAGACGCGGGTTCTCAATTTCGAGACCGGCGGCCAGTGGCGAATCGACCACGACGTTTTCACATTCATACGCCGCCTCGATCTCGAGCGTCACGACATAGCGTTCGCCCTGCACCAGGTCGTTGGCCGCGACCGGTCTGCCCGCGAAATCGCGTAGTTGGTAGCCAACCGCGTAGCCTTCCGACTCGGCCTCGGTCTGCGGCTTGCGCGGTGTGCCGCGGGTGATACGGTTCACGTAGACCGTCGTGTCACCCGTGTTCTTCACATGGAACGGCGCCGAGGCCCCGCGCAGTTGCGCCGACAGCGTCTTCGTGCCGTCCGCCTGCTGCTTGCCCGCTGGCGTATCAAGGGTATAGGCAGCGGCGCCGGTCTCCTCGATATGCTCGAAATACGCCGCCAGCGCGGTCACGATAAACGCGGTTTCCTGGGTATTGCCATAGCGGTTTACATCGATGTAGTTCACCAGCCGGCTCGCGAGCTTCGCCTGCTCTTTCGGGCGCAGATCGGCGCGGCACAACGCGAGAAGCTGGACCGCCGCGTTGCGGATTTCTGAGTTGAGGGTGGCGGTTTGCTCGGTGACGGCATAGGACACCGAAGGCCTCTCGTTCAGGTAGAGCGCGATTCGGTCACTGTCCTCTGTATTGGCGGCGAGCGCCGCTGCCAGCAAATAACGGGCGGCTTTCGGTACGGTGATCGCGTCAAACCGGCTGATCTGGCGAATGGCCTCGAGATCGCCGTCGAGGGCAAGCACGAAGTGCGCATAGGCGCGCAGGTAGTGCTTCGATGGTTCGTGCCCGTTGCGGAAACCAGGCATATCGCCTTCCCAATCGTTTGCCACGTCGCGCACGTAGTCCTGCAGGGCCCCGAACATTTCCCCCGGCACTTCCATGTCACCGTCCTGCTTGATCAGGGTGAGGAAGTGGCAGGCGTACACGCTTCCGTATGGATACGGGTCGACGCTGCCCGGCCAGGCGCTGAGTCCGCCCGATCCGGTCTGCATCGAGGACAAGCGGTCGATGCCTGCCTGAATGTGCGCCTGTAACGCCGCGCTGTCGAGGTCGTCTACCGTACGCAGCAGGTCTTCGTTCGCGCGCAGTAAGTAGAGCGGCATCAGGGCCGAGATCGTCTGCTCGAGACAGCCATAAGGGTAGCGCACGAGGTGATCGAGGCTGTGCTGCAGGCGCAGGAACGGCGACGCGCCCACATAGATTTCCCGTTCGAGGTTGGCCGCCTCGACGAACGCCGTGTTCTCGAACGACCGCTCTTCGCCCGGGGCCAGCGTGGTCATGGTGCGGTCCGTGCGGTAAACCACCGGCGGGCGCACCGGCAACGGCGCGCGCTCTTCGATAGTGTCGATGACCTTCCCGTCCTCATTCAGAATCTTCACCCGCCAGTCCACATAGCCCTGTCCGGGCACGTCCCCCGCCGTGAAATCGGCGGTCAGTGCACCTTCGTCCGCGCCCGGCACGCCGATGGTCCGTGCGCCTTTTCCAGCGGCGATTCGCTCCGTGCCCTGCCAGGCGATGCGCGCCTGCACGGCTTGGGCTTTTGTGTTGAACACCGTGGCCCGGCAGGTGAATTCGTCGCCGGCGTGCACGAAACGCGGCACACTCGTGCGCAGCATGTAAGGCCGGCGCACGCGGACATTGGCGCTGTTTGCGCCCATGGCCTTATCGTTCACGGCAACGGCGTCCAGCCGCACTTTACCATTAAACTCGGGCAGTGTGAATTTTACCTTTGCGCGGCCGTCGCCGCCGGTTTGCACCGCGCCGGACCACAGCGCCAACGGTTTGATCCAGGTTTCGCTCACGAACGGGGCGCCTTCGCCGAGCCTGCCGGCAAGGCCGCCGCCGATAGGCTTCTGACCGAAGTCGTAGGCCACCTTGTCGTAATAATGCGCACGCTGGTAATCCGGGCGGCGCAGCCGCATGAGCCAGGCATAGGGCGATGGCGATTCGTAGTCCGTAATGCCGTGTATGCCCTCGTCCACCAGCGCCACGGTGACCTCGCTAGGCACGGGGGCGCCCTTGTGGTCGCGCGTTTCGACGTTGATGCCCACCTCTTGCGCCGGCCGGACGGTTTCCGGCAGGTCCGTGAACTGGACGTCGATCTGCTTGCGTGGATCGCGCACAGGCACGTTATGCATAGCGAAGGTGCTGCGCGGGTACACGTTGTCCGAGTCGCTTTTCAGGCGATGCACCACCGTTGCATGCACATAGATGTTTGGTACATGTGCATACCCCGCGACAAACTCGAGGGCGCCGCGTCCGTCCTCGATGTCGACGACCTCGGCACGCACGAGGTCGCCCCCCTGCACGGCCACAAACGCCTTGCCGTCGAAGGGCGCCTCGAACCGCACCGTGACGGGGTCGCCGGGCTGATACGTTTCTTTATCCGTGGCGATGGTCAGGAGACTCGGTGTTGCCGTTGTGACGCTTCGCAGGCGGCCGTCCCAGTAGCGGCGGAAGCGCACGCTGGCGTAGGCCGGGGTTTCCTCTGAGACCACGCGCACACGGTAGAGCCCGTAGCCGCGCGGTATGTCGAGCGTCACCTTGCCGCGTCCTTCATGCAGTTCAACGGGCGCGCGCAACGTTTCTTTGAATTCTCGCGTCCAGTCGGGGCGCAGGTGGCCCCGGTAGCGGCGGACCGTGTAGCGCCATTCTTCGCGTTCGAGCACGATCTCCGCCTGGTCGAGGGCTGCTGCCTCACCCGCTGCATTGACCGCCGCCGCCTGCACGTTGATTCCGCTTGCGCCTGGCCCTTCGGCCACCGTCACGCCGAGCATGGTCGGCGCCGGCAGTATCGTCACTTCCTGCGTCGCCGTGACCGCGCGGCCGCCCGTTTCCGATACCTTCGCTACGACGGTACCCGTCATCGGGAAGGTGACCTGCTCACGTTTCGGCACAGTGAAGGTCTGCGTGAGCGTGCCGTCCGGGCCTGTTTCACCTTTGCCCAGGTTGACGCGGTCGTCATCGAAGGCGGTGTCGTTCTCGAAGGTGAAGCCCTGCCAGTTTTCCGGGGCAAAGCCGCCCTTGCGCAGAACGAGACTGAACGCGGCATCGCGCGCACGGGCCGGGGCGCCGAACAGGTGGGCCGCTTCGAGGGTGATCTCCTGCGTCTGGCCGGGCAGCCACAAGGTATCCGCCGTTTCTATCGAGGCCTCGATCCGGTTTGGCACGAAATCTTCGACAGCGAATTTGTACATGCCCAGCATGTCGGTTTCGCCGGGCACATGCAGGCTTACCCGGTAGGCGCCCGTCTGCGCGGATTCCGGCAGGTCGAGGTCGAGACCGCCTGTGCCGAGCTGCGAAAGGGTGACCGTCTGCTTGAGCATTTCCGATTTCGATGGGCGGACAACGCGCAATTGCAACGGCACGTCCTGCGCTGGCCCGCCGGCCGTATCGCGCACGATCCAGTGCAGGTGCGCGGTCGATCCCGGGCGGTAGAGCTCGCGGTCGGCGTAGATGAACGCATCGTACGCGGTTGCGTCATAGCGGGGCATGGCAGACGTAAACGCGACGGGGTCGTCCTCCCGGTGTTCCAGTTCGAGGAAGGTGAAGTCGTCTTCCTTCTCGGCTACGATGACCTTTGGCGTGCCAAGGGCTGCATTCAATCCCGTCAGCCGGGCGATACCCGCCTCATCCGTTGTCACGTGGCCGAGTTTCTGGTTCTTGGTGGAGTGAACCGTTACAGCGGCGCCGGCCACCGGCTCGAGCGTGGCGAGGTCATGCACAAACACAACCACCCCCTCTTGTTCCCAGTGCGCCATGACGCCGAGGTCGGTCCACACGACCAATTGCCCGCCGCTGTGCTGCTCGAGCGTAATGCGGAACACACCGCGCCAGGGCGCCTCGAACAGCGTATTGAGATCGAGGGGTGTTGTAACAATCGTGTCCGGTGTGTTCGCGACCGGGATTTCCTTCTCGGTCAGGCGCTCGCTCCAGCGCTTGTCGAAGGTGTGGCTGCCGCGCCCCCGGTTCAGGCTGTCCAGGGCCACCGCAATGTTCGACGGGAAGAGCCGGTGCACGCTCAGTTCCACGTTGTCCTTATTGCGGCTTTCCACGGCGAGTTCTGTGCCGCCGCGCCGCGGGAAGTAGAACTTGCCGGCATAGTCGATACGCGCGCTCGCTACCTTGGGCGGCTTACCCAGCGCATAGGATTGCGGCGTTTCCCGCTCATGTTCGCCCGTCCGATCCGCAATCCCCGCCTCGAGCACGAGTTCATACGCCTCGCCCGTTTTCCAGTCGCCGTAGACATAGTAGCGGCTGCCATAACCCGCCGGCTTAACGCGCAGGTTCTCGACCGGCGGAGAGGCATGCAGGTGTTCCTCGAGCGCCTGCGCGCCCGGGTCCGCCGAAACGCTGAGATAGACGGCCGGGCCCTCGACCCCCTTGCTATGCCAATGCGCATACCTCATGCGCACAGACTTGTCGCCGCCGTCGGATGACTTATACGCGATGGCACTGCGGTACGTATCCGGGAGCGAGGTCATGTCGGTCGCGTACAACCCTTCTTCGATTGTCACACGCACGCGCGTGCCCGGCGTGAGTTTCTCGTCAAACGCTGCCACGAATGTGTCAGCGGCTTCTTCACCGTTGATCAGCTCGAAGTCGACTGGCTTCGAAGTGCGGGTGTTGGTGATGGTGAGGCGCCGCGTGAAGGCCTCGGGCTGCACGGCGCTCGACAGCGCGATCTCGATGGCACCACCTGCTTTGCGCGAAGCCCACGAGACATCACGTACCTCGAGCGGCGTGTCCGACCCGGGCAAGCGGTGCACGGTATCTTCGGGTGTTTCCAAGGTGCCCGAGGCGTCTGGGATGCCCGCCGGCAATGTAATCTTCCAGGGTTGCGCGGCAGACAAGGGAACGCTGATCACCGCCGAGCGTGCGCTCGAACCGCGTGCTACCTCCACGCACACGCCGGCCCCAGCCGCATCCACGACCGTGAGGTGGTCGCGCAGGGCATCGAGGTCATAGGGCAGGCTGAAGAGCGCCGCGACCCGCATCGCCGTTCCGGTTTCTTCCAAAACACCCACGCGTTGCACCACAAAAGAGGCCGTGGCAAGCGGAAAAGACGGCGCCTCCCCCTCGAAACCCGCGCCGTTCTTGGCGCGAAGGGCCGGATTCAGCGTGGCCTGGTAGACCGCGTGCTCGCTGGCCGCGTCCTGCAAGGGCGTGAAAGCCACGTGGTTGTCCTCGATCGCTATTCTTCCGGGTAGCGGCGGTTCGAAGACGACGGCCGGCGTTTCCGTTTCTTGCGGTAAGGTCGCCAGCGGCTGATTGAAAAAAACCACCAACTGGCCGTCGAACGGCTTCCCCTCGAGCGGCACCCGGCCCACCACACGCAACGGCGGCGAGTCACCCGCGGCTGCGTCATCCGCTGGCGGCGCTTCGGCCGGGGACGCGGCGGTTGAAATCAGGCTGTTGCCGAGGAACGTGGCGGCGGCAACGACGAGCAGCATGAACATGATGCGGTAAACAGCCGGAGAGCACATAGGTGAGTCCCTTCTTTTATTCACCTGCCCAACCGGCGCCGCCGGTCCGGGCGGTCTTGCACACTTAATGTCAGTGTAACAAGAGAAGGTTCCGTGCGCATTAAAAAGGGAAAGTAATTCTTTAGCCGTTTACCGTGAGCCGTTTTCCCTACGTCATAGCTGCGCGGGTATCGGAATATGATCAAGATCAAAGATGTCACGGTTTTCGCAGGGTGACTGACTGTCCCCGGCCTCGAGAAGTCCGTGGGACACCGCTGGCGAGTACGTACGGTTTCTCTCCCGCCTTGGACAAACGCATGCATTTCAGCCCACGTGCGCAAAAGCGGTGGTAAGCCACCGCATTCCAAAGGGCGCCTACATCATGACTCATAGAGGCAGCCAGTGGGCCAGGCCCGCTCCCGCGCCAATAGGGGGTGGTTATGAAGATCGCCGTCTTGGGGGCTTATGCCGCGTCTCGGCTCGCGGCGGATCGCGGGGACACTTCCCCTCCCTGGGACCACCTATTCGCGGCGCCTGAGAGCGCGGGCGTCCACGCGGGTAACGCACTCTCCCTTGAAGAGGGAAGAACAGGCGCACCCTGCTCTTCCTGCTGCACGGTGCGCACGCGTTGCGCCGCTAGAGGAAGCCTTCTTCCTGTTCGTTTAGAAATTGGATCAGGTAGTTCCCATAGCCGCTTTTCTCCAGCGGTTCGGCGAGCCGGCGCAGTTGGGCCGCGCCGATGAACCCCATCACATAGGCCACCTCCTCGATACAGCCGACCTTGAGTCCCTGGCGCTCTTCGATGGCCTGCACGAAGCTCGATGCCTGCATGAGCGAGGGGAACGTGCCCGTATCCAGCCAGGCGGTACCGCGGTCGAGCGCGCGCACATGCAGCCGGCCCCGGTCCAGATAGGTGCGGTTCACATCCGTTATCTCGAGTTCGCCCCGGGCACTGGGCGCGAGATTCTTCGCGATGTCAACCACGGTGTTATCATAGAAGTAAAGGCCGGGCACGGCGAAATGCGATCGCGGATACGCCGGCTTCTCTTCAATGCTGACGGCGCGCATGTTGTCGTCGAACTCGACCACGCCGTAGCGCTCCGGGTCGCTCACGTGATAGGCGAAGATAACGCCGCCCTCGGGGTCGCTGTTCGCCTGCAACAGTTTGCTCAAGCCCGACGCATAGAAAATGTTGTCGCCGAGAATGAGCGCTACCTTGTCGCCGCCGATAAAATCCTCGCCGATCACAAACGCCTCGGCCAGTCCTTTCGGCACCGGCTGCACCGCATAAGCGAACCGGCAACCGAGTTGCGCGCCGTCGCCCAGCAACCGCTGAAAATTCGGCATATCCTCGGGCGTCGATATGATAAGTACCTCGCGAATCCCCGCAAGCATGAGCACCGAAAGCGGGTAGTAAATCATCGGTTTGTTATAGACTGGCATGAGCTGCTTGCTCACCGCGAGCGTGAGCGGATGCAAGCGCGTGCCAGCGCCCCCCGCGAGAATGATGCCCTTCATTGTGCCGTGTTCCTCCCGTTGGCCAACCACGAAATCACGCTATTGTAGGCGCGCCACGCCTGCCGCGCAAACGCCTGCGCCCCGGCTTGCGTTGCGTGTTGTTGGCAAGCCGGGGAGGCGAGGCCAAGAAGTGGCAGGGGGCTGGGACTCTCCCCCCTTCGCCAAGGCGCTACGGAGTTCTCTCTTTAGGGTGAGCGCCCCATACTATACGAGCCTGGTCCGCAGGCCCAGGTCACCTTCCTGAACCAATTTCGGCGCCACGCCGTCCGGAAAACGGGACGGCGTGGCGCCATCTATCGAAACGCCCGGGGCGGTTGGCGAGCCTGCGGCGGGTCAGGTGCGTGCGGACTCGCCGGTCTGGCCCACCGTGTTCTGTGGTGCGCCGGCGGCGAAAGCCTGAATGTTCCGGGCCGTGGTGTCGAGGATACGGTCACTGGCCTCGCGGGTGTTGAACGCACTGTGGGGAGTCACCACGACATTGCGCAGGCGCATGAGCACGCTGTCGGCAAGCAGGGTTTCGAGGTTATGCCGCCGCTGGTAGACGGAGCGCAGGAGCTCGGCCTCCTCGCGGATCACCGGTTCCTCCGGCAGCACATCGAGGCCCGCAGCGGCGAGCTTGCCCTCGGCGAGCGCCTTCACGAGTGCCTGATTCTCTACGACTTGGCCACGGGCGGTATTGATGAGCACAGCCCCTTCTTTCATCTTCGCGAACGCGGCGCCATCGATGAGGTGGCGCGTCTTTTCGTTGCCGGGAACGTGCAGGGTGATAACATCCGCGTTGCGCAGCAGTTCATCCTGGGCTACATAGTTGAAGCCCAGTTCGCGGGCCGCTGCTTCGTTGTGCTGCACATCGCAGGCGAGCACGCGCATACCAAAGCCCTTGGCGATACCGATAACACTCAGGCCGATCTCGCCAGTGCCGATGACGCCCAGGATGCGGCCGTTCAGGTCGAAGCCCTGCAAACCCTTGGGCGAGAAGTCGCCGCGCCGGGTCCGGTCGATAGCCTCGAACAGATTGTGGCTGATCGTAAGCAGCAGGCCGAAGACATGTTCCGCCACAGTGTTTTTCCCATAGTCCGGCACATTGCACACGGTGATGCCGCGCCTGCCGCAGTAGTCGAGGTCGATATGATCAAAGCCGGTGGATCGCGTGGTGATGAGCGTGAGGTTTTTCAGTTGCGCAAGGGTGTCGTTGCTAAGGTCCGAGTAGATGAAGGTCGACACTGCCTCGGCCTGCGGGTGATCCATTGCCGATTCCCGGGTGAGGGGCCGGCTTTCACAGGTCAGTTCGTGTTCCTCTTTCAGTTGCTGAAACACTGGGTTCTCCCAGGATTCGCACTCAAAAATGACGATCTTCATAGGGCTATTCTTCCGTTAACGCCATGCACGCGAGATGCGCACGCACCAGCGTCTCTTCGATATTCTGGTGAAAGTGTTCAAGCGCACCGTCGTTGTTCACCGTTACATCCGCCTGGGCAATCGTGGTGGCCAGGTGAAACTGCGCTTCCTCCGGCATGCGAATGCCCGAGATGCCAGGCATCTACCACGAGCTTGCGGCTAAAGACACCGCGTCCGTGTGCCTCCTCATAACGGCGCGAAATCTGATGCGGGTTGTCGCGCGTCAACGCAACGCCTTCCTCGCACGCAATCGCACACACTGCATCGCCCACGGCGTGCATCGGGATATTGCAGCGCTGTTCGAGGTATCGGCCGAGCACGTCTTTGCCCGATCCGTTCTTGCCTATGATGCCGATAACGCGCATGGTTCCTTTCCCGGCCACCGTATCGGGTAACAAGCGTCCGGCAGACGCCTGTTCCAACTACATGAGCAGCCGCCTGCGTTTGTGTGGAGCAAGCATCGTGCCCACACTCCCGAAGCGGCCGGGCGGGCGCCATGTGCGGCATGTATGGCGGAAACGGCGCCATCGGTCGTCACACCTTTAGCCAGTACCGCGTAAGATGGAAACACCTACACGCCGCCATAGGGCGCACGCTGGCCAGCCTGTGCTGCACAGGAGATCACGCCTTATAGTGCGCGCGCGGCCGTACTGAACCGAAAAACCGGGAGCGGACACTGTCCGCTCCCGGCATGAGAAACGTGGTTGCAGGGCTGCTCTAGGCGGGGGATTCCCCGGCCTTTTGCTTCTTCGCCTTCTTCTTCCCCTTACCTTTGCCTTCACCCGTATCGCCCGGCTGTTCAAGCCGGCCGAAGAGCACCTGCCAAGCGTAGGCCGCAGAACTGGCGACGAAAACGGAGGAGTAGCTGCCGACGAGCACCCCGATGATAAGCGCAAACGCAAAGTCGTTGATCGCATTGCCACCGAAAAGGAAAAGCGCCACCACAACAAACAGGGTTGTAATGGATGTAAGCAGCGTGCGGGCAAGGGTCTGGTTGATGCTCTTGTTCAGGATATCGAGGAAGGAGTAGCCCTTGCCGCGGTAGAGTTGCATGTCCTCACGAACACGGTCGAACACCACGATCGTGTCGTTGAGTGAGTAACCAATGATGGTGAGGATCGCCGCGATAACCGGCATGCTGATTTCGCGGCCGGTGAGGGCAAACAGGCCTACGGTGATGATCACATCGTGGGCAAGGGCGATCACCGCCGCAACGGCGAACCGCAGCTCGAACCGGAACCACAGGTAGACGATGATAAAAATGAGCGCTGCGCCGATGGCCGTGAGTGCATCGTAACGCAGTTGCTTGCCCACCGCCGGACCTACGTCCTGTTCGCCAACGACGTTCACGTTCTCGATGTCGTTATTCGGCGTAAGCGCAGCGAGGCTCTCCCGGATGCGCTGGCCCACGGAGATGAATTCAGTATCCGCAGCCGCCCCCGTTGTCACCACACCCGTATTCTCGTCTTCCGGATCATCGAGGATCCCCGTGTCATCCGTGTCGGCATCCGACGGCTCGGCATCCCCGGCGTCTTCGGGCGTTTCGGCGGCTTCCTCGGGCGCCTGCGCATGCGCGACATTGCGCCACCAGGCCGTTTCCGTGCCCCCGTTGCCGCCAGCGCCACCGGTGCCCACGCGAATGAGGAAATGATTCTGGTCGCCGGCGCCGCCTATCTCCTGCACCACGGGACTCTCGAAGCCAGCGCCGGCGAGGGCCTCACGCACTTCACCCACCGGTATCGAGCGCGGTGCATCGAGCGTTACCTCGATATTCGTGCCCTCGGTAAAGTCGACACCGAAGTTGTCCTGCCCGCGCATGATAAACATGCCCATGCCCACCGCAACAACAAGCACGCTCACCCCCGCCGCCGGCACCCGGCCCCTCATGAAGGGAATCTGCGTTTCTGGCTTCAGAATCGCGAGCATGGTGAGTTTTTTCAACCATTCTTTGCGCACGAGGACCTCGAACATCGCCCGCGTTACCACAAGTGCGCAGAACACACTGGACACAATGCCGATGCTCAGCGCAACGGCGAAGCCTTGGATAGGCCCGGTGCCGAACTGCATGAGCACGAGTGCGGCGATGAGCGTGGTTACGTTCGCGTCGAGGATGGTCACCGCCGCCCGGTCGAAGCCGTTGGTTATCGAGGCAGGCACCGAGTGCCCGAGGCGCAGCTCCTCGCGGATACGCTCGAAGATCAGCACATTCGCGTCCACCGCCATACCCACGGTGAGTATGAGCCCGGCAATACCCGGCAGGGTCAGCGTAAGGTTGAAATAGGCCATGGCGGCGATGACGAAAATGGCATTGAGCACGAGGGCTACAATCGCGATCCCGCCGGAGGTGAGGTAGTACAGCAGCATGAACACCGCGACACACGCAATACCGACAACCGCCGAGGTGACGCCGCTGCGTACCGAATCCGCGCCGAGCGACGGGCCGACCACGCGCGTATATTCCTCATGCACCGGCACGGCCATGGAGCCCGAGTTCAGCGCGATGGCGAGGTCACGCGCTTCTTCACCCGAGAAGTCGCCGCTAATAACACCGCTGGTCGTGATCTGGTCGCGGATAACCGGCGCGGAGAGGACCACATTGTCCACGAGGATAGCCATGCGCCGGCCGATATTCTCCTCGGTCACTTCGCCGAAATGCTGGCCCGCCTGATTGCTCATGGCGAAGGCGATCTGCCAGGCCTGCACCGCCGTCTGGTCCGGGCGCGCCATGGCCTGTTGCAGGCCCTCGCCCGTTTGGATCGGCTCCTGCTCGAGCAGGTAAATCCGGTATACCTGATCATCCTCGGGCTTGGGCGGAGAGGAAAACCGCACCACCTTGTCCTCGGGGATGATCCCGCGTTCCCGGGCCTGGGCAATGGTGTCCGACACGGCCTCGTAGTTTTCCGCGGGCAGTTCCGGGGTGGCGATGTCGCTCGAACGGTTGAAGTAGGACGGAAATTCCGGGAACGCTTCGGAGACCGCGCGCCATACCGGACGTGCTTCGTCGCCCTCGGCTACAATGTGGAAATTGAGCTGGGCCGTTTTCTTGATCAGGCGCACCGCGCGCTCGATGTCTTTCTCGCCCGGGAGCTGAATCTGAATCTGGTTGTCGCCGAGGGTCTGAATGACCGGTTCCTGGGCCTCGAACTCGTGCACGCGCCGGCGCACCTGCTGCAGGATAGCCTCCTGCAGTTCCTCTTGAATGTCGGCATCCGAGTAGCCGGACTCGCGCTTCTGTTCGATGTGCTCCTCCGGCAAATCGTGCCAATCGAAGCTGATCACCATATGCACACCGCCCTGCAGGTCGAGACCGAGGGTGATGACCATTTCGTTATCAAACTCAGCCCACCGCTGCACAGCATAGTAAAGCTGACCCAGCATTCCCGCCGTGCGGCGGTCCGGATCGCGGTCTTCCATGCGCCACTTCTCGAGGCGTGCTTCGCGGGTGCCCGGCTCGGGCCGCCGGGGATCCTCTTTGCGTTCCTCGGGCGGGAGGCTCAGGTATTCAAGGCGTTCTTCGCGTGAAAGACTCTGGTATTCTTCGTCGCTCGGCAGGGTCATCCACCCAATGGTCGGGTAGATGTTGATAAGGGCCGCGATCACGAGCGCCCAGATCAGTAGTGCGCGGTAAGGGTGTTTCTTCATCTTATGGGGACTCCGGTACGAATGGACCTGGTTGCCGGGGGTGATTGCGATGTTGCGGGGTGGGTGCGCCTACTTTTTGTCTGCGGATTTCTCTTCGGGCGATACCACCCGCGACACCGCACTGCGCAGGAACTTCACGGTTACGTCGTCATCGAGCTTAATGATGGCGTGTTCCTCGCCCAGGCTCTGGATAGTGCCGACCATCCCGCCAATGGTGACCACCTCATCGCCTTTCTGCAGGGCGCTGATCATCTGCTTACGTTTCTTCTCTTCACGCTGGCGCGGCCAGGAGAGCAGGAACATCATGACCACGAAGATAAGCAGCAAGAAAATGAGGCTGCTGCCGCCGCCCCCGCCCTCTTCGCCGCATCCGCCGAAAGGCGGCGTTTCTCCGCCGTTGCCGCCCGCGGGCGCGCCGTTGCCGCCGCCGCCATCCGCGGGATCACCGGGCGCGTTCGGCGCCTGGGCATACACCTGCCCCGCCCAGAACATCACCTTGCCCATCATCAGGGCCACTACAACGGCCCCACTTCTGGCCGCCGCCTTGAACGCCACCGCTGCGGCTTTCGCGTGTTCAGACCACCACACGTAGCTATCCTCCGCGTTTTCGGATTTTCTGCAACATACACGAAGGCGCAATCACCTGCTGGAATATGCGTGGAGAAAGGCGCCCTTGAATTCCTGGAATCGGCCGGCCCGAATCGCCCGCCGAATTCGAGTCCCAAATTGTAGCATAAAGGACAAGTTGTGTAAAGTATTGAGGCGCAAGGCCCCGATCTCGCCCGCCCGGTACAGGTGATGCAGATACGCGCGGCTGTAGCGGCGGCATACGGGGCACGTGCACGCGGCGTCCACGGGCCCGAAATCGTGCCGGTGGCAGGCGTTTTTCAGGTTTATCCGCCCGCCCCACGTGAACAATTGTCCATTACGCGCATTACGTGTCGGCATCACGCAGTCGAACATATCCACCCCCTGCTCGACCGCCGCCAGGATGTCCTCCGGCGGGCCAACACCCATGAGGTAGCGCGGTTTGTTCTCCGGCAGGTGGGGCGTGGTCCAGCGCACCACCGCATACATCTCGTCCTTGGTCTCGCCCACACTCACGCCGCCAATGGCGTAACCCGGAAAATCGAGGGCTACCGTGGCCTGAGCGCTCTCGACCCGAAGGTCTTCATAGACGCTGCCTTGCACGATCCCGAACAACGCCTGATCCACCGCCTCGCGCGCCTCCCAGCGCCGCTTGCAACGCGCGGCCCAGTCCACTGTCATCCGCATCGAGGCGGCGGCGGTGGCATAGTCCACGGGGTAGGCCGTGCACTCGTCGAAGCACATGATGATATCCGCACCGATGCTGCCCTGAATATCCACCGCCTTTTCCGGCGTGAAACAATGCTTCGATCCATCCAGGTGACTTTGAAACGTCACGCCTTCCGGCGTGATCTTGTTCCGATCACCCAGGCTGAACACCTGAAATCCGCCCGAATCCGTGAGAATGGGCCGTGGCCAATCCATGAATTCATGCAGGCCGCCCCCTGCCTCGATCACATCGAGACCCGGGCGCAGATAGAGATGGTAGGCGTTGCCCAGAATGATCGGTACATCGAGGGCCTCGAGATCTTCCTGCGCCAGCGCTTTCACCGCTCCCTGCGTGCCCACGGGCATGAAGGTGGGCGTCTCCACCACGCCATGGGGTAACGTGAGGCGGCCCGTGCGTGCATTGCAGCCGGGATCCCGCGCTTCCACATCGAAAGTCATCGCGTAGTACATACCGCGCTTTCCAACTACCCGCCCACCAATCAACCGGCGGCGCCGGCCGGCGGCTCTTCGGCGGGCGAATCCGATTCGATATAAGGCATGTCCTCGCGATACTCCTCGACATAGACCAACTTGCGAAATTCCGGCGAATTGCGCACCGGGTCGAAATCGGGGTCATTGCGCGCCTCGAGACGCAGGCTTTCGCCCAGGTCGATCGCCTTCGACAGATACTCGGCGGTTTTCTCCGGCTGTTCCTGTAAGCTGTACACGCACGCGAGGTTGTAGTAGGGCTTTGGGTGGGCCGGTTCAAGCTCGATGGCACGCTCATAAAAGGTCTTCGCCTCATCGAGCCGTCCGAGACTGACCAGCAGGTTCGCATAGTTCGTATTCGTCGCCACGCTGTCCGGCGCCAGCTCGAGCGCCTTCAAGGCTTCCTTTTCCGCCTCCTCATAGCGCTCCGCCAGCCGCAGGATAATGGCGAGGCTGTCATGGGGCCGGCTCCACTCGGGATCGAGCTCCGCCGCCTTGCGCAATGCCGCCACCGCTTCCTCCGTACGGCGGAATGCAAACCCGCCGAGCAGGTTTCCAAGGCCTACATACGGCCAGCTCCAGTCCGGCCGTGCGGCAATGGCACGCTTGAACAACGCCGCCGCCCCATTGTAATTGCTCTCCCGCACATATTGCAGGCCCAGCAGGTAGTAGCCCGCCGCATGGCGCACCCGCCCCGCCTCGACCGCGACCGCCGCTGCGCGAATTGCCGCGCGCGTGTGTGACTCCCAGGCCGAGGGGTCCTCTTCGAGCAGGGCCAGCGCCCGTGCCACGCTGTCTTCTTCAAGCGGCGCCGGTGCAAGGGCCTGGCGCGCCCCGAGGACCACGGCCGTGATGGCGAGCAGCGCCGCCGCGATGGCCCATATATAGCGATGATGTGCCATGCCGACCCGTCCTCACCGGTCTGTGCAAAGGTTGTACATACTGCCTAGCCTAGCACGACTTTCCCGGCATGCACCACCCGTACACCAGGGCGCCGCCTGTACACACACGCGCGCGCAGCACGCCCGGGAACCTGCAGGGGTAGCCCTTCGCTGGCAAGTTACAGCGCGTTACAGCGGGACACACGCTTACTGGCGTGTGAGGACGTTCGCCCGGCCCTACACAGTCCACGCAAGACTTTCCCCGGACTGACTTCCTGGCCCCACAGGCAAAATCGCCAGCCAACGGCCGCACTGCATCCGTTGGCTGCGCAAAAAAAGACGCGCCGCCCCCCCGGCCCCTGCTACCATATGGTCATGGCTGTACTCAAAGACCGGTTCGTACATATTGCCGATCTCCATTTCTGGGAAGTGGTGCTGAATCCGCTGAAGCTGCTGAACAAACGGATGCTTGGCAATGCCAACGTGGTATTGCGGCGGCGCCACGAGTTCCAGGTGCATTTCGCGGAGGAATATGCCGATGCGGTGGCGGCGCTCGGGATAAACACCGCCGTGCTCACCGGCGACTTCACATCCACCGCGACCGAACGCGAATTCGAGGCGGCCCAGGCGTTCACTCGGGGGCTCGCCGCGCGCGGCCTCGAGGTCGTGGTCATGCCGGGCAACCACGATGTATACACCTTCGGCTCGGTACGCAGGAAACGCTTCGAGGTCTGCTTTGGCGATTACATGCCAGCGAAGGGCTACCCGGCCCGGCTCGATCTGCCCGGCGGCACACCGCTTATTATCGTGCCTACGGTAACCCCGAACATCCTGTCTTCGAAAGGACGCATCACACCGGCGCAGGTGGCGGCTTCACAGGCACTCGTGCGTGACACCCCGGACACGCCGGTTGTGGTCGCGGGACATTACCCGCTGCTGCACCGCACACATGCCTACACCACCTCATCCGGCCGGCAACTGCGCAATGCCGCATCGCTGCGCGCCATGCTCGCCGGCGCTGAACGCGATATACTCTATGTGGCGGGCCATGTGCACCGCTTCAGCTATGTCCAGGATCCGGATCACGCACGGCTTGTCCACCTCACGACCCCGGCTCTTTTTCTGCACCGCCGGAAGGAGGACATCCGCGGCGCGTTCAGCGAAGTGCATGTCTACGACGACGGCACGTTTCGCGTTTTCGAGCACATCAACAAAGGGACCTGGCAGCGGTGCGAGGCAGTACGGGTCGCATAACGCCGTATCGCACAGCTACGTTCCATCAGGACGCCCTTATGCGGTATAATCTTCTTCAGAAGAGGCAGCCATGCTGGAAGGCTACAACATTCTCGCGTTTACCTATGCGAACTGGCACGCCAACTGGAGTGCGCCCCAGCAGATCATGGCACGGCTTGCACCCGAAAACCGCGTGCTCTTCGTCGACACCCCCCGGTCGTTTCTCTACTGGCTGAGACCGCGCGATCCCGCATACGCCGTTTACCGGGATGCGCCCCACCTGGAAGAGGTAAGCGAGAACATCTTTGTCTATCACCCGCGCCGCGTATTCGCGCCCGTCGGCCGGTTGCCTTTCCCCCTGGCGCGCCAGTCGCTGCGCATCAACGGGCGCATTATGGCCGCCATGGTCCACAAGCAGATGCGTGTGCTCGGCATGCGGCGCCGGCCCATCCTTTGGAACTTCTCGCCCATCCAAAGCAAGGCCATACCGTACATCCAGCGCCGCCTCACCATTTACGACATCTGCGATGAATGGGCCCATTACGTAAAGCATGTTTCCGG
Organism: uncultured Nitrospirales bacterium; assembly: GCA_964569295.1. Lineage (GTDB taxonomy): Bacteria > Hydrogenedentota > Hydrogenedentia > Hydrogenedentales > JAGMZX01 > CAZMVU01. The sequence goes on from CAZMVU010000038.1 coordinate 29,114, forward strand.
CAAAATGGTCCTCGGCTGGGCCGAACGCGCGCTATGCCGTTCTGCGGACTTGGTCTTTACCAACACAGAATCCGCCAAGGAGAAGCGCGCCGCCCTCAACCCCGAGACGCATGTCGTGCACAACGGTGCCGACTTCGTCCATTTCTCCAAAGCCGCCGCGTCCGGCCCCACGGCGCCCGAAGAAGTGAGCCAGCTACAGCGCCCGCGCATCGGCTATGTGGGCGTGATCGACCCGATGCGCTTCGATGCCGATCTCGTGCTCCATATCGCCCGGGCACGGCCTGACTGGTCGATCCTGCTCGTGGGCCCCCTGCGGCACGACATGGACCGCACGCCGTTCGACGCGTTGCCCAATATACATCTCACGGGGCACAAGACCATCGAGGAATTGCCGAATTATCTAAGCGCCATGGACGCGCTCATTCTGCCGGCGTTGCTGAATGAGGCGACCCGAAACATCTATCCGCTGAAATTGCACGAATACCTGGCCACAGGCAAGCCTATTGTGAGTACACCCTTACCGGCACTCGAACCCTACGCCGCTGTCCTGGAATTCGCCACCGCCCCAGCGGAATTCGTGGCAGCGATAGACGACGCCCTTGCGCAAGGCAATACGCCGGAAAAGACGACCGCCCGGCAGGCTGTCGCCCGGGAAAACTCGTGGACCCATCGCGTGGCCGAAAAGTCGGCGCATGTCGAACGAATGCTCCATGAACGCAAGGAGAGCATCGGCGCCCGCATATGAACACTTGCTCGAATTCAATATAAAAGAAGTAATTATGGATAAGTGATAACACCTGGGTTTCTTGACGTCTCCCAGCATTTTTCTTTTCCTCGGCATTCTGTTTTTACCCGTGGGCTTTTTTTCAATGAAGAAGTAATGTCCGTGCCTTACGCGACAACTTGTGCATTAAACGGGGTGCAGTTCTTCTACTACCGATGTTTTGGTTCCTTCGTGCCAGTTGTGAGCAAGCGAAACGGGACTGACACAAGCGAGCGAGTCCCCGAGCG
>CAZMVU010000039.1:0-29059 GCA_964569295.1 uncultured Nitrospirales bacterium
CCCTTTTTGCTTCACTTTTTCACCAACAGCGCGGTAGTACAAAAACTGCACCCTTCTTTAACCGTTTGCCGTGGGCCGTTTCCCAACGCAGGTATTCGCTATCACGGGGCAGATTGGCGAAACAAGTGTGTCCATTGCTCCATAGGGATAAATAACTATGAACATATGTTTAACTGACACGGCTGTTCGTGACGTCAGCACAGCCGCACAGTAATAACCATAAGGTTGTTCTGGGAGGGGCTGCGGGTGTCTCGGACACTACGGGTCCGTCATCCTTCACGGTGTTTGCATCTTCCCCCCAACAATGTTCATGCTGCTATGCGCGCATGAACATCCGGGACCGTTTTTTTTGAAAGAGGCCATGTCTTTGAGACAGCGTGGTGCAAGGAGGTGTTCCCGTGGCTTTTCGATTCTGGCGGCGCGTAGGCCTTGCGCCGGGCATCACGATGAACTTGAGCAAGTCGGGCGGCTCGTTGTCGTTTGGGCCGCGGGGGGCAAAGTTCACCGTGAGCCCGCGGGGAAACCGCGCGACAGCGGGCCTGCCGGGGACGGGCCTTTTCTACACGCAACGGCTCGCCGGGGGCCAATCTTCGGGCGCTGGCGCACGCAATGAAGGTGCCCCCGAGGCGCCCGTGGTCGACGTGAACGACCGGCTTACGTTGGGCTTTTTCAAGCGGCTCGCCACCCCGGCTGACGAAGAGGCCCTGGTCGACGGCTGCCGCGCCATGATCACCGGCAACGAGGAGGAAGCCCTCGAACACCTGAAAAACGCCTTGCACCTTGCCGATGCCGCCTATCTTGCGGGCTTCCTCGCGTTGAAACGGGAACGGCTTCATGAGGCCGGGCAATGCCTGACGGCGGCCGCACAGAAGCATGAGGAACTGGGCCGGTATTTCGCGAAGTATCAGCTCGATGCGATCACGAGCATCCCCCTCACCGATGAAGTGGTGGCGCATGTCGGCCCGGATTTGCGCGGGGTGTTGCTCGGTCTGGTCGAGGTCTACCAGGGGCTCGAGCGATGGAAGGACGCGGTGGCTACGCTGGAGCGGCTGCTGCGCATCGAGCCGGACGACGTGGTAGTGAAGTTGTCTGTCGCGGAGGTGCTGCTGGATGCGAAGCCGGACGATCCGGACATGTGCCAGCGCGTGGTGCATTTCGCGGAGGGTGTCGACAACGAGACACCCATACACGCCGCCCTATTGCTGTACAAGGCGCGGGCCCTGCGCGGCCTCGGCCTGCTCGATGCTGCCCGCAACACGCTCACCACCGCGCTCCGCCGCAAGAAGGATCGCCCCGGCGATCTCCTGCGCGCACTGCGTTATGAGCGTGCCCTGGTCTACGAGGCCCTCGGCAACGGCCGCCGGGCGCGCAAGGATCTCGAGCGGCTCTATGCGCAGGCCCCCGGCTACGAAGACGTGGCGCACCGGCTCGGGCTATAGAGGGCGCAGTTGCAGGAACGAATGAGGTTTGAGGCCTGTAAGCCCGTGCTAGCAATGACAGACGTGTACGAGAACCGCCTTACAGCCCGTGGGTGGACTTTGCCACGCAAGGCCCCAGGGAGGGCGAGCGTCCCCGCGAGCCGAAACGCCACGCAAGCCGCCAGGGAGGGCGAGCGTCCCCGCGAGCCGAAACTGGACATAAAACCCCAAGATAGTGGTCTTCATAGCCCCCCCGTATCGGCGCGGGTAGCGGTTCTTGCCCACACGTTATCGCTATGACTCACGATGTATGCGCCCTTTGGACTGCGGTGGCTTGCCGCCGCTTTTCCCGCGAAGACCGTGTGTAAACGCTGGCGCGCAAGCCGGGAGAAAAAGGGCTTCGCGGCCTCCGGCCCAAGTGTCCTGCGCACGAGCCGACAAGGATTCAAGGACACCGCTGGCGACTGCGTACGGTGGTTGTTCTCCCGCCTTGGACAAACGCACGCACTTCAGCCCCCGCGCGCAAAAGCGATGGCAAGCCACCGCAGTCCAAAGTAGCGCCAACACCATGGCTATCCCCATCGCACGCTGGTATTCGCTATCACGGAACAGATTGGTGAAACAAGTGCGCCGCATCACGGCTCACGGCAAACGGCTAAAGGCTCATGAAATGTGAAGCAACAAGTGGACTCGCTCGTGTCCGTCCCGTTTTGCTCACCTGTACTTGTCGTTGAAAAACCCGCTACATGGGCAGGAGAAGAACGGCGGCCGCTTTTTTGTCGGGTTCAAAGAGCAGCAACGGCCCTTATGGCCGCGGGGCCTAGTGCCGGGTCCTCGTGGTGCCGGCGGTATCGGATGGGGTGTCGTTTTCCGGTGCGGTATGCGGCAGGTTATGCGCATTGCGCGCCGTGCCGCTGTGGGCGGTGGGCGGCTTCGGCAATACATCGGCGCCGGTCTTGCGATGCGCTTTGTGTGCCGGGCCCTTGCCGGCCGTGGGCTTGGTGGCGGTGTCTTGCGTCGTTTTCTTTCTTCGGGGGGTTGTTGCCGCCTTCTTCCCGGCCGGGGCCTGTTTGTCCGCGGCCTTTCGTTTGATCTTGCTTTTGCGCTTCTGTGCGCGCGCATCCGTTGCTGCCTGCGCGGCTTTCCGCTGGTGTTCACAGGCCGCGTCGAGGCGATGCGCGATGACCCGGTAGGCCTGGGCATTCCACACGAGCCCGATGTGCGAGCCTGTTACCTCGACATCCGTTTCCGGGTCGTTGTTGATGCAGACCGGCCAGTCCACGACGCCGTCGTTTTTTGTATACACCGCAGTTTGGGGGATGTTTTGCGGAAAGGCGTAGCGCATGGTACATGAAAACCCGCACGCGCAGGTGGTGGTGAAGCATTGCTTGCCGCGGCACCGGCGGCCGTGAATGCGCTTGCGCACATGCTCGATGGTACGGTGCACCCAGGGACTTACCCGCACCCCGCGGAATGGGGCGGCCAGCATGATTACCGACGCGATGCGGTCCGGGCGCCGCGCGGCGATGCCCCGGGCCAAGACGCCGCCCAGGCTGTGGCCCACCAAATGGATCCGTTGGCCGTTTTTTGCGTGGACGCGGTTCACCGTGCCCATCAGCCGGTGTATGAGCAGGTCGGGGCATTCGGCGTTCTGCCCGATATGCGACATGTACGCGCGGTAGCCGATACGCCGCAACCACAGGTATAACTCGAGCAGGTAGAAATCACACCCGAGAAACCCCGGCACGAGTATGACCGGTTCCCCGTTGCCGTGCGGCACATTGAAGCCGTAGTAGACGGGGGAAGCCTTCATCTTGAGGTAGTCGAGCGCACTGAAGGCTTCCCGCCAAAAGGCAATGCCGACTCCCTGCGGTTCCTCAATCGAGGCGACTGCACCGCGTACTGCCATTCAGGTATCTCCTCAACAAAATGCGCCTTAACCCATGCAATTGTAGCAGACTGGCGCCGGTCGCGCGCACCTTTGCAACGACACCGCATCCACGCGCCCAGCGCCCCGGGCTCCTAAGTGAGCGTACCACCAACCCTTGTGATATTCCAAACTCGTTCGGTATAATCGAACAATTCCCCCTTCGCGGGGGGCGAAGCGCGGGAGACAAGGAATATGCCGGATAGCAACGGAAAGTTGAGCCAGCGGCTCTCGGCGATGGATGCGTTCTTTCTGTACCTCGAGGCGGAGGAACAGCCCATGCATGTGGGCGCGGTGTGCCTGTTCGAGGGGAGATTGCCTTATGCACAATTTGTGAAGACCCTCGAGTCCCGGCTGCACATGGTGCCGCGTTACCGGCAACGCGCGCTCATCCCTCCCTTCAATATCGGCCACCCGGTGTGGCAGGAAGACCCGCACTTCGACATTCGCAACCACATCTTCCGGCTCAAGCTGCCCGCACCGGGCACGGATGAAGAGCTGCGCAAACTCTCGGGGCAGATACTCACCGGCGCCCTCGACCGCAACAAGCCCCTGTGGGAGATATACTTTGTCGAGGGCCTCACCGGCAAGCGCACGGCCCTTGTCGTCAAGGTGCATCATTGCATGGTCGATGGTGTGGCGGGTATCGGCCTGGCGCTCGTACTGCTCGATGTCGTGCCCAATCCGCCGAAGACGCGCAAGCCGCCTTATAAGCCTGGCCCCCTGCCGGACACCGGGCAGCTCATGTACGATGCGCTGTGGGACAACATGATCGAGGGTGTGCGCCACTGGACGCGCTGGCAGCGCAGTGCCGCCGCCTATGCACGCGGGTTCGAGCGCAGGGATATTCTGCGGAACGTCAAGAAATTCAGCGAGACCATGGGGCGTTTTCTCCTGCCCTATACGCGCATGCCCTTTAACAAACCGCTATCCGGCGAGCGTATTCTTCTCTGGCGCGACTATGCCTTCGCCGATGCACGCGCCATTCGTGCGGTTGTAGGGGGTACCGTGAACGACGTGATCCTCACGGTGCTCAGCAGCGCCGTGCGCGAGCTGCACAAGGTGCGCCGGCAGGAAAGGCGGATACCGCCGAGTTTGCGCGTGCTCGTGCCGGTGAATGTGCGCCGTGAAACCGAGCGTGCCTCCCTGGGCAACCACATTTCGCTGATGCCCGTCGAGGTGCCGCTCATGCCCGGCAGCGCCGTCGAACGGCTGCAGGCCACCAGCGTGCGGATGCGGGAATTGAAAGAGGCCAAGGTGGCCGACGCCATCAGCCTCATGTTCGACGTGTTTCAGGGCGCGCCGGCGCTGTTGCAGCATGCATCGCTGCGGGCCATGGCCAAGCCGGGCGTCCAAACCCTGCTTGACCGGTTGGCGGGCCCCGTACCGCCGGCCAACCTGATCTGCACCAACGTCCCCGGCCCGCAGATACCGCTGTATGTGTGCGGGCACCGGCTCACGGCCATGTACCCCACGCTGCCCGTCGCCCTCGAGATGGGCATTAACCTTGCCATTACCAGCTACGACCAGAAGCTATGCATCACTTTCGTGGGCGATCAGGTTGTGGCGGATGACATGAACCTTCTGGCGGACTACTTCGATGCGGCGTTCCGTGAGTTGCGCGATGCCGCTGCGGTGAAAGAATCCCAGTACGTCGAGATTACGCGCCGTGCCCGCGAGGAAGAAACGGCGTTGTAGCCGGCCGTAGACACGGCGTGCGCCGGATCGGGGGGGCAGTCCTGCGCGCCGGCGGAAGGGAAGACGCGGCACGGCCTGCTACACCTCGTTCACATGGCACGACATGATGAGCAGATCTTGCGTGACCCCGTTCTGGTCCATTAACCAGTCGGTGAGGAGCGCTTCCGCCTTGAAGCCGAGATTCTCGAGCATCTGCTTTACATGGGTCTGGTCGCGGCGCATATTCACCACAAGCCGTTGCAGGCCGCGCTCGCGCGCTATCTGGAACATTTCATTGACCAGTTTGCTCGCCAGCCCCAGCCCGCGCGCATGTTTGGCCAGCACCACGCGTATTTCGCCAAGATGGTGCGTCCACATGAGTTGATCCAGGTGCAGGCTGCCATAGCCGATGATGCCTTCTTCCGCATCTTCGGCCAGCACCGTGATCGTCGCGCCCCGCTCGAGCTTATCCACCCAGTCATCCAGCACCTCGTTCGCCGTGATGTCCTTGCGCAGGTACATCACGTCTTCCGCGGGCAACGCGCGGCTGAACACCAGCAGGGCGTCGCGATCCTCGGGCGTCATGAGGCGGAACGTGACTTCGCGATCCCCCACTTTCTCGGTCCAGGGATAGTTGCGGCTCGACTTCGGCGCCGGCTTGGTCTTGGGTTCGGCCTTCTTTCTCATGAAACTCCCCGTTCGCCGCGATGTGCCATTTCTAAACGTCGCCGCGGCACTACCTGGGTAAACGTGCCGCGGCTCCCCACACCCGCGTCCGGACGCCGTCATTGCGCGGCGGATTGCTGCGGCGTCTGGCGCAGCCCGTGCGTCTGCTGCGCATGAACGTATGCTTACTGAAAAACTCTACCCATATAGGCCGTACAAAAGCAACCCAATTTCCCGGGCCATCCAGCACGCCCGTGCGGATCAGGGGCGAGCGGCCGCGGCCGGCGGCAGGCTGGCAAGGGTCGTTACGGAACGCGGCCGGCAAGACATCCCGGCGCATGGTCATGTACAATTTGTCCCCGGAAAGCCGCCATACGCCACCCAAAGGACCAGCTCATGTATCGAATCGTGATCGCGCTCGCGGTGTTGCTCGCCGTATCTTCCCCGTTCCTCGCCGCCCAACCGGCTGATGCCGATGCGGAACCGGCTGCAGCGCCCGATGCCGAGGCGGTCGTGTTCGAGGGCAATTACGTGCATACCACCGTGGATCCGGCGCAGGGGGCGCTGTTGACCCGCTTTGCCATTGCCGCGACAGGGCGCAACCTGGCCGGCGATGGCGGCCTGCTCTTCGAAGGGTTCGGGATTGGCAGCTACTATGTGCCCAACCGGCGCCTCAACGCCCAGATCGATCGGCAACCCATGAAGCCCGACGGCGGCCGGGTGCTCGTGCATACCTACGAGTGCGACGGGCCGAACATCCGCGGGCTCGAGGTGACCAAGCGGCTCGAGCTGCTGCCGGGCGAGGCGGCCGTGCGCGTGTTGTGGCAGGTCGAGAACAAGGGCGATGAGCGCCAGTGGGTCACGCCCTGGGTGCAGAATAACGCCGCGCCCGGCGGCGAGCTGACCGCCGATGACCGGCTCACGCTGCCCACGGTCGACGGGGTGCGCCGTGTGACCCGCACCGCCTACTATCCCGCCGCGCGCAACTGGGCCGCGGTCACGGATCCGGACGCTGCGGAAACGGTGTACGGCGTGTTCAACGCGGACCAGCTCCATTCTGTGCGCGCCACCTGGAAACCCGAGGCGCACCAGGCCGGGTTCCGGGCGCATTTCGCGCCGTTTATCCTTGAAGCCGGCGATGCCTGGGAAACGGTATACCGGGTGAATGCCGTGCGCGGCCTCACGCAGGTCGATTTCGCGACGGACGAACTCGCCCTGCAGCTCGATTATGAACCTGGCCAGCTTACCGCGTTGCTATCCGCCGCACGGCCCATGGAAAGCACGGAAATCTTTGCGGTCGTCGTCGCGGAAAACGGCCGCCGCTGGGAGCTGCAACCCAAGCGTTTCTCGATTACGCCAAACCGCCTCGCACGCTGTACGTACGACTGGACCGCCCCCGGCGATGGCGCCTACGAATTTCTCGCCCAGCTCCGGCGGGACGGTGAAACCGTTTTTCTCGGCCGCGAATCGCGTTCGCCCCACGGGGGCATCGACACGCAGTTCACGGTGGGTGCGGGGGAAGATACCGACTTTGCTGCATGGACGGATGCACCTTATGCCCTCGAGCGGGGGCCGCGCAGCCACGACCATCCGCTTGCGGTCACGGGCCCGATCCGCGGCTGGTTCGCGCCGGCGCTCGAGAAGGTGTTTCCGGGGGATGCGGCCGATGCGGATGCTGCGCGCGACAACACGGCCCAAATCGCGCTCGCGCGCAACGAGGCGGAGTCGTTTCAGCTTGCTCTGCGGCCTGCCGGAGACGACGATGTCTACGGCATGGAGGTGCGTGTGAACGACCTCACCCAAGTGGAGGGCGATGCGCGTATCCCGGCGGCGGATATCGCCATTTACCGCGTGGATTGCGTGCCGGTGCGCGTGCCCAGTTATTTTGAAGGGGCGACCGGCGACTGGCCGGATGTGCTCGTTCCGGTTGAAGGCCCGATCACGCTGCCGGCTGGCCGGACCACGCCGCTGTGGTTCACGCTGCGTACTTCGGCCGCCACCGCGCCCGGCGCCTACTCGGGCATTATCGAACTGCACGCTGCCGGCATCGACCCCATCGAGGTGTTCCTCGAGGTGCAGGTCTACGACTTTGCCCTGCCCGACACGCCCCACCTCAAAACGGATTTCGGCTTTTCGCGTGAGGCCGCGCTGGCCGGTGCACGCGCCCAGGGCGGCGACCCGGAACCGGCTGTCCTCGAGGCCGCATACCGCGACAATGCCTTCGCGCACCGTGTTACCCTGCGGCCCGCTGCCGCCCTGCCGCGTGAGCACGCCCGTTATGACGACGCGCTGGATGCCTACGCCAGCCGCCTCGAAACCCTGCGCGCGGCCGGCGCCACCACCTTCGCCGTGCCTGCGTCACTGCTTGAAGTGCCTGACCAGTTGGCCATGGCGGCGGACTTCATCGAAAAGCACGGCCTCGAATCGCGCGCTTTTGTCCACCTCGCCAATGAACCGGCGCCCGGCGCATGGACCCGCCTTCTCGAGCGCATGCAAGCCTGGGAAGACGCCGCCCCCGGCATCCCCATGATGGTCACCACCCAGGGCCTCGAGCCGTTCTTGCACGAGGGGCTCGACATCTGGGCCGTGCATACGCGCGTGCTCGACACGGCGAACGGCGGCGAAGTGCTCGCCCGGGCCGCCGGCGACAATGAGGCCTGGTGGTATGTGCACCACGCGCCGCCGCGGCCTTACCCAAACTTCTTCCTCGACTTTGCGGGCATCGAACACCGGGCCCTGTTCTGGCAGGCATGGGTCATGAATATCACCGGCCTGCACTACTTCGGGATAAACGCGAACGCCGGCGGCCAGAACCCCTATGAAAACCAGCTCGATGTGACGCCCGTCAACGGCAACGGTCTGCTCGTTTACCCCGGCGCGGACGGCCCTGTGAACAGCGTGCGCTGGGAGATTATCCGCGACGGCATCGAGGACTACGATTACCTGGCCCTTTTCGACGCCCTGCACGGCCGCCTCGCCGAGCGTGGCGGCCATGACGCCCTGCGTGAACGGGCGCTCGAAGCGCGCAACCTGGGCGAGATTGTGCCCAGCCTCACCGGTTTCACCCGTGACCCGGCGGTGCTCCTCGAGAAACGCCGCGCCATAGCCCGGGCCATCGAGGCCATGCAACGGGCGCTGCGATAGGTTGCGGCACCATCCGCATATTCCGGTATTTCTAAAAATTCTGGACAAATTGGCGGAGGTATGCCATCCTGTAGTATGGTTTTCATGTGTCGGCGTTCGCTGCCGGCGCAGCATCTGGAAACCGCATTCATCAAACGCGAAGGAGTCTTACATCATGCGAAAGAAACACGGCTTTACCCTCATCGAACTGCTGGTCGTCATTGCCATCATCGGCATTCTGGCGGCCATTCTGCTGCCGGCGCTTGCCCGTGCGCGCGAGTCGGCCCGGCGTGCAAGTTGCCAGAACAACCTGAAGCAGTGGGGCCTCGTCTACAAGATGTACGTCAACGAAGACCCCGGCGAGCGCTTCCCCCCCATGCAGGTGCTGGATACCGATACCAACGGCGTCAGACTTGCTGCAGGACCCCAAGTTGGCGCCATTTATCCGGAGTACCTGACCGACCCGATGATCATGTTATGCCCTTCGGACGGGGATGAGGGACCTGAGGATGTCTTTCACGACGATGACCATCGGTACGCCGGTAAGCCCATGATCTTCGATCAACCGGAATACATCGCCATGAGCTACGCCTACCTGGGCTGGGTGTTTGATGGTATCGACCGGGGCAATACGAGTATAAACGATTTCGGGATGCTCAGTGACTTGGTCACCCAGATTGCCGATACGTCCGTGGGCGATTTTCCGGTACCAATACAACTGGGCGCCGGCCTTCAGGATTTTGCGGAGAGCGTAGACTTGTTGGATTTTCTATCTGACACCGGCGGGCACCCCGTGCAGAAGGAAGTCGACCAAGACCGTGATCTGAGTGACACCGCGTATCCCACCTATGGCAATGGTGGCGGCAGCACCATCTACCGCCTGCGGGAAGGTATCGAGCGTTTCCTGATCACCGACATCAATGACCCGGCGAAGACGTCTCAGGCCCAGAGCACCGTCTTCATCATGTTCGACCTGTTGGGACAGGGCGCGGGCGTGCCCCTCTTTAACCACGTACCCGGCGGCTGCAACGTGCTGTATCTCGACGGGCACGTCGATTTCGTGCGCTATGAGGAAAGCGCCACCGGAGGTACCCCGCCTGTAACGTCATCGGTGGCCAATATGATCGGCTACTTGGCTGGCCAGGTGTAAACGCCGCAAACCAATCTGCCCGTGCGTAAACCACGCCGGAGCGCGAACCCTGTTCCGCCCTCCGGCGTTTCTTTTTTTGCGGCCTGGTCGGCAGTGCTGCTTGCAGATACTTTCCCAGGGCGTTGCACTGGGCCATCTTGTCTTGGCCGTTCGGGCCGTCAGCATATCGCCTGGCTTGTTTCGCGCGGGACCGGAACTGGGACCGGCAATGACCCGCCGTAACAGTCCCCGTGGCACCGCCTGCTTGACAATTTGAGCGTTGTTAGGATTCACTGTGCGCGCGAAACGTCTACCGCGCGCTGGGTGCAGGAAGAAGGCAGGCGCCGGGGGGCTTGTACGCTTCGTCCCGTTAACGCGTTGCCTGCGGGTCAGTTACGCCGGTTCTTGTGGGCACGGCGGATGTTGCAGGTGTTGCAGCAGGGTCTGTCGTTGTCATCTTTCGCGTATCGGCTGGCGTAGGCGATCAATGGCTCACGATTCCCGTGCAAGCGAATGTGTTGTCTTTTGCGTCATGCGCAAGGAGAAGAAACACGGTGCGAAAATGCTTTATGGCCACGATGTGGCGTCCCACAGTTTTGCTGATTGTTTGTGCTTTGCCGCCTTTTATCGTGTCCAGTGCAGGCTGCTCAGGCGAAGATGCCAGGGTAAAAGACAAGCCGGGCGCGGGCGAAATGCGGGTAATTTCGGCGCGGCCCTATGCGCCGTCGAAGAAAAACCTTCTTGAAAATGGATCTTTCGAAAATTACTACGCAGGAGCCCCGCAGCCGCAGCATGTGTTGAGTGCGCCGGACGGCAAAGGGGACCGGTCATCGATCGAGCGTTCGAGCGATGCGAGCGACGGCAGCATGGCCGTGAAGCAGGCGTGGACATCGCGCGATTGGGGCATTTCGTTGGACGCGTGCTTCACGCTCGAGGCGGTGGTGCGCAAAGAGAGCACGTACCTGGTGGCGGTGGACGCGAAGGTATTGACGGAAGGCACGGCGTATCTGGCCGTTTACCTTGGTGACGATGCCGGGACGTATGTGCCGGCGGATGCGCTCGAGATAAGCAGCGGGGAAGCCTACGCCACGTTCAGCGCCTCGGTGCAAACAGACGAATACAGCCGGATCCGCCTGGTCTCCCGCGGGCCGAACCCCCTCAAAGAGTATCCGTGCGAGGTCTTGTGGGACAACTGGCGCGTAGCCCCCGTGACCGAGCCTGAGGACACGGTGTTCCGCTATGATCCACCGGAAGCCGGGAAAGACAATCTCATCGCCAATGGTTCCTTCGAGCAGTGGGTGCCCGGCGAAGCGGCGCCCGCAGGATTCGGGGTGAATTTGCTGCGCGATGCGGGACTGGTCCTCATGCAAGACGCTCGCGGTGCGGAGGCCACACATACCGTAGAAGAGTACTGGCCCAGATCGGACAAGGTCGAAAATCCCTTCAACGTATTTCACACGGTGGTAACGGGACTACAGGCACATACTTACTATGAGTTGAGCATAAAACTAGACACACTGGGCAGTGCCACGACGCGGGCCATAGTCTATGCCCAGGGCGCTGATGGGGAACCTGCGGGTGCCTTGGCCTCGCAAGTCTTCCCGCCGAAAGACGGCTATACGGAATACACGTTGCGCTTCAAGACGGAAAGCGAACAACAGGTCATCATTGCCGTGAAGGGTCCCATCGATGACGGCGCGTACCCCACCCGCGCCCTGTGGGACGACTGGCGGCTCGTTGAGGTGAAGAACGGGGAATAGTTGGTAGCCAACATGCCGCCGCCAGGGAATGCAATCGACTTATTGCTCATTGAACGAAACGGTTATCACTCGGTGTGCCGTGCGACAGCCTTGTTTGGGCAGGAAGGGATAATGAGATGACGCGGAAATTTGTCCTGCTATTTCAGGGACGCACGGGCAGCAGCTTCTTGAGACAGGCCCTTGACTCGCAGGATGCTATCGTAATGGAGGGCGAGGTGCCCGGCATCATACGGCGAGATGCCGGTCTTGCCAAGCCGGAGGATGCGAGCCCGGAACGTTTGACGGAACTGCACGAAGCGCAGCGCGCGTGGACCCTCGAGCACTTCGAAAAAGCGCGCCCGCCCGAAATCAAGGCGGTAGGCTTCAAGACAAAGCTCTACGACCTCGGGAATCCGAAGGCCTACGCGCAGCTTTTGCGCGAGCAGAATGCCGCGATTATTCACAATACCCGCCGGAACATGGTGAAGCTGACGGTCTCCCAACTCAATTCGCAGGTGCTGCAGAAGCAGGTCGGCCGTCTGAACCGGCTGGAAGGCGATCCCGACGTGCCGCCGCTGGAGGTTTCGACCGAGAAGTTTCTTAAACTCCTCTATCGCATGACGAGCTTGCAGCAGGAACTCGGAGCGTACGTGGAAAGCCTGGGGCTGCCTACCATCAAGGTGCGCTACGAAGACGTGTTTGGCGGACCCGACCGTGTGCTTGGGGACATCTGCGACTTCCTTGGCGTGGAGAGGTCGGACTACACCGTGCGTGTGCGCAAGGTGACCAAGGACAACCTGCGCGAGGCGCTGAGCAACTACGACGAGTTGAAGCAAGCCGTCGCGGGTACCGAATTCGAGGCGATGTTCACCTAGTCCCCATTCGGACGCGGACAAATGCCGCGGCGTCGATGATTTCGGTGCCCGCCCGGCGCGCCCGTTCCACGAGTTTCTTGTTGCTGAAGGCGAAGAGGTACGCCCGGGGAATCTGGTTCTCAATAGCGTGCCTGCGCTGCGGCTCGACCGTTTTCTCGACAAAGGCTCAGGACTCCGCCAGCGCCCCCTGCGTGATCTTCTTAACGAGCAAAGTTACACAAATATACGATGCGTACTCTCTGGGATGACTGGCCGTTTGTGCGCGCAGAAGATGCGCAATAGCCGCTTGCCAACGAACCGCAGACAGCATATGCGTTCGATTCTCAATTCTTTGCTAAGCGATTCATTGCTTATTGCACGAAAACTGATCACCTGTTATGATTCGGCTCTTGACGCAAGAGAAGACCGTCGCCAGAAATTATCTGCCATGGACTGCGTAGAGGATAAGGCAAAAGGGACGACGTTATGATCATTGTCGATGAAGCGCGCTTGCAGCGCAAGGACCCTTCCGGCCGAACCTGGGAAGAATTGCTGCGCGCCCACTATGCGCACGGCTGGTACTCCTTCGAGGAGTTCTGGCAGGAGCAGGATTGGGACAACATTCCCACGTTCGAGAAGAACCCGGAAGAGAGCTTTGTAGACGGCCGGCTGCGCCCGAAAGACAAGTCGGACATGCACCCCGCGAAGGAGAAGCTCTTGCGATGGCTGGGCGAACGGGTGGGGCACCAACCAGTGACCTATCTCGAATTCGGCGTGCGGCACGGCATGTCGCTGGGCTGGATGACCGAAGCTTTGACCCACCCGGACTCCCAGTTGCACGGTTTTGACACCTTCGAGGGCCTGCCGGAAGACTGGGTGCCCTACTGGGGTGCCAACGGCATTGGTGGGGGCCAGGCCCAAGGCGCCATGAAGGCGAGCGCCCCGCAGACCTCGGACCCGCGGGTCACCCTGCACCGCGGCCTCTTCCAGGATATCCTGCCGGGTTTCTTGAAGGAAAATCCGCCTTCGGGATTAAAGGTCATCAATATCGATTCCGACATCTACTCGAGCGCCCTCTATGTGCTCAGTATGATGCACCCCTATCTCGAACCCGGTGATTACGTCTACATGGATGAATTCTTCGACCTGCTCAATGAATTCGCCGCGTTCAACGACTACGTTCGTTCTTTCTACGTGAAAGACAAGTACACCCTGCTCGGCCGTGCCTACGATGCCTTCCTGTTTCAGTACGCGGGATGACCTTGTTGTTGCGCAGGTTTCCGCTGCAGCCACCAACAACACGAGGTAACTTCAACCCATGCCAAGTCATCCAATACCAAAACGGGGGATCAGTTCTGTCTTTCTGGTCGCGGCCAGCGTCCTGTTCCTGGTCGCGGCCGGCGTCCTGTATGCATGCAGCGAGGATGCGCGCGGCCATGGTCCCGGCAGCGATAGGGCCGGCGCGCCGTGGGCGGCGGACGAAGAATTCGACATTGAAGCGGCCGTAGCCCGGCCCAAGGAGGGCGCCGCGCCCAACGTCGTTTTCATTGTCGTAGACACACTGCGCGCCCAGAGCGTGGGCTGTTACGGCCAGCAACGCCCCACCACGCCAAACATCGACCGTTTCGCGGAGACTGCGACGCGCTTCCCGCATTCGATTGCGACAGCTTCCTGGACTTTGCCGACGCACGCGACGTACTTCACCGGGCGCCATTCCCTTGAGCATGGTGTTCGCCACCATCCTATCAAGCCGGACGAGCGCAACTACAAGTCGAAAATCCCGGAAGATCTGGATACCCTGGCCGAGACCTTCCGTATGATGGACTACACGACCGGAGCACGCACGGCCAATACGTATCTCGGACACCGCTTCGGCTTCCATCGCGGGTTCCAGGATTACATCATCGAACGCAAATATGGGGAGGCTGTCACCCAGGATGCAATCGATTGGATCGATGCGCACCAGGAGAAGCCGTTCTTTCTTTTTCTCAACTACATGGACGCCCACCGCCCCTACAATCTGGAGCCGCAGCCGGATCTTTTTCCGAACGGCATCGACACGAACGAAAAACTGCACACGAAGTTGTACAACGCGGTCATGGATGGCAAAGGCCCCATTCCCGAAGAGCTTGCGCGCAAAGTACACCGGCAATACCTGAACGGGGTACGCAATGCGGACGAACACATTGGGGTATTACTCGATTGGCTGCGCCAGCATGACCTTTTCGAGAATTCGCTCATTGTTATCACCTCGGATCACGGGGAAAGTTTTGGCGAACACCACTTCGCCAACCATGGCAACTGCCTGTATCAGGAGCAAATCTGGGTGCCCCTCCTGATCAAGGCTGCCGGACAACAGGGATCCAAGGTGGAAGATGCGCTCGTCACGTCCGTCGACATTCCCCGGCTCATCCTGCAGGGGCTACCGAAGGTTCTGGCCGCTCCGCACGAGAAGAAATATCCTTACCTGCCGGGCAACCACCCGGCCCTGGCCGAGCTCTATTACGTTCGTGCTATCGACTTGTATCATAAAGATCGCAAGCACCGCTTTAACCGAATCGTTCGGACGATTTTTGACGGCCATCACAAGTTTTTCGAGACCTCGGACGATACTAACGAACTGTACAACCTCAACAAAGACCCCGGTGAACAGAACAACCTGATCAATTCCGACACGGCGACGATGCGCGAGGAAATGAAACGCGCCCGGGAATGGGCCGAACCCCGCTTTCGCAAGGTCGACGTGCCCGGCAAGGCCTTGGAACTCGATCAGGAACAAGAGGACGAACTGAAGGCTTTGGGTTACCTGTAACCCCCGCCTGCCCGCGCCATTGGGAGCGCAGCACATCGCCTTCAACTCGATAATACGATCATCGTCGTGAGCTCGGACCACGGCGATGTCTTGGGGGAGAATGGCAAATACTTTGGGCACCCACCAGGGCTGTCGAGCGACGAGGTGTTGCGTGTGCCGCTTGTCATGGCAGGGCCCGGCATTCCAGAAGGGCGGCGCCTCGATCGCCTCGGCATGAATGTGGACATTGTGCCTACCCTGCTTGACTTTCTCGATGTCGAGGTGGACATGCTCACCGAGGGCAGCAGCCTTGTGAAGGCCTTGCGCGATGAAGACGCACCGGCCCCGCACGAGTATGTTTTCAGCAACATCGGTTATGGCGCTCATCATTCGTATGTGCTGCGCACAAAGGAATTCAAGTTCGAGTACTACACCCGTACCGGCGAAACCCGGCTATGGCGGTTGCCGGACCAGTTAGGGCGCCGTGTCGACTGCGCCATGGAAGCGGACATCGAGCCGCTGCGCGGCCACGCGAATCGGCGGGGGCTCAGATGTATCCCAGCGCTTCGAGTGCTTCTTCGCGTTCCTGTTGCTGCTCTTGCACTTCTTCGCCCAGGAGTATTTCGCGCGCATAGGCCTCGGCGCCCGGGTTATCGGGGAAGATAAGCAACCGCCTCACCATGAGGCCGGGGCGGGCAGGCCGCAATTCGAGGTGTGCGTAGCCGCGCGGTAATTCGACCGGCCCAATGGTGACGTAGTCCCAATGCGCTGCAGTGAGAGTGCCCGCTACTTCGTGGGTTCCACGATTCCGCACCGCGAATTCGGCCACCCTTGTGTCTGTGTTGGCGGCGGAATCGTCTGGCGCGCGCATCTCGATGAGCAGGCGGTAGGCGCCGGGGGTCGAGGGGATGCTGAACTTGAGCGGCGGCAGGCCGCTGCCGCTTGGCCCCGTCAGGTAGGCCGGGGCGTTGCTGTTCGTGAAATAGCGCCAGCAGCGCTCGTCGTCGGGCGCTGCGGCGTCGATGATTTCGGTGCCCGCCCGGCGCGCCCGTCCCACGAGTTTCTTGTTGCTGAAGGCGAAGAGGTACGCCCGCGGAATCTGGTTCTCGATGGCGTGCCTGCGCTGCGGCTCGACCGTTTTCTCGACAAAGGTTCGCAGCGCCGCCAGCGCTTCTTGCGCGGTCTCCTCCACCGGCTCCGGATCTGCCGCGCGGTGGGGCAGCGTCCAGGCCGTTAGGGCCTGCCCCGCTTTGTGGTCCCACCGCATCTTATGTGTGTCGTTGCATACGAAGCAGCTTTTCAGGGTGCCGGCGAGGGGATCGCCCTGGCGCGTGGCGGCAAAGCGAGGGGTCTCGTTGTTATCCGCCCGAAGCAGGTCGCTGCCATCTATGCGACCGGCGATGGGGATACCGCACAGCGCGGCCAGCGTCGGAAGGATGTCGATAGACTGCGTGGGGGCGGCAATACGCCGGCCCTCGGGCACACCGGGACCTGCCAGTATCAGGGGGATGTGATGGGTTTCGTCCGGCCCGGCATAAAGATCGGTATGGCCGTGCGTTTTGCCATCGTCGAAAAGCGCTTCGCCATGGTCCGAGGTGTAGACGACGAGGGTGTTCTCGAGCAGGTTGCGCTCGGCCAACACATCGAAGAGGATGCCGAGGTGATGGTCCGCGAAGCGTATGCAGCCGTCGTAGAGGCCCAGGAGCTGCGCCCGGTCGGCCTCACTGACTTCGCGCTGCTGCTGCGGTGGGAACGCCACATTGTAGCGGTCGTCAATTACGTCTCCGTGGTAGCCCTCATCGATCCACTGGTTGCACGGGGCCTCCGGCGGGATGACGTAGGGCGCGTGGGTCTCGATACCGTGCGCATAGACGAAAAAGGGTTTTTCACTCTGCTGCAACCACGGCAGGAGGGAGTCGTTCACGGTCTTGAAAGAGCGCTGGTGATAGGGCTGGCCGTTGTCGAGCACGCGCCCTGTGTCGCCACTGTCGGGCAGGCACGTTTCCTGGAAGGCCAACCCGAGGCGGGAGCTGGTGGACACATAGCCTGCATTGCAACTGATCAGCAGCGTGCGGTAACCATGGGCCCCGAACAGGGCCGGTGCGAGCACCTCATCCTTCGGCGGGTGCATGAGGACCGAGTCGCCGTAGGCGGTCCACTGCGTGGGCCATTCGGGGAAATAGCGGCTGGTCATGTAGGAACTCACCGAGGGGGAAGTCCAGAAAGCCTGGGTGTACGCCTGCTCGCATACAACGCCGCGTTTGGCAAGCGCATCGACATTGGGCGAGGTGTTGCGGCCGTAGCCGTAGCAGCCGTAATTTTGGGCGCGGGAGGCATCGTTCACAATCCAAAGCACATTGGGTCGCTGTTTAACGGCGGCGCGTGCCCGCTGTCTGGAGAGAAGACTTGCCCCTGCCACGCTACACAACGACAGAAAATTACGCCGAGTGATATGCATGCTCCAAGTATCCCAGATTATGCCGGCAGGCGCAACCAAACGCTGTTACCGCGTGCGTCCTCTGCGGCAAGTCAGATGTAGGATGGAGACCAGCGCTGCAACATGTGCCCTCCATGGGCAGGGGTGTTTTTCACGAAAGCGCCGGCATTCCGGGCGCTCATGCTTACCCATGGAGGACGTGCAATGACCTTACCGAACATGCCAGCCCAGATGACGAGCCGCGAGTTTCTGCGTATTGCCGGGGGCTATGGCACGCCGGGCGCGGGCCATTCTCCGGCCGGCGGCCTCGATGTGGACAACGCGGGCAACCTCGCCATGGACGGCGACCTCACGGTGGGCGGTGCGCTGCGCATGGCCGCCGGCGGTGTGGACAAGACGTGGAGTTGCTGGCTCGATGTGGCCACAGCGTTGCGCGGCACCTCGAATCCCCCGGCGGGTCCGAACGTCACCTGGAACAACGATTACCGCGGCAACTTCCACAGCCTTGATTTCGATGCGTCGAACAAGGAATTTGTCTCGTGGGTGTTGGCCCTGCCGGCGCACTACGACGGCAGCGCGTTGCGCGTGGACCTTGTCTGGACCGCCAGTGCGGGCACCGTGGGCCTCGAGGTCGCCTGGCAACCGCGGTTGGCCGTGCTGGCAGACGGCGAAAATCCGGACCAGAGCATGGCGCCGATCGCGTACGTGGTTGATGCCTACCAGGGCGCCGGGCTGGTGCATGTAAGCACGGGAAGCGGGGTTCCGCTCGTGCCGGGCGGGGGCAGCGTCTTGTTCGTTACGCTCAACCGCGCCGCGGACGCGGACACCTTCGACGCCGATGCCAAGCTCATCGGGTTGCGGCTTGGCTACGCGTAGGTGGGTGTGGCTGCTTTCGTGCTGCGCCGCGGCAGTTTGATACCCGCGCACCGGGTTGTTTAGACTTTGACCGCCATATTCTATGGTGAATTTCCGGGTATGCCAGGTTCTAGCAAACGTAGCCGCCGCCGTGCATGGCGGGGCAGTTCATACGGTGTTTCATGCAGCAGCGTGTCTATGAACGCACTTACAATCGGGGGTGGGGTTGGTCGCGCTGGCGGCAGATGCTGCGTGATGTGCAGGCCAGCCGCACGCTTATGTGGGTGCTGTTCAAGCGGAATTTCTTCTCGACCTACCGGCAGACGCTGTTCGGTTGGGTGGGCACGGTGCTTGATCCGCTGCTCATGGTGGCGCCGTTCATGACCATGGCTTTCGCCGGTATTCTGGACCCGGGCGACATCAACGCGCCGTATCCGGCCTTCGCGCTGATCGGGCTGACCCTCTACCACATCGGGAACGAGTCCATCCGCCTGTGCGGCAACGCGGTGACCCAGGGCCAGAGCATGGTGCTCAAGGTGAACTTCGCAAAAGAAGCGCTGGTCTTCTCGCACCTCGGCACCATCTTGATCAACATGGCCATCCGCTTTGCGGTTGTAACGATCATCCTCCTGCTCTACCGGCACCCACCGGCCTGGACGGCTGTCTTCGTCCCCTTGGCGGTGCTGCCCATGCTGGTGTTCGGCGTGGGCGTTGGCCTGGTGCTTGCCTGCATGTCGGTGGTCATGCGCGATGTGGGCAAATATGTAACCATGCTCATGCCCTTCTTCCTGCTCATGTCGCCCATTCTTTATGCGCGTCCCCGCCTGCCCATACTCGAGGCCTTCAACGACGTCAACCCCTTCGCCGTACTCGTCAACGCGCCGCGCGACCTCATCCTCTATGGCGACCTGCTGAACCCGCGTCCGTTCTATATCATGTCGGCGGCATGCGCTGTGTTTTTCCTGTTGGCGTGGCGGCTGTTCCACATTTCCCAGCCCCACCTGTCCGCCCAACTGGGGGCGAAGTGATGGCAGAACCGGTCGTGGCAGTAGAGCAGGTCTACAAGAAATTCTCGCGCCATGGCGCTTCGGGCATGCGCTATGCCGTGCGGGATATCTGGCGTGACTTCATCGGCATACCACCGGCGTCTTTGCGGCTGCGGCGGCATGAGTTCTGGTCGCTCAAGGATGTCAGCTTTACCGTGGGCGAGGGCGAGTGCATCGCCCTGCTCGGGCCGAACGGCGCCGGCAAGAGTACCATGCTGAAGCTGTTGAATGGCATCTTTCTGCCGGAGTCGGGCCGTATCGCGATGCGCGGGCGGGTGGGGGCGCTCATCGAGCTGGGCGCCGGCTTCCACCCCATGCTGACCGGGCGTGAGAACATCTATATCAACGGGGCCATTCTCGGTTTTACCAAAGAAGAGATCGATGCGCGCTACGACGACATCGTTGAATTCGCCGGTATCGGTGATTTCATCAATACGGCGGTACGCTTTTACAGCTCGGGCATGTATGTGCGGCTGGGTTTCGCCGTGGCGTCGCAGGTCATGCCCGATATCATGCTCATCGACGAAATACTCGCCGTGGGCGATGCCGGGTTCCGCCTCAAGTGTTTCAAGCACCTCATGGACATGATCGAGGGCGGCACGTCGGTCATCATCGTGTCACATTCCCCCAACGCCCTGGCCCGGGTGTGCGAGCGCGCCCTCGTCTTCGCCAACGGCGAGATGTGTTTCGACGGTTCCCTGCACGAAGGCATGGGGCTCTATCACAACCTGCTGAATGTCGACAAGAACGGCGGCGCCCCGAAGGGCAAAGCAGGCGGCAAGATGGGCGAGGCCATGCACCCGGAGATAGCGCACCTCGAGAGTGTGCACACCGTGAATGCCGAGGGTCATCAGCAAGAGGCCTTCCACACCGGCGACGAGGTGCATATCGAAATCCGCATCAAGGCGCAGGAGCGCGTGCCGCGCGCCCGGCTTATCGTGGCGGTGGTGTCTTCAGTGCATGGCAACCTCAGTTCCATGTCCTCGCCTTACGAGGGTTTCTGGTTCGACGTTACCCCACCCGCCACCACCGTGCGCCTGACCTTGCACGATTTCCCCCTGCTCGTCGGCGGCTATACACTCAATGTGAGCCTCTGCGGCCCCGAGGTCGAGGACTTCTACGACCGCCACCGCAACACCGCGCCCTTCCGCGTGATCGGCCCCCCTATCGACACCAACGGCTACGGCCTGTGCGAGGCGGTCCGGATAGAACATTCGTGGGAATTGCGGACCTGACCATCGGGAGCAGTACATGTCACTCAAGAAGAAGATAGCGCGGCGACTCACCGGCAAGCGTTCTCCGGGGCAGGGCGCCACCAAGGTTGATCGGCAACTCGCCTTTGTCATCTCCGCGCCGCGTTCCGGCTCGACCTGGCTCAAGCGCGCCCTCAACCAGCACCCGGGCATCTACTGTACCGAGCAGCGCCTGTTTGGCCAGTACTACGACGTCGTGCCGAACGCGGACGCTACCTACACCCTGCGCCTTACCCTCGATGAGTATGCCAAGGCGCTTTCCGGCTTCTACGACTATGACGCGCTTGGACTGTCCTTGCTCGAGTACCGGGATGATTTCATCCACCATATGGTGCAGGCCATGCTCGAATACGGCTACACGCGCTCGGGCAAGCCGGTGCTGGTCGACAAGATCACCCCCTACCGGCACACCAGTGAAACTGTGCTGCGCCACATCAAACGCTACACCCCGCAGGCGCACCTCATCCAGTTGGTGCGCGACGGCCGCGATGTGATCACCAGCGGCGTTTTCGACTGGATCGCGCGCACAAAGCGAGACCATCCGCGATATGAAGTCTTCGTGAAGAAGGAGGCTGACATCACCCTGGAGCGCTTTTTCGACGATGATGACCTCACCCAATGGGCCGATGAATGGGCCGGGCCCATCCGCGCGTTCCAGAACGCGGGTGGCGCGCCGATTACCATCCGCTATGAAGCCATGAAGATGGACCAGGCCGGAACGCTCCGCCAGGTGTTTGACTACTTGCAATTGCCGGCCGACAGCGCGATTGTGGCGCGTTGCGTCGAAGAGTCGTCGTTCAAGAAAATGAGCGCCGGGCGCGAGGCCGGACAAAGCGTCTCGACGGCCAAGGCGCGTAAAGGCATCGCGGGCGACTGGAAGAACTACTTCACCCGGCAGGATGGCGCGCGTTTCCACGAGTGTGCCGGTGATTGCCTGATCGCCATGGGCTACGTCACGGATGCAAGCTGGGTCGATGAGCTGCCCGAGTCCCTCGCGCTTACCGCGGCGCACGCCTGAGGTTTGCCGGGCCCAGGCCCGTTGCGCGGTTCGCGTTCCCTGGCATACTATGGGTCGGCGCCGCTGCGGATACGACACCTCTGTGCAGGCACATGGGGCTGGCTGGCGAACCGGCTGCCCACTCCACCGGCGCAAAACGAAAGGACCATAGGCCGATGGCGCAGGATTCAGAAGGACCTCCCAAGGAATCGAAGCCGGCGCTGCCCAACCGCGTAAAGCGTGGGATTGTGCGGCGCGTTGCGCATTGGCTCTTCGAATTCGACCTCATGGCGCTTCCGGTTAAACTGCGCGAGCGGCGGGAGCGCTTTGATAGGCTCAAAGAGCGCCACGATACCCTTGCGAAGAATCACGACGCACTTGTGAAGGCGCACGACATCCTTCACGGAGACTACACCGGCCTGAAGGAAGCCTTTCAGACCTTCCGCCGCGAGCAGGTGGAGGCGAACAGGGCCTTCCGCGAGCACGGCCGCAGCACCGAACGCATCGCCAAGGAATTGGCCGGCCAGAAGGAGGCCTTTCAGACCTTCCGCCGCGAGCAGGTGGCCGAGAACAAGGGATTCCGCGAACACGCCCGCACCACCGAACGGCTCGAAACGGAATACACCCACTTCAAAGAGGCCTTCCAGGCATTCCGCCAGCAACAGAGCCATAAACACCGTGAGTTCAGCGAGGGCCTTGCCGGTTTCCGCGTTCACCTCGATAACCTGCGCAAGCGCGAGGACGCACTCGATAACCAGCTCGCCCTTCTGAAAGCGGTCCTCGAATCGGCCGCCGCCAATCCCCATGTGTTTTGGCTGTTCGCCGACCGGGTCGAGCGGATGGACGCCAACCTCCCCATTTACAACGAGGCCCGCCGCCGCTTCCACCGCGCACGCTATGAATTCGCCGCGCGCCATGTCGCCCAGGCCCGCGTGGCCGACATCGCCTGCGGCACCGGCTACGGCACGGCCATCCTCAAGCACGACGGCAACGCTATGCACGTGACGGGGATCGACATTGACCCCGGCGCGGTGGCCTACGCAGAAGCGGTGTATGGCAGCGCGGACATCGCGTTCGTTGCCGCCGATGCACAGGCAACCGGCCTGGCGGCGGAGACGTTCGACGTAATCGCCTCGTTCGAAACCATCGAGCACGTGCCCGACGACGCGGCGATCGTGGCCGAGTTCGCGCGCCTGCTCAAGCCGGACGGGCGCCTGATCATCTCGACGCCAAACCAGTGGCCCCTCGATATCGCGCCGTACCATGTGCGCGAATATGACCGGGCGGCCTTTGAAACGGTATTATCCCCCCACTTCGAGATAAACGCCCTCTACAACCAGAACTCCGGCACCACCTCCCAGTTCAACCGCGGACAGCCCGAGGGCATCGTTGAAACCACCACGGACAATGAAGAACTCGCCGAGTGCTACATCGCCCTTTGCACCCGACGCTGACGCAGCGCCGGACTGGGAAACCGTGGACCGCCGCGCCTGGGAAGCCATCGTGAACTGGCCCCGCGCCGTTGCCTTCGACCCCGTGCGCGACGGCCTCGACTACAGCGAGCTTACCCGCTGGTTCCTGTGGGACAAGGTGGGCCGCGCCGTGCGCAAGCAGCTTACCCCCGAGCGCTTCGCCATCGAGATCGAGGAACTGGGCTGGGAGAAGCCGCCCCGTGGCGTGTTGCCGCATCTGCCGGGCGTGCGGACCGCCTGGCAGCGGCTGGGCGACCTGAAATACCAGGCGAAGATCGCCTGGCGTCACCGCAGACAACGCAAAGCCTACCGGCAGCACATCCTCGAACGCCCGGCGAAAACGAACCAACCGCTGCTGTTCATCCCCGTGCCCACCGAGCGTCTGCTCAACACGGCGCGCACGCTCCTCGACTACGGCGACATGCAGCTCTATGCCCCCGAAACGCAGTACCGGATCGACGACGTGGTGCGGATTCCCTACCCGAAGGGCCTGCCGAAGCCGGCCACCGGTTTCGCCGCGCAACTCCATGGGGCGATTCTCGAGGGGCTCGCGCGCCAGGGCATCCACCTGCTCGAGCCGGATGCGGAAACCCTCAAGGCCGAAATCGACAAGCAGCAAATCCAACTGGCCGCGGCCCGGGCCTACCTCGACGACGTGACGCCGGATGTCATGCTGCTCTCCGCGGACAACCACCCCACCCACCAGCATTATGTGCTGCTGGGCCGGTTGCGCGGTATCCCCACCATGATGTTGCAACACGGCCTCGACTGCGAACACTACTATCTCGACAACGCCTACGCCACCGCCATCGCCGTGTGGGGGCCAAACCGCAAGCAGCGTTATGAACAACATTCTGACTGGCAACCCGAGCGCATCACGGTAACCGGCAACCCGCAATACGACGGCCACCGCCTCGCGGAAGTCATGAATCCCGGCGGGGAGTACTGGCTCTGGGTCACCCGGCCGCATACCTCGGCAAAGTGCTACGCGCCTTCGCGCTCGCCCTGGGAGGCGGTGGAAATCCTCGAGGCCCTGCTCGACGCGCTGGAAGCGAATCCTGGCAAGCAACTGCTCATCAAACCGCACCCGCGCGACGCGATCCCCCTGCTCGAAGACACCCTCGGGAAGCGCGGCCTCGGTGAACGCGCGCAGATTGTCGACACGCCGCCCATGCAGCTTTTCCCGGCGGCATCCGTGGTCATCTCCGAAGACTCGACCGCCGGCATGGAGGCCATGCTGCTCGGCAAGCCTGTGGTTCACGCCCACTTCGCGCCCGCACCGCCCACCATGGCCTTTGTCGACTATGACGCCGCGCTCCCCGGCTTTAACCCGCTCGAGCTTGCGGAGTCCATCGTTACCGCGGAAAACCTCGACGAAGCGGCCCAGAAAGCAATGCTCGC
Source organism: uncultured Nitrospirales bacterium (assembly GCA_964569295.1). GTDB lineage: Bacteria > Hydrogenedentota > Hydrogenedentia > Hydrogenedentales > JAGMZX01 > CAZMVU01. Next base: position 24,786 of record CAZMVU010000039.1, read on the forward strand.
GGGGCAGCGCCGCTTCATCGAAGACCATGCCGGCCCGTGCGACGGCAAAGCCGCCGAGCGGGTGCGTGAATTTATTCTGGAGATTCTGAAATGAAGGCAAACGGTTGGGTGGGCCACGCATGAGGCGCCGGAAACTACTGGTCGCACATCCGTCCCGTATCCGGGGTGGTTGTGAAGAATACGCCATGACCATGGCCAAGGCCGCTGCGCGCGCGGGTTGGTCCGTAGTAGGCGCGTTCCCCTGCACCGAGGCCAACCAGAGCATGATCGAGGACATCCGCGCGCTCCCCCATTCTGTCGGCTACTACAGCCTGCCCGTCAGCGAGATTCGCGGCGTACAGGGGCAGAACCGATGGAACGTCTTCAAGCACTTCCTTGCCTCGCTATGGGTAATGCTGCGCGGGCGGCCGGAGGCGTGTCTGCTAGCCCTGCCCACCATCCAATACATGGCCGGCACCATATACGCCAGCGCCCTCCTGCGCATACCCACTGTCGTGTGCTTCCAGTATGTGCATGTCTTCCCCTATCCCGACGGGTGCTACCCCTTCCCCAACTGGATGCTGCGCCTCCATCGCTGGGCACGCGAACGCGGGCAGCAATACGTAGCCATCTCCAAGAACAACCGCGCGCTCGTGGCGCGCAACTTCCGCATGCCGGAGGAGGCCATCGCCGTCATCTACAACGGCGCCAGCGAGCGCTTCGCACAGATCACCGCGGAAGAACGCGCTGAAAAACGCGCTGCCATCCGCGGCGAGCTCGGTATCGCGCGTGATACCACGCTCATGCTTACCATCGCCGCGCTGCGCCGCCAGAAAGGACACGACCTGCTCATCGCAGCCCTGCCGGAACTCTGCCGCAAACACCCCGACACCTACTGGGTGTGGGCGGGAGGTGGCCCTGAGCAGGAAACGATCGAGAAGCAACTGCGCGAAAGCGGGCACGGAGACCGCGTTACCCTGCTCGGCCACCGGACCGATGTAGACGCCCTGCTCTGCGCCGCCGATTACTTCGTGTTCCCTACGCGCTTCGAGGGTGGCCAGTCCTTTGCGCTCGGTGAGGCCATGATGGCCGGCGTGCCTGTCATCACCACCAACGCCAGCGGCATCCCCGAGGTCGTCGTGGACAAGGAACACGCCGTCGTCGTCGAGAAGGAGAACGCAGACGCCCTGCGCCACGGCATCGACTGGGCCCTCGAACACCCCGAAGCAATGCACGCCATGGCACAGCGCGCCCAGGAACGCGTGAAAGCCTTCAGCGAGACGGTCATGATTACCCAGATGCTGGAAGCGCTGGAAACACTGACAGAAGGGGCATCGAAGGAGGCCACACAATGACAGCAGTACCCAAGCTCCTCGTTGTCTCGCCCACGCCGACACACCCGCCGTCGGCGGGCAACCGCGCACGGATTTTGAGCATGGTGGAGGCCTTCGCCAAGATGGGGATCGAGGTGCATTTCGTGCACCTGGCGCGGGACCCGGCGGATGACGACGCGATGCGCGCCTACTGGGGCGAACGCTATACGAAGGTGAAATACCAGTGGCCGCCGAAGACCGCCGCCGCCAACTGGGGCCGCTGGGGGCGGATGACTCGCCGGTTGCGTGCATGGCTGACCGGCGACACCTATTCCGTTTACAACTGGGACCTCGACGACTGGTACAACGACCACCTCGACGGCGTCGTGCGGGAGTTGCACGCGCGTGAACACTTCGATGCCGTGCTTGCGGAGTACGTGTTCCTTTCGCGCGTGCTGCTCGATTTTCCGGACACACTGAAAATCATCGACACGCACGACGTCTTCGCCGACCGGTTCCAGCAGTTCCTCGACAACAACGAGAAGCCGGTCTTTTTCTCGACGAGCCCGAAGCAGGAAGGCCGCGGCCTCGACCGCGCCGATGTGGTCATCGCGATTCAGGAGGCGGAGGCCGCGCATTATCGCCGGATTACCCGTGCGAAGGTCATCACCGTGGGGCATTTGCTTCCCGTGGGCGCATCGCAGTCCGCGCCGAACGCGGCCCATGTCCTTTTCGTGGGGTCGCCCAACTCGGTGAATGTACACGGCGCGCAGTTCTTCATGACCGAGGTCATGCCGCTGCTGCGCGAGCGCATCCCCGAGGCGAAGTTAGTGCTCGCCGGCCGGGTGTGCGAGAATCTCGAGGACGCCGGGGACTGCGTGAAGCTGGGCGCCCTCGACGATCTCGATGAAGCCTACGCCCAGGCGGATGTCGTCGTGAACCCGCGCAAGTTCGGCACGGGGTTGAGTATCAAGTCCATCGAGGCGCTCGCCCACGGCAAGCCGCTTGTCGCCACGCGCCCCGGGTGCAGCGGCATGGAAGACGGCATCGGCACGGCGTTTCTCTTGGCGGAAGACGCGCCGGCCTTCGCCGATGCGGTCGCGCGTATTCTCGAAGACCACGCGTTATACGCGCGCCTTTCCGAAGCCGGCATCGCGTACGCCCGCAAGCACAACGACGCCAATCTCGCCGAGTTGAAGGGTGTGTTGGCGCCGCTGTGGGAAAGCAAGGATTGATTGGACCGCATTGATAAGTGCCGGCGCATCGGTCTGCGGCGCTATGAACACCGTTGAGACAGCCACCCCCATTTGCGGTCTTGCATGCCCTGTACAAGTACGAACCGGATTATCCGCAAGATCAACGAGGTCACGGTCTTCGCCGGGTGATTGTCTGCGGCCCCAAAAGGATTACGAAGAGCCGGGGTGCCGTATCGTGCTATGATAAACGCTTATGCGAACGGTAAAGAACCCCATGGTCAAAGCACGCAATGCCGCCGCGGCCATTATCGTGGATGGCACGGAAACGAATTTCGAGGTGCTGCTCGCGCGGCGCAACCAAGCCATCCAATTCATGGGTGGCCACCATGTGTTTCCCGGCGGGGCTATCGATACGGAAGACGACCCGGCCTATGTCGAGGGCGCGCCCGACGAGGCTACCGGCCGGGCCATGGCTGCGGCCGTGCGCGAGGTCTTCGAGGAAACGGGCCTCCTGTATGTGCGCGCCGGCCTGCCGGATATCGCGCAGCGCCGGGCCTGGCGGCGTGCGCTGGTGGCCGGGGAGATGACTTTTCCCGAGGTGCTCGATGCGCTCGGTACGCGCATCCATGCCGCCGACCTTACCCCGGCGGGCGTCTGGCTCACGCCGCAGTGGGCGCCCAAGCGGTTCTTCACCCGCTACTTCATGATCCATCACACGGGGCCGCGCTACGAAGAAGTGCTCGATGCCGAGGGGGAGATCGTCGGGCTCGACTGGCTACACCCGGCGGAAGCACGCCGCCGCTGGCACAACCACGAGCTGCGGCTCAGCACGCCGGTGGCGTTCGTGCTGCGCTACCTCGCTGGCCTCCCCCTCGAGGAGGCCATGCCCTGGCTGCACAAGTCACCCCACCAGGCCGGCGTGCCGGACCTCTTCGAGCCGCGCCGGGGTATCCACATCGTGCCGCTGCGCACGCGCACGCTGCCGCCGGCCAACCGCACCAACTGCATTATCGTGGGGGAAGGCGAGCTGGCGGTGGTCGACCCCGGCGCCTCGGACCCCGAAGAGCAGGCGCGGCTCAAAAAACACCTCGATGACATGGCCGCCCTCGGAAGCCGGGTGGCGTGTGTGCTCCTGACCCACGCCCACGGCGACCACGCAAGCGCGGCGGGCTATCTGCGCGAGCAGTTCGGCGCCCCGGTGTGGGGGCATGCGCGCTGCGCCGAGCGCCTCGATGTGCCCCTGGACCGTGCGCTCGCAGAAGGCGATGAGATCCCCCTCCACAGTGGCGGATGGCACATCCGCTGCCTGCACACACCCGGCCACGACCCCGCACACCTCTGCTACCACGAGACCACCACCAACACGCTCATGGTAGGCGACATGGTCGCGAACCCGGGGACGGTCCTTATCTCACCCGAACTCGGCGGCGACATGACAGTCTACCTCGAGCAGCTCCGCCGCCTCGCCGAGGTCCACTTCGGCTTTCTCATTCCCGGCCACGGCCTCCCCCTCAACGGCGAAAACGGCCGCGACTATATCCGGGCCCTCATTGCACACCGGCACGAGCGCGAGGCGAAAATCCGCACCGCCCTCGCTGCCGGCCACCGCTCGATGGAAGCCCTCCTCGAGGAGGCCTACGCCGACACCGCCCGCGCCCTCTGGCCCCTGGCCACCCAGCAGCTCCAGGCCCACCTCGTGCGGCTCGGCATTGATCTGAAAGAACGTAACTAGGGGTGCAGTTCTTCTGATACCGATGTGCTGACCTCTTCGATGACAAGTACGGGT
>CAZMVU010000040.1:0-24845 GCA_964569295.1 uncultured Nitrospirales bacterium
GCGGGGACGCTCGCCCTCCCTGGTACGCTCGCCCTCCCGTTGGTGCGCCATGGTTTGTGTTCGGCTCGCGGGTACGCTCGCCCTCCCGTTGGTGCGCCATGGTTCATTTTCGGCTCGCGGGGACGCTCGCCCTCCCGTTGGTGCGCCATGGTTCATATTCGGCTCGCGGGGACGCTCGCCCTCCCTGGGTACGCTCGCCCTCCCGTTGGTGCGCCATGGTTCATATTGGGCTCGCGGGGACGCTCGCCCTCCCTGGGTACGCTCGCGCTCCCGTTGGTGCGCCATGGTTCATATTGGGCTCGCGGGGACGCTCGCGCTCCCGTTGGTGCGCTCGCCCTCCCTCTTCCCATCATGGCGAGTTGCCCACCCGGCTGCAGGCAATGATGTGGTGAGACACATAGCGCCTTTCACTGCCTGGCGTGATTGGCCGGCGCCAGACAGCGAAGGAAAGAGGAGACCAGAAGGTCCGCGGGTGGCGCGGTCACAGATCGGCCACAACTGAGGGAAGGCCGTATCTGCCGGTTTCCTGGTTCTGAATATCTTCTATTCTTCGATGCGGATCACCCGGCGATCGGTCCATACTTGGCCGAACATGTCTTCCGCTTTCACATGGATGAAATAGTAGCCCGGTTCCCGGTTGGCCGGGAGGGTGGCTTTCCACAGGTGGTCCGTGTCTTTCGGGTCCGGCAGGCCGCGTCCGAGGATGGGTTGCACAAACGCCGCGATCTTTCCCTTGTTCTGATCGGTCACTTCTTCGAATCCCATCGCCTTCGCCGCCATCCGGGCTACTGCCCGCTGCTGGTCATCCATGCGCAGGGCGTGGGGCGCCTTCCCTGTAAATTGCGTCATGGGCTGCCATTCGCCTTCCTCGCCCAGCCGCATGGTGACCTTTGTGCGCGCACTGCCGGTAAAGACATTGGCGATAACATCGGTTTCTGCGGCCTGTTCCGGGGTGACCACCTCCGGTGCGGTAATGTCCATCTGATAGTTTTCCGGGCGGCGCGGTGCCTTGAACCGCATACGGTAGGTATTGCCATCGAAGGTCACGAAGGAATGGCCGTTCGGTGCGCCATCCGCCATCACGCCGTGGGGAATCCCCACCTCATCCAGGTGGCCGCCCCACCAGCTTCCGCAGGCTGTGGCGTGTACCACGTGGTGGTGCGGTTCGGCGCGCGGCCAGCCCATGTCTTCCCCGAGGAAGTAATGCCGGTGCCGGTGCCAGTGTGCCGAGAACGAGAGGGTGTTCGGAAACGCGCCGAGCATGCCGAGCAGTTCCTCATGGTCCTGGTCCCAAGCCGGTATGGGAATGTGCGTCAACACCACGACAAGCATGTCCTTCGGCACCAGGGCAAGGTCATTCTTGACGAAGGTAAGCTGTGCCTCGCCGAGGCCGCCGTGGTACTTCTGCTCCTTTGTGTCCCAACGAATGGAGTTGAGTGCGATGAAATGCACCTTGCCATAGTCGAAGCTGTAGTAATCCGGGCCGAATAGGCGGGTGTAGGTCTCATAGGCCTGGCGCGCTTCCGGTGCGTCGTAGTTCATGTCGTGGTTGCCGATGACATGGAACCACGGCACGCCCACGAGCCCGAGCGACTTCGTGATCGGTTCGAGCACCCCAAGATCATCGAACACGATGTCGCCCATGGTCGCCCCGAAGAGAAACTCTTCCTCCGCCAGCTCCTCGACGATATCGTGTGAGATGTAGTCCACCTCCTTTTGATTGCGTGCCTGTGTGTCGCCGAGGACGACCATGGTGAACGAGTCGCCCACGTCGTCGTTTTTATACAGCGGAAAATCGATGGCCTCGGGCAGCGGACCCGTCGGCGCGACGCCGGCATGCTTCAACCCCGGCGATCCCTCGGGCCTGTGCACGTAGAAGAATCGCGGCAGGTTCGTCGCGGGGTCCACCGGCGTCTCGTAGCCGGCCGGCTTCACTACGAAGATTTCGCACGCGCCGTCAACCGGCACCGCATAGCGCCCTTCGGAATCCGTTTGCACGACGTCCACGCCGTTTGACACGCCGATCCCCTCCAGGCCCGGTTCGCCGGAGTCCTGTGTACCGTTGGCGTTGGCATCGTGGTAGACCACGCCCGTGGCATGGGGGCGGTTGTTGTCGGCGGAGGTCTGCTGGGCGGCGGCCAGCGAAGCGCCAAGTGCCAGCGCGGCACAACAAAGCAGGGCCGGGTATCGCATGAGTTCATATCCTTTCGTACCGCATCAATGCGGTTGCATACTTTTTTCTCAGTGACTTGAAAGCATACCCCAGTTGACGGACCGGATGAAACTCCCGGCCGCACGCGGGCCTGAACCGCTGTGCGCGTTCCCGGGGGAGTGTGCTAAACTACGGCCTTCCATGCGTCATAAACTCCCATGATTCGCCGCGGTGCCCGTCATGTACGTCGTCCGAAAACCCAAGCTAACCGAAGTGGTGGAACTCAAGGCACTTCTCGACAGGGAAGCGCAACAGGGCGCCATCTTGCCGCGGGACCTCGCGGAACTATATACGAACGTGCGGGATTTCAATGTTTACCGCGATGAAGCCGGCCTCGGCGGCTGCGCGGCGCTGCACATCGACATGGTCGATCTCGCCGAGGTGCGCTCGCTTGTGGTGCGGCCCGATTTGCAGGGTACGGGCGTGGGGCGTAAGCTGTTGCACATGGTGATCGAGGAGGCGTGCACGCTCGATATCGCCCGGGTCTACGCGCTCACGCGCGTGCCCGCGTTCTTCCAGCGTAATGGTTTTCACGAGGTGGACAAGGAGGAGCTGCCCTACAAGGTCTACAAGGACTGCATGCGCTGTCCCTTGTTTCCCGGGTGCGACGAGGTCGCCGTGGTAAAGGATCTCGGCACCAGCAGCGGCGCGGCAACCGCAGAAGGAGACGCCCCATGATTCCAGGAGTGATCGGCTTTCTCGGCTATGGCAACATGGGAACCGCGATTCTCGAGGGGCTTATCGAGGCGGGCCGTACCACCGGCAAACACGCGCTCATCTACGACACCGCGCCCGGGCGGCGCCAGGCGGCCGAAGCCATCGGCGCGGAAATAGCCGAAACGCCCGCCGAACTCGCCAGTAAAGCGGATACCCTGCTGTTGGCCGTGAAGCCGCAGATCATGCAGGAAGCCGTGGCCCCGCTCGCCGGCCGCATCCATGCCGAGACATTGGTCATCTCGATTGCTGCGGGCATCACCATCGCACGGCTCACCGAGTGGCTCGGCGGCGGCGTGCGGATTATTCGCGTCATGCCGAACACACCGGCCCTCGTGAGTGCGGGCGCTGCGGGAATCGCCCTTGGCCCTGGCTGCACGCAAGCCGACGCCGCCGTTGCGTGCGCCCTCTTCGAGGGCATCGGCCTGGCGGAAGTCGTGGACGAGCCCCAGCTCGACGCGGTCACCGCGTTGAGCGGCAGTGGCCCGGCCTATTTCTTTCGCCTGGTCGAATGCATGGAAGACGCGGCCGTGGCCGAAGGGCTCTCGCGTGACCAGGCTGCCCGTTTTGCCGCACAGACCTTGCTGGGCGCGGGCGTTTTGCTGACGCACAGCGGGGAATCGGCGGGCACACTGCGCCAGCGGGTCACCTCGAAAGGCGGTACCACCGAGGCGGCGCTGCACACCCTGCAAGAAAAAGGCTTTTGTGACCTGGTCCGGGCCGCCGTGGCCACCGCCGCCGCCCGCTCGCGCGAGTTGGGCGCATGAGCAAAATGGACGCGGCATCTCGCCGCCTGGCCCAAGGCGAAAGCTTTCGTTGTCATTTGGTGAATACAGGTTCCGCTTGGACCGTCTGGTGCAAGGAGCAAGCCGATGCGGAAAGATAAGTTCATTACCGAAGTCCTTGGCGAAGAGGCCGCCATCACCCCGAGCGACCTGTACAACATGACGTTCAAGACCAGCACCATCGGCGGCTATGACAAAGCCGAGGTGGATGCCTTCCTCGAGCGCGTCGCCGATGTGTTCGAGGAACTCTTGCGCGAGATCGGCCACCTGCGCGAGCGCACTGAGGACCAGAAACAAAACATCGACACATTCCGCGAGCTGGAAGGCTCGTTGAAGACCTCGCTCGCCACGATTGAAAACTATAAGGAAGAAATTCTCGACAGCGCCCGCCGTGAAGCCGATGCCGTTATCGAAGAAGCCCGCGCCATTCGCGATCGCGCCAGTGTCGAGGCGAAAAAGCTGCCCGAGAGCATCGCCATGGAAGCGCGGTCTCTGCGCGATGTACGCGACAGCCTGCAACACAATATCGCCTCGGCCCTCGAAGCGCACCGTATCCTGCTCGAGCGTACGCCGCACGCAGATGAAAGCATTCTCGATAAGTTTCCCGGCGCGCCGCCCACCCACCGCGAAGTACAAGAAGCCACGCCGGAGGAAAGCTCGGAGGAATCCAGCGTATGATAAATGCCCTGCTCGCCGTAACAGCCGCGATATTCGCCGCACCGCCCGATGCGGACACGCTGTTCGAACGTATGCGCGACGCGCGCGCGGACCTCGAGGTGATCGAGGCCGCCTTCACGGAAACCAGCACCTTGCCCGACGAGGTGCTCGTTACCAGCGGCACGCTCATCTATGCACGCCCACGCCGCATCATTTACCGAACGAACGACCCAGCGCGCACCACGCTTGTCGAGCAGGACTTCGGCTACGAGTATGAGCCCGATCTCAAACAACTCATGATGTATGACCTTTCCGAGCATCCGCAGGTGGACGCCTTCTTCCTGGGCTTCCACGACGATCTCGATACCCTGCGTGCAGCCTATGACGTCGAAACCTTCGAGACCCCCGATGAATCGGCGGGGGATACCGGCGTCCAGCTCACGCCCAAACCGGAAAATGCCGACGACGCCTTCTTCGTGGAGGCGCGCGTTTTCCTGCGCACGCAGGACCTCCTCCCCTACCGCATTCGCATCCAGAACGAAAGCGACACGTTCACCACTATCGACATCGATCAGGACAGCATGGTTATCAACGGCAATCCGCCGCCCGAGAGCACCCAGATTTTCCTGCCCGAAGGCACGGACATCATCCGCAACGGCGAGTTGTGGCGCACCGTCGAGGAAGGCGGCGAACACCTGCCTGACCCCATTCTCTTCAACGGCGAACCGCCAGCCGTCAAGGTCAAGGAACTGCCGGACCCTGCGGAGCAATCCGCCTCATGAGCCGCATCGTGCTGGCTTCCGCGTCGCCCCGCCGGCGCGCGCTTTTGGCGAATCTTGGCATGGACTTCGAGGTCATCACCAGCGATGCCGAGGAGGTCGATGAAGGCGCGGACCCCGCCGCCATCGTCGAGGCGAACGCCGTGCGCAAACGCAACGCCGCCTGCGGCAACATCGAGGGCGATGCGGTGGTCATCGCGGCGGACACGCTCGTCTTCCTCGAGGGGCGCGTGCTCTCGAAACCGGCCGGCGCCACGGACGCGCGCCGTATGCTCGCACGCCTCTCCGGCAACACGCACCAGGTTGTCACAGGCATCGCCATCGTCGATACGGCAACGAAGAAGGAGGCCATCGGCCACGAGGTGACCGATGTCACTTTCCGTACCCTCGAACCCGCCGAGATCGCCCAGTTCGTTGACATCGTGAACCCCGTCGACCGCGCCGGTGCCTACACCGTCGACGGTCCGGGCAGCCTGCTGGTAGCCCGCTACGACGGCTGCTACATGAACGTGCTCGGCCTGCCCATGGTCCGGCTCGACAAACTTCTGCGCACCGTGGGCGTGAGCCTCTTCAGCCGCATGCACCCGGATCGCGCCACGTTCTTGTAGGCATAGGGATAAACGTAGGGGAGTGCCATCACTGTTTAGGGTAAATACCTTGAATCCAGGTTATGCCATAGGAGACGCAACAAGCGCGAAGTGAGGGATTGCCGTGGTGAGTGTCCCCCTCAGGTTGATGCCCCCTGTTGTGGCCGGTCTCCCGGCCGTGCTGCCACTTGGCCCGAAGATTTCTAAGACCTTTCTCCGCTGGTAGGCTAGACATGAACGAACCGAGTCAAGCAAAGCACATTGAATCCCCGGGGGACAGCACACCCCTTGGATTCGTCGGCATTGCCCTTCGCGTCATGTCCGTGGCGATGGTTGCACTGGCCCTCTCGGCAGCGCTTGCCCTCGTCTTCACCAGCCGCACCCACAATCTCGCCAACCATGGCAACTGGATGCTCGGGCAGTTCCGGGTCAACCTGACGCTCGTCAACACGGACCACTTCTTCACGGAAACGCAGACCCTCGCCGGCAACCAACTCAACCTCGGCGCCTGGCAAAGCTACCACGAGGTTATCCGTGAACAGCCGCTGCATTGCGGTCACCATGGCGTTTGAAGCCACCCTGGAGCAGGGCGCCTACCTATGCGTCCTCTATAACTGGCAGCCCGAAGGTGCGGACGGCGTGCGGCTCTCGACGACGGAAGACTACCCGCCCGCACGCTTTCACGTCGATGGGCGAGGCCGTTTCACCGATTATGAACGCCTCGATTTGCCGCTGCTCGAGCCCGGCACGTGGCATGCGCTGCGTGTGCGTTTTTCGCACAGCCCCCTGGTGGCCCTCGCAAACGACAACTACTACCCCATCGAGACACCCGCGCCAAAGCCCGGTAAGCGCGTGGGCTTCCGCGTGGGGTACGGGTCGGTAGCTGTTGACAATGTGCGCGTTTACGGGCGAGAGCACACCCTGCTTTTTCAAGACGACTTCAACGGCCTTGCGCGGTTCGGGCAAGCCCTCGGGTACGTCGTGACGCGCGTGTTGCCCGCCGCACTGTTTCTGCTTCTTCTCGCCCGTTGGCGCCTCTCGAATTGGCGGCGCACGTTTCGCATGGCCCTGGTGGTTGGTGTAACGCTCGCCGCCGCCGTTTTCGCCTACGCCCTGCTGCACACGTTCTATCTCGCGCATCTGTATCCGCAAGCGCGCCCGCTGTTTCCCGGCGCAATGGAGGAGGAACATTTTACGGCGCCGCGCCGCGAGGCCATCGAGGTGGCACGCGCAGAGGCCGCCAATGCATCAGGGCCGGGCGTGTTGTTTCTTGGCGCATCACAAACCGAAGGCTACGGCGCCAACACCCGCGCGCAGGGCTTCGTGCGGGTGCTCGAGCGGTCGCTCGCGGCCGCCCTGCCTAACGAGGACGTGACCGTGCTGAATGCCGGTATCGGCGGCGCCAATATCGAGCGCATCAGCCGGCATTTCCGCGAGGTTTGGGAAGATTCCACCCCCGAAGTTGTCGTAGCCAACATTGGCTTCAACGACACCCTTGGCGGCACCCCACCGGAGCAATTCGCCGCGGGTGTCCGGCAACTCGCCGCGACGGCAAAAGCGCGCGGTGCGCAGGTGATCCTCGTGAAGGAGGCAGCCTCGCCCCACCAGTTTCCCAAGGGCGTTCCGCTTCACCGCGTGCTCGAGGAAGTTGGCCAGGCCGCCGGGGTTCCCGTCCTCGATGCGAACCCCTACCTCCGGAAAATGAAGAACACCGGTTTCCTCTTCTGGGATTGCGTACACCCGACGAGCTACGGCCATGCGCTCATCGCCGAGTTCCTGCTCCCGCCGCTCCGGGAGACGCTGCACAACGTGTGGAGCACCTCTGCGGACACGGCGCACCCGCCTGCCCAATAGGCGCGTAACACGCCGATTGCAGCCCGTTAGCCGGAGGCATTCGCCACCGGGAAGGATGCGGTGCTGTCCTCGAACCAGTCTGCCTCACGGCGCCATGGCAATCGTTTCGCCCGGCTTGTACAGCCAGTCCAAGGGAATGCGAAGCACTTCGGTGAGCGCGAGGCCGTTCGTTTTCGAGCGGTCACCGGCACACAGGCCGAGCAACACATGCGCATCGGCGAAGTGAATCGCGGTGTAGCAGTACCAGCCGTCCGGGTTGTCCTCGACGTTCTTCACGTGTTCCCAGGTTTTCCCGGCATCCTTTGAAATGGCCACAGTGAGCGGTGTGCGCTTGCTGCGTTTGTCCGGCTCGAGGTGGCGGTGGTCATTCCACACAAGCAGCAGCTCGTTATCCGTTTCCGGTACAGGCGCGATGCTCGCGGGTGACACGGGCGAGGCGAGGCCGGTGGGTTCTGCTTCCTGCCAGCTTTCGCCGCCGTCGCTGCTGTAGCTCGCGTACTGGCAGCCGGCGTCGGTGCGCATGAGCATCAGCAGGCGGCCGTCGCCCAGCGGCGTGATGCCGGGCTCCTGCAAACCGCTGCGGCCAATGGGTTCCGGCGGCTCGAGCACATTGCTCGCCTGCCAGGTCTTGCCATCGTCATCCGATCGCCATACAATCGTCTTGCCCGGCGTCCACGATTCGCCGGGAAGCACATGGCGCGCGGCCGGGATGAGCAGGCGGCCGGAATCGAGCTGCACAACCCGGTTATTGTTCACCACGTAATACCCGATCGGATCGGTGATGCACGGGTGCGCTTCGCTCCAGGTTTCCCCCTCGTCCCTCGATAGGCGCATGAACGGGCGGCAGTCTTCGGTCGAGTCTTTCCGCAAATAGAACAGCGCGATGGGACCGGTGTCCAGCCGCAGCAGCGAGACGGACATGACGTTCATGCCGCCTTCGTCTGCCACGATCACCCGGTCATTCTCGCTCCAGGTCTTGCCGCCATCCTCCGACACACGCGCCGCCAGCACAGCCCGGTCGTGATCCCCGCCACCGCCGGTGAAATGGGTATACACGAACAAGATGCGGCCATCGTCGAGCGTGACGAAATCGCCCTCCGAATTGCGCGGGTTGTCGTCCCCCGGCGCGAGCACGAGCGTGCGTGCGATCCCGCCGGGCAAGGGATCGGGCGGCGTGGCGTAGAGGGGGGCCGCGGCAAGGAATCCAAGGGCAAGCAGGCCCGGCAGCAGATAGTGTGGTGATACGTTCATGGCGCGTTCTCCCATGGTGTTCAGCAACAGGGCCGCCCTATACACCGTAAGCCCGCGGAGCGCGTAACTCCGCGGGCAATTATACTACGTTGAATGGTCCGGGTGCATCCGCCACGTGCAGCTTCCGACCCTGCATGGCTGGACACCCCCGTGGTCTGGGTGCTGGGGCGCTGATTCTAGTAACGGCCGCCGCCGCCACCACCGCCGTAACCGCCGCGTCCCCGGCCACCGCCACCGCCGCCACCGCGGTCCTCGCGTGGACGCGCCTCGTTCACCTTGAGGGTGCGGCCGTCCAAGTCTTTGCCATCCAACTGGTTAATAGCTTCCTGACCCTCTTGCTGGTTGGGCATCTCGACAAAGCCGAACCCGCGTGAACGGCCCGACTCCCGGTCCATGATAACCTTGGCCGAGGTCACCTCCCCAAATTCGGCAAACGCCTGGTTCAACTGGTCGTCGTCGGTCGAATACGACAAATTACCCACGTAAATGTTCATGCCTTCTGATCCTTTGTTTCGTCATCGTCTTCGCTGGTTTCTTGAAAAGGCATTGGTGGGAACATCCGAACCAGGTCCTTGGAGCATGAAGGTCGGAAGCAAGCAACATGCGGGTAGGGTAGTGCGGCGTCCCTGTCTCAAAAATAATCCCTATTCCAAGAAACCTGTCCAGTGTCAAAAATCAACGCAAGGATAGCAGAATTCGTGTTTCTGTGCAAGTACATTTTTATGTCTGAAGCCGCCACCGCGTGGGTGCGTGCCGACGGCATGCGCCGCGGCTGGTCACGCGATTTGCAACCGGGCGGCAGCAGCGCAATAATGTGGCCTTTGGTGGCGCATCCGTCCGTAACCGGGTGCGGTCCGTACTTCGAGCCCAAGGAGACAACCACAATGACGCACAGCAAACGAATCAATCGCCGTGACTTTCTAACGCGCAGCGTGGCGGCGGCGGGCATGGGCGCGGCGGCGCCGCTCATACTTCCCAGCAGCGCGCGGGCGGCCTTGGGGCGGCGTGGTCCGAACGACAAGATCAACGTGGGTTACATTGGCGTGGGGCGGCGTGCCGGGCAGCTCATGGATCTGCCGCAAGGCATGCAGATAGTCGCCATCAGCGATGTGAACACGCGGCGTCTCGAGCGCGTCGCGGGTGACAACGATTGGCGCACGTACCCGGACTACCGGGAAATGCTGGCGGCGGACGATATCGACGCGGTGGTCATCGCCACCCCGGACCACTGGCACGCGTTGAACGCGGTCCACGCCTGCGAGGCTGGCAAGGATGTCTATGTCGAGAAGCCTATGACACTGACCATCGACGAGGGCCGCAAGATGGTCGAGGCTGCGCGCAAGCATGGGCGCATCGTACAGACCGGCAGTCAGCAGCGCTCCATGAAGGAGAACCGCATCGGCTGTACCATCGTGCGTAACCAACTCATCGGCGAGGTCACGCGTGTCCACGCATCCAATTTCCAGAGCCCCTGGGAGTGCCCGTTGCCCGCGCAGGAGACGCCGGATTACATCGACTGGGACATGTGGTGCGGGCAGACCGAGCCGCGTGCGTTTCATAAGGAGTTGTATCGGCCGCGGGTGCGCGGGCACGAAGCGGGCTGGATTTCTTACCGGGCCTACTCGGGCGGCGAGATGACCGGCTGGGGCGCGCACGGGCTCGACATGATCCAGTGGGCGCTCGGCTACGACAAAAGCGGGCCCGTGGCCGTCGAGCCGCTGCTCGACAAGGTGCCCGAGCCGGATGGGGTGCACATGGGCCCTACTTGCCAGGTGAAGTTCACCTACGCCAACGGCGTCGAAGTCATCCTGGATAACGAGGGTCCGGGCGGCGGCGGTATTTTCGAAGGGAGCAACGGCAAGATTCGCATCGACCGCAGCCACTATGATCTGAAGGGCATCACGATCGATGAGCGCGACGTGGCGAAGGCGGCCATCCAGCTCTACGAGAGCAGTCAGCACCTCGGCAACTGGGAAGACTGCATCCGCTCGCGCAGGCTGCCCGTGGCCGACGTCGAGATCGGGCACCGGTCGGCGACCATGTGCCACCTCGGCAATATCGCCCGGTGGGAAGAGCGGCCCCTCGAATGGGACCCGGAGAAGGAGCGTTTCGTCAACGACGACAAAGCCAACGCCTACCTCGCCCGGGATATGCGGGCGCCCTATACCTTGTAGCACCGGGGCCGCCGGTTTCTGCAAACAAAGGGACCGGCCTCGCGCGTGCGCGCGCACGGTGTGGTCCGTGTGCTGCGTTGTTACGGAAAAGACCGGCAGATTCCACGCTCCGGCCACAGGTGTGCTGCGTGTGTCTTCGGGGCCGTTGCGGTCGCCGCGATCATAACGGCGCGGCGCCCCACACAAAGGACAAACCGGCTTCTGGGCGGGATATAAGGGAACATGCGTGCGGCAGACACTATGGTACAACACCTTTGATTTCGGGGTGCGTGCGTCGGCAATCGCGCTGATTCTGGAGTTGGCGTTGCCAGTGCGCGCGCTGACGGTCGTGCATCTGCTGGTGCTGCCGCTGTCGCTTGCCGGGAGTACGACAATCAGTGTTCTCCTGCTCGCCGGCCTGCTTGCGTATGCGTTGACCCCGTTCCCCGGCAATCCCATATGGCTGCCGGCCGCGCTTGGCCTGGGCGTGGTGACGGCGGCGGCTCTCGCCGGGGTGGACAGGCCAGCCTCGGAAACCGTACACGGCCGGCTGGCCGCCCGCGTGCCGCGTGCAATGCGGGGTCTGGCCGGGCTGGGGGCGCTCCTGGGTATTGTGGCGATGGCAGTGGACGATGTGCCGCTGCCGGCCGCCGTCTGTTGGGCGGCGGCATGCGCCCTTCTGTGGTGGCGGATGCCTGCCGTACCACGCAAGGCCGGCAGTCATCCCTTCGCGACGGCCGCCCTGTTGACGGTGTCCATCCTGGTGAGTATCGGCGTTCTCGAAGTGGGCGCGCGCGTGATCGGCATCGAGATGCCGCTGCTCGACAACCGCGGGATCGCGCAAGCGCACCCGGCCGCCGCTTTCACGCTCCGCCGCAACCACGTAGCGCGTTGCGCCTATTCGACGCAGCCGGGTACAACGGACCACTTCACCGCGAGCCTTTCTTCTCAGGGCGTACGTGGACCGGAACTCGCGGCGAAGGCCAACGGCGAATTCCGCATTTTCATGCTCGGCGATTCGTATACATTCGGGTGGGCCGTGGAGGACGACGAAACGCTCCCGGCGCAGCTCGAGCGGGTGTTGCAGACGCGCCATCCCAACCTGAAGTGGACAGTCATCAACGGCGGCGTGGGGAACTATGGCCCATGGCAGGAGCGGATATTCCTCCACGAGCGCGGTTTCCCACTGGAGCCGGATCTCGTGGTGCACCAACTATTCGTTATCAACGACGTGATGAACACGTTGTGGAAAGTCGGGAAATCGCTGCGAAGCTACGGCACGGACGATATGCGCGGGTACCTGCACTTCAAAGCCGACAATGAGTTCCCCCGGAATTGGGACCACTGGTTGTTCAAACACTCGGAGGCTTACCGCCTCACCCTGCACGCCACCGGCGAAAGCATGCTGGTAACCCCCTTTCTGTGCAACTTCCGGGCCATTGCCGAGCCACAAGTAACGCTGCCACCCAACGAGGGCAGGCCGCCACATATCGACGTGTGCCTGCGGCAGTGGTATCCTGAACTCGAAGAAGGCTGGGCCTTGCTCGAGGACGACGTGCTGGCGACCCGCGCGGATTGCCGTGAAAGAGAGATTGCCTACGTGGCGTATAACCTCCCCGTGGCAAGCACTGTGCAGGACAACAGTTGGCAGCGAATCGCGCAGTCTTATGAGGAGGTGCCCTACGAGCGCGGTAAAGACCACCGCCTGACATACAAGTTCTTCGCCCGGGAGGGCATTCCCCATTTCGATGTATTGCCGGCGCTCCAGGATGCGGCAGCGCCCGACCCGCTCTATTATCCCTACGACGGCCACCTCACCCCTGAGGGCAACCGCTATATGGCCGAGGTGATCGCCGAGGCCCTGTTGCCGCGTTTACCCGCGCAATAGCACAACATCGCGGTATTTGCCGGCGGAACCTAGGCCGCAGCCGTACTGTCGGGCGCCGGCAGATCGCGCACGGCGATAGCATCGCCATAGGCGAAGCCGGGGCCTGTGAGCGTGCTGAGGTCGACCATGCCGCCGCGGCGCTTGTAGATGCCGGGATGCACCTGCGCTTCGGGCGTGCTGGCCTCGGGGTAAAATTGCATACCGTTCGTCTCGACCCCCATGATCGTGCCGGCGTGCGCGGCGAGCAGCACATGGGGAATCTGCGCGAGCATCGGGTTCGTGAGATCCTGCACCATGAGCGTCATGCCATGGGCTTTCGCCCAGCACAATGCCAGCAGCGCGCCCGTCTGCGTCTTGCACGTCTTGAGCGCCACGCCTGTCCAGCCGAGTTCGCGCCCGAGCTTTACGAGCCGCCAGTCGTGCGCGCTTTCGTCCATGAACAAGGGCTTGCGGGCCGACACGCTGTGCACGTCGATCCGGTGTTCCTCGAGTTCGTAGGGGAAGGGCTGCTCGACATACAGGATCATGCCGTAGATACGCGGGTATTCTTGCATGAGCCGGTCGAGGATGGCGTTCACATAGCCGGGGTCCGTCACCGTGCAGTTGAAATCCGTCGTCAGCCACTCGACGCCCTCGCCGATACCGAGATTGCCCACCTTCACCAGGCGCTCATAGTCCCAGGCCGCGTCGTTGCCGCGCAGTTTCACCTTGAGGCACGTGAGCCCGTCCGTGCGAATCCAGTCGCGCAAGAGCACCGGGTAGCCGTCGTCCGGCGCGGAACCGTCGCCCTCCGCCGGGTCCACCCAGTCCTTCCCACCCACGAGGTGCCACGCCGGGAGCTTGTCCGGCCGCTCGCGCACCAGAAAGTCGTCGGGGTACCGGCCCGTGAACCGGACCCCCGTGTCCGGCGCGGGCGTGAGAAAATGGCTCAGGTCAGTGTTCATGTAGTCGGCATTGTACGTGGTGTAGACCGGCACACCGTGGAGCTGGCCGTAGGCGTCGTGCAAGGCGATATCGAACAGGCTGCAACACACGAGCGCCGCGAGCCATGGCATGGGCGCACCGCCACGCTCCTTGTTGAACGCCTCGAGCAACTGCTCGAGTGGCCCTTCCTGAAACGCGTGCCCCACCTCGATGGGATGGCCCGAGACCTCGAAGGACGCCCAGGCAGGTGTGAGCATGCGGCAGAAGTCCTTGAGGGCGCCATGGCGCTCCTCATAGCTGAGCTGGCTCGGCCACACCCATTGCACCGACAACGGGGTCTCGCCCCAGCCTTCGGCGGTGTTGCCCTGGCCGTCGGTAACCCGTAGGCACACGCGTGCACACGTAACGCTCGTCAGGGTCTCCGTGCCGAACTTCAGCGGCACCCGCGTCTCGACGGGCAGAAAGTAGAGATCCGCGGCGGCCGGGCGAATATCAGTCGGTTTGGGCATGTTGACGGCTCTCCAAGTGTTTGCGCAATGCGCTGAAAACCACACACATAGCGCACCAAATCATAACGCATTCGAAAGGCGTATCGCACGGCAATACCCCCGCGGCCTCCCCTGCCCGGTGTTCGGTGTCCGGCACGCCCGGTTCATACCACAAGCCGGGAATGGCGGCTGCACATGGCCCGTCATACAAGGACAAAGTGGCAAATTATGTGCTTGTGCCCTGCGGGGAATGGGCGTATACTAAGGTCGTCCAAGAAGGCCCGGATGGGAATGGGAGTACCGTCTGGGAAGGCGCAACGCGGCTGGTTACACTGGAAAGGATGCGCAACCATGGATTCCAACGATCTGCTGAACCTGATTCTGACAATTATACTGTTTCCCCTCTCCTTGGTGTTGTGGATCGTAGACGTC
The DNA here is from genome assembly GCA_964569295.1 of uncultured Nitrospirales bacterium. Lineage (GTDB taxonomy): Bacteria > Hydrogenedentota > Hydrogenedentia > Hydrogenedentales > JAGMZX01 > CAZMVU01. The sequence continues at coordinate 14,725 of CAZMVU010000040.1, forward strand.
ATGCCCTTCGATTTCTGAGTCCAAGCAACGTCCAGACAAGATGACTGTGCAGCGGGAGAACAGGCGCCCTGTTCTCCCGTTCACGTTTTTGCCCGGGCTACACGCTGAAGATGCGCCCGTGGCAGTTATTCGCCTCGTTGCCGGCGGAACCGTGCGTGTGCATCCCTGAGATCGGGCAGCGCCCGCTTACCGGATACGTAATTCTTTAGCCTTTCTGGGGCGTGGGCGCCGCTGTGCGCCAAAGGGCGAAAGCATTACTCCGCCAAGATGTTTTTGCGCAACTCCTTCTGAAGACCACGGCCCGGGCGAACACCAGAAAAAACCACGCGCCCAGAGCGTTCTGTGGCGCGTGGTGTATGATTTCTGTGCGTTGCCGGGATGGGCGGCTATTCTTCCGGCGCACCGGCTTCTTCCGGCGCACCGGCTTCTTCCGGCGCACCGGCTTCTTCCGGCGCTTGGGCGGGTGCCGGGGTGGCTTGCTCGGGAGCTTCCTCGGACGCGGCGTCCTCAGCCACGTCCTCTGCAATAGCGGCGGGCGCCGCGGTTTCTTGCTGTGCCGCGGCTTCTTCGGCGGCCGCTTCCGCAGCTTCCTTCTCTTCCGGGGTACGCTCCTGGTCGAGCACCTGCGCGATGAGCGCCTCGTTCGGCACGATGGGCACGGTCTCCATAGCGCGCTGGTGCATGAACTGCATGTAGTCACGAATTTCGCGGTTCTCGCGCGCCTCGATACGTTCTTGCCGCTTTTCCTCGATGGCCGCCTGGTATTCTTCCGATGCGCGGTCTTCCTCGGTCGGGGCGTCACGCTCCGTGAGTTCGACGAAAAGCTGGTCGCCGCTGATGTTGCGCAGCGGGCCGGCCATATCGCCAACCTCCTTGCCTTCCAAGGCATCGAACAGCTCTCCGGTGCGCACGAAAAGCTGGCTCACGAACGGCTGGTCGCCGGTGATTTCCTGACTCTCTTCGATCTCGCCGTCGAATTCGGGGAATAGCTCGGGGATTTCGTCGAGGGATTCCGCCTGTTCCGCGACCTTCTCGGCGGCTTCCTGCACGCGTTCCTGGTATTCGGGGGTGCGGCGCTTCTCGCGGATGACGTTTTCTTCGACGCGGTCGCGGACTTCTGCAAGGGGGGGGACCTCGCCGGGGGAGCGCTCGATGACGCCGCCCACGTAGAGATTTTTCTGGCCTTTTACCAGCTTGTAGGTTGCATCGTCCTCGCCGGCGGGCGCCGCGAGACTGCGCGTGAAGTAGCGCACATCGTCATCGGGAATGCCGCCGATCTCGGTGCTCTCCTGATTGAAGGTTCCGGTCTCATGGAGCTCGATGTCAAACTCGGCGGCGGCGTCATCGAGGCTGCCGGCGTCGTTGGCCTGGGCTTCGATCTGTTCGGCCCGGCCTTCGCGCCACTCACGCTCTTCGCTCTCGAGGGAAGCGCGCAGGAAAATCTGGCGTGCGAGCACCTCGCGCTTGCCGGTCTCCTCATTAATGCGCTCATCCTCGACCTTGTAGATGAAGTAGCCGCCGGCGCCGAAAACCGGGTCGCTCACTTCGCCGGGTTCCAGGTCAAAGAGCGGTTTGCGGTGCGCGAGATCCAGGTTAGAGGGACTCTGCCAGTCCATGAAGCCGCCCGTATCGCCACCGCCGGGCAGCTCCGAGTGGTCCTCGGCCAAATCGGCAAAGTCTTCGCCGGCACGCGCTTTTTCGACGATCTCGTCCGCGAGGGGCGGCATGTCCGGTTGCAGGGGAATCCGCACGAACTCGGCCACCAGGTTCTCCGGCGCCCGGTAGCGATCCTGATTGTCTTCGTAGTGGGTCCGCATCTCCTCCTCGCTCACGTCGAGGGGGGGCAACACGCGCAAATACCGCACCTGCAGCGTGGTGAAGGAACGTTCGACTTCCTCGCGCACCTCCTCGGTACGCACGCGCGCGCCCTGCGCCTGGATGAGCGCGAGCGACAATTCCCGGTTCACCTGCTCCTGGATTTGACCGTAGATTTCGTTCCAGTTGACATCGCGGCTGTTCTGTATCCAGTTGTTCCATTCAGCGGCCTGGAAGTTGCCCTCTTCGTCCTCGAACCAGGCCTCTTTCATATGGGCCTCGAGGAACGAGCGGTCCAGGGTAAATGCGCGCGCCTGCTCCTCACGCCGGAGCAACGCCTCCTGCACCAGGTTGTTCATGATGCGGTCGAGCACGCCCTGCTGCCGAAGCTCGGCGATAGTCGCTTGTTCATCCTCGCCGCCCTGCTGACGCTTCGCCTCGCGCAACTGCTCCACGAAGACCGAGTACTGCACGGGAACGCCGCCCACGTCGATAATGGTTGGGTCTTCGCGGTCTTGGGCGGGCGGGCGGCTCGGCACAATCCAAAAGACGAACGGCCCGGCGATGAGCAAAATAACGACAACGAGAATCTGCCGCCGGTATTTGCGGAAAAAGTGCTGCATAACAGACTGGCCTCCAAGTGCTTACGGGAAACCGGCGCGCACGCCTCCGGTGCACGTATCTGCCCGGAAACGGGCATGGTGACAAGGGCAAGACTCTATCACAGGCCCGGCGCAACGTGCAAACCCCGCCTGCGGTGCATACAGGTATGCTCACCGCTGCAGAAAGGGGTTATGGTTTTTCTCGACAGCGACGGTGCTGGCAGGGCCATGGCCGGGGTAGATGCGCGTATCGTTGGGCAGGGTGAGGATATGCGCGCGGATGGCGGCGATTTCCGTATCCTGGTTCACGTCGGAGAACGTGCCGCCCACCGACCCGGCAAACAGCGCATCGCCGGTGAACACCATACCGGGAAATACGAGCCCCACGCTGCCGGGCGTGTGGCCGGGCAACTCGATGACGCGCCCCTGATTCTTCGCGAGGGACACGGCGCTGTCCTGGCCCACGCGTTGCGCGGCGTGGCCGCCGGCCTGCCCGCTGCCGCTGTACACGGTCACCGAGTAGCGCGCCATGATGTCGGTAAGGGCGCCGGTGTGGTCATAATGATCGTGGGTAATGAAGACCTTGGTCAGCGTGAGGCCGTGCTTTTCGAGGAATTGCGGCATCCGCGGGGGAAAGGCAGCGGCGTCGACGAGCAACGCCTCGCGGGTCTCTTCACAGGCGACGATATAGGCGTTGGATTCGTTCACATCGAGGAGAAAGTGGGCGATGATCATTGTTTGAGATCCTCGAGGTTGGCGCCTTCGAAATTGCCCTGGCCCTGGCAGTCCGTAAAGTCACAGCCTTTGAGGTTGGCCTTGCGGAAGATGGCGCGCTGTACCACGGCGTTACGGAAGTTAGCGCCCTGAAAGTCGGCCGCACCGGGGCGGGCATAATAGAGGTCGGCGTCGGTGAAGTCGGTGGTGTGGCCTGTGGCGCCGACGAGGTTGCTGCGCCGGAGATTCGCGCCGCGGCAGTTGGCCCGCGACAGGTCGGCGGCGCCGAGCACGGCGAGTTCGAGGTTGGCGTACGTGAGGTCGGCTTCGCAAAGCCGGGCCCCGTCCAGAAAGGCTCCTTTGAGGTTGGCGCCGGAAAGGTTGGCGCCGGAAAGGTCCGCCCCGGAAAGGTTGGCGCTGGAAAGGTCCGCCCCCTTGAGGTCGCGCCGGGCGAGATCGGCGCCGGGCTTGAACGTGCTGTCAGCGGCCGATACGCCGCCGCGCACCACATCCGCGAGAGGTTCGTTGTCTGTCATAGCGGGCATTCTCCTTGCCGCGCGGCGCGCGTCAACGGCACACGCCGGCTGTTATCGGGTTCAGTACAGGTCGACGCCGGTGAGTTTGTTTTCGATCCAGTCGGCGTAGCGGGTGATTTCCTTTATGGCCATCTTGACCTGCGCCGGGTCAACGACGTCCTGGCGAAAGCAACGGACGAGTGCAAGGCGTTCTTCGCCGTCTTCTTCGGTCACTGCGAAGGCGCAATGGTGCAGGCGCGTATTATTCCGTATGGCCCAGCGGTACAGTTTGGCGCCGGGGCTTTTCGAACAATAGGAGCGTGCGCGCACGAGGGGATGCTTTTCGTCCTGTGCGAGGGCCTCGAGGTAGACGCGCTGGCTGCGCCCATCATCGAGGCGCACCTCGATGACGTAGCGGTCGCCGTCGGGTTGTACGTCCCGCTTGCCGGGCCTGTGGCAGTATTCGGCGAGTGCCTTGAGCGAGTAGGGCTGCGCAGCGCCTTGCTCGACGTGCTCGAGCCCCGTGCGCGCCTTGCCGAGGGCGCTGTGCACCGCGGCACGCACATCGGGGTCCGCATCGTCTTCGTGCATGGCAAGGGCGCTGATCGCCCGGAATGCGCTTCGGCCGAGCAGGTCGGCGGCGTCGCGCCGGTACACCCAGCCGTTGTCCGGGTCGGCCAGTCGTTTCAAGGCTTCATCGAGCATGTCGGGCATGGGCAGCGTCTCCGTTCCAAGGCGGCTATTGTAGCAATTGCCGGCCATGCTTGTGAATGCTGCCGGAAGAATTCAGCGCACGGGAAGAAGCAGCCGCTTCAACACGTTACCTAATTTAGCGTTTCTCATTGGCGCCTGGGTATAATGATGGGCTGGAGGCATAGCGCGGGGCGGTATAGACCGAACCGCGCGCGCAAGCGGCAACTTAACGATGGATATCCGTAGTGTCCAAGACAATCCGGGGGAACCCTCCGTCTGGAAAAAGAGTTGTTCCCTCCAACCCCCTCCCAGAAACCCCGTCCTCTTGTCCCAACACAAGCCGGCGGTGGGAAATGGGTGCTCGGGGACGAAATTGCGGTTGATCTACCGCAATCTTCCCTGATGGCGGGGTCTGGGTTCGCTGTTCGTGGAGTTGCCCCCGATAATTTGGACAAGCATGCATGAATAAACAGGCTTGGCATAGTTCTATGGCACACGCGGCTGGTATCGTGGCAGTGGCGCTGGCGGCTGGCGTGGCCGTGCTCACCGCCGGTTATGCAGCCGGATGCGCGCCTGCGCCGCCGGATCACGCTGTGCTGGCGAAGGCGTACGACAACTTCGACGCGATGCGCTACGAGGCGGCGGTGACGGGGGTGAAAAGCTATTTGCTGCATCATCCGCGCGATGCCGGTGCGCACTGGCTGCTGGGCGCGTGTTACCGCAATATGACACCGCCGTGGCTCACGCTGGCGGAAGGCGAGTTTGGCGTAGCATTGGCCCTGCTCGAGCAGACCGGCCGCCCGGGGGGGCTCGATCGGTTCGCGGACACGCAGAGCCTGACCTTTGAGATTCACCGCGGGCGCGCGCTGGCCGGCATGCAGTGGATCCTTGCGGCTATGGACCGGGGGATGAAGCCGCACCATATCCGCCGCCTGGCCCGCCAGACGCTGGACCACGTGCAAGAAGCGCTCGCTATGCGCCCGGACCATGAGGAACTCGAGGAGATGCGCGTTACATTGCGCGGTCTGCTCGACGAAACGGAAACGGAAGAACCGGCAGCGGCGGAACCGTTCGTGGTATGAGAGGGCGCGGCGGCATCACAGGAAACACGCGCGGCCCCGGCCGCCAGCACTGCCTGCCAGCGGAAGGCGCCAGGCGCCAGGCCGGATGCACAACGCGCATACGCGCACAAGGAGATAATAGGGCGGCATGACAGCGGCCGAATTATTCGTACAGTGCTTGGAAGCGGAGGGGGTGCGCTATATCTTCGGCGTGCCCGGCGAAGAGAATGCCCACTTCCTCATGGCCCTCGAGAAAAGCTCCATCGAGCTTATCGTCACGCGCCATGAACAGGGCGGGGCCTTCATGGCGGAGACGTGGGGCAAGTTGACGGGTGAAGCGGGCGTGTGCCTGTCCACGCTCGGACCCGGCGCCACGAACCTTGTCACCGGCGTTGCCAGTGCGAACATGGACCGCGCGCCCATGGTGGTGATCACCGGGCAGGCGGACATTCAGCGCCAGCACAAAGAGAGCCACCAGCACTTCAACGTGATCTCGATGTTCAAGCCGGTGACCAAGTGGAATGCGCCGATCATCCACCCAGACAACATTCCCGAGGTGGTGCGGCGCGCCTTCAAGACGGCCACCCGCGAAAAGCCGGGCGCCTGCCACATCGAACTGCCGGACGACCTGGCCGCCATGCCTGCTACGAACCGGCCGGTGAAACTGAATTACCTGCGCCGTTCGGTGGCGGATGACAAGATCGTCGACCTCGCCATGGACGTGCTGCGCACCGCGGAACACCCGGTGATCCTCGCCGGCAACGGCGCCGTCCGCACGCGCGCCTCGAAGCAGTTGCGCATGTTCGCCGAACTCACGAACATCGGCGTCATTTCGACTTTCATGGGCAAAGGGTGCGTGTCGCGGCACAGCCCGCAGTGCATCTATACGCACGGCCTGAAAACAAAGAACCTCGCCAATGCCGCCATCGAAGCAGCGGACCTCGTGATCACGGTCGGCTACGACATGGTCGAATACCCGCCGAGCATGTGGAACAAGTGGCGCGACAAGAAAATAATCTGCATCGACTTCCTGCCGGCCGTGGTGGATAACCACTACCAGCTCGACTGCGAAGTTATCGGGGATGTCGCGCACACCCTGTGGATGTTCAACGAGCGCGTGCGTCAAGAGCCGCTGCGCTTCAACATACCCCGGCAGCTACGGACGCGCGAAAGCCTCTCGAAACTGTTCGCCGAGCACAAAGCCGACGACACCCAAGGCTATATCCGCCCGCAAAAAGTGCTGTGGGATGTGCGCCAGGCCCTCGGCCCCTATGACATCCTGCTTTCCGATGTGGGCACGCACAAGATGTGGGTCGCCCAGTATTATCATTGCGACGAACCAAACACCTGCCTCATCCCGAACGGCTTCTGCTCGATGGGCTGCGCACTGCCCGGCGCCATCGCGGCCAAGCTCGTGCATCCCGAGCGCAAGGTGGTCGCCATCTGCGGCGACGGCGGCTTTCTCATGAATGTGCAGGAACTCGAGACGGCCGTGCGCCTGAAGACCAACATTGTGGTGGTTATTTGGGTCGACAACGCCTACAACCTCATCGCCTGGAAACAGGATGGCGAATTCGGCCACCACACACCGCTCGAGTTTGGGAATCCCGACTTCATAAAGCTTGCCGAAAGCTTCGACTGGATGGGAATCCACGTAGAAAATGCGGCCGATCTGGGCCCCGCATTGGACAAAGCATTCCAGGCGGAACGCCCTGCGATCATCGCCCTGCCCATTGACTACCGCGAAAACGAACGGCTCACCGAGCAACTGCGGATAGTGGGCTAGGCGGTCCGAATTGGCGCGTGTGGGAAGCCGTGGCCCCGTCCGGGCTCAGGATTCATCGCCATGGCGGCGCACGGCGTCGTCCGCCTCGAGGTGCGTTTCTTGGGAGCCGGCTTCGCTGTGCCCATGGGACTGCCGCAGGGACTTGCGGAAGGACGCATCGCCAAGGGTCTCCTGGAAGATGCGCCGCTGCTCGATAGCGTAGCGCATACGGATAAACCGGATATCGAGCAGCACGATGTAGAAAACGGCCAGTAAAAGCAACAGGAAAATCCCCCAGTAGACTAAAAGCCAACCGGGGGAAAACCACGTGTTCACATGGGCCACGCCATACCACGCCATGACCCCTGCCAGGGCCAGGGCCACGCCACCGCCCATGCGCCATTTCGTCTGTAAATGCACACCGCCTCCCAGGGTAAGCGCCCTTCCTTCAATAACTCAGGGGTTCGACACCCAGACGCGCTCCTCGTAGGTACCGCCTGAGGGCGTCTGCACAATGCGGTTCTCATAGTGCCCGCCGCTGCCATAGGGGGCGGTGGGTTCGGGGGGCGGCAGGGGACGTTGTACTTGTTGCTGTCTCACCGGGCGCCGGTTCTGGCGCACCGCGTCGCCCGTGATCGCGCCCGTGAGCGCACCAAGGCCCGCGCCTATCGCGGCGCCTTCTCCGCCATGACCCGACTGGTGGCCAATGATAGCGCCCGTGCCGGCACCGAGCGCACCGCCAAGCACCGCGCCTTCCGCCGCCGGATTGCCGGTGGTTGTGCAACCGGCTGCCACAAGGACCGCCAGCGCTATCGTGCCGGTTACAAACCCATGTTTCATTGTTGTGTCCTCCGCCCGCCTGTTTTCACCAGCCCTCACGCGGGCCTTACACGCGGACCTTTGTATTCTAGCATTCGTCCGGCCATAGAGGAAAACGCTGTTCACCTGCACACAGTAATACAGACGCACGCCGCCACACCCTATTCAAACGCGCGGGGATTGCAACCGGCACGCTGGAAACGCTAGGCTAAGGTGCATGAGCGATGCCTTGCCCGCCATGCGATATGTCGAGACCTTTGTGGTCGAGCACGAAGGCCAGCCCCATGTTTGCCTTGCCGATCCCACCGGTCTTGTGAACGAGCAGGTGCTCCTTTCACCCCATGCCTACCTGGTGGCTGCCAGCCTCGACGGCGAACGCGGCCTGGCCCAGGTACAGGAGGAATTCGCACGCCACTGCAATGGGGTGCAGCTCGAAACAGAACACATCATGCGCCTGGTAGACTCGCTCGATGAGTCCGGCTTCCTGCTGAGTCCGCGCTATTTCGCGCTGGCGGAAGCGGCCGCACGCGCCTACCGCGAAGCGCCCCACCGCGCCCTGCACCACGCCGGCCAATCCTATCCCGAAGAGCCGGAAAACCTGCGCATCTTCCTCGAGCGTTGCTTCACCGGCAATGGCGGCCCCGGCCCGTTGCCGGACCAACCGGGCAACGGCCCACCGCCCCGGGCGCTTATCGTACCGCACATCGACTTTCACCGGGGCGCCTTCGCCTACGCACACGGCTACAAGCGGCTTTATGAGGCGGGCAAACCCGATACGGTTATCATCTTCGGCGTTGCCCATATGAGCGGTGCGACCCCGTTCATACTCACCCGTAAGGATTTCGAGACCCCCTTCGGCGTGCTCCCTGTGGCGGGGGAACTGGTCGATGAACTCGCGGCAGCCTGCACGTGGGATCCCTTCGAGGATGAACTTGTCCACCGCACCGAGCACTCGATCGAGTTTCAGGCCGTTATGCTCGCCTACCTGTTCGGACCCTCCGTGAGAATCGTACCGGTACTGTGCGGTCCCATGGCCGATGAAGACGACCCCGGCGTGCGGCGCGTGTCACCGGCAGTTGAGCCCTTCCTCGCCGCATGCCGGGCCATTACCGGGCGCGCGGACGAACGGACCATGGTCCTCGCCGGCGCCGATCTGGCGCATGTGGGCCAGCGATTCGGCGATGAATTCGACATCGACGACACGATTCTCGCGGCCACCGCCGCCCGCGACGAAGAAGATCTGGCCGAAGCCGCCGCCGGCTCCGCACCGGCCTGGTATGCCTCGGTAATGAAAGACGATAACCAACGGCGTGTATGCGGGCTCGGCTGCATCTACGCCATGCTCAAAAGTGTGGAAGGGCGCCATGACGGCGGGCAAATGCTGCACTACGGCTATGCCCCCGATCCCATGGGCGGTATTGTGTCGTTCGCCACGATGGCGTTCCCGTAAACCACCCGCGCCGCTGCGCGTAACGTGCCCTCCGGACTGGCCGTTGAAAGCCCCAACAAACGCAACGAGGACCGTATGAGCGAACAAACCACACAACAGAGCAGTTACCGCCAGTTCGTGCTGGGCTGCCTCGTGCTTGTCGGCGTGCTGCTCGTGGCCAGCACGGTGATCGGATTCTTCGTGCGCACGTGGCTCGCCGAGCACGCCGACGAAATCCAGACCGAGTTCGAAACGGCATACACCCAGTGGCAAGAAGAGGACCGGATTCCCGAAGAACACCGCGAACTCTTCGCCACTCTCCACGAGCAGGCGCTACGCCCCGAGGCCGGCATGCTCGCTGTAACCGTCGTCCTCGCCGCCATGAGCGCCGCCATCGAGGACAACCAGGTCACCGAAAAAGAGGCGGCCATGCTCACCGATCTGCGCGACCTCCTCGAGAACGACCCAAGCCCGGGCTGGGGTGGCCTCATCGATTTTCAACAGAAATACCCCATGCTCCAAGAGGCGTTGCAAGACTATGAACCGGTTTCCCCCGAAACCGGGAAATAACCACGCACGCTCCACCTATGCCGCCCGCCCAAGTGCCGGGCATAGGCAGTCTCGAGGCGGACGAGCATACCCGCGAGCCGAACATAAACCGTGGCGCACAAAAGGGCGGGCGAGCGTCCCCGCGAGCCGAATATAAAC
>CAZMVU010000040.1:24945-28644 GCA_964569295.1 uncultured Nitrospirales bacterium
ATAAACCGTGGCGCACAAAAGGGCGGGCGAGCGTCCCCGCGAGCCGAATATAAACCGTGGCGCACAAAAGGGCGGGCGAGCGTCCCCGCGAGCCGAAACGCGACGTAAGCTTGTTTTGCCAATATGCCCCGTGATAGCGCATACCAATGTGAGGCCGGGATACGAAGCAGCCCGGTGCCGCAACTTTGGAGTGCGGTGGCTTGCCACCGCTATTGCGCACGTGGGCTGAAGTGCATGCGTTTGTCCAAGGCGCGAGAGAAACCGCCCGCAGTCGCCAGCCCGGAAAATGCCGCACAGTCCACGCGCTCGCAATCACTGACCGGCGCGGCTGGCTCGCCTGGTTCTGCCGCCATTTTCCTTGTATGTGTTTTTGGGCTTGCATGCAGGGCACATAGGGCATGGGCTGGAGGCCACGAAGCCCGTTTTCCTGGCGGCGTTCTTGTTTTTCTGGTGTTCCTTCCAGCGCGGAAGGCACTGCGGCCGCGCCGGTTAACGCACCGCAGCCGGGTGTCAGTCCGTCTCGTGCGGTTCGCCGCGTATGGCGGCGATCAGCGCATCGGAGTGGCAAGCTTTGCGCAGGTACATGCTGGCCCCGGCGGCGCGCATCTCTTTCTGCGTTCCGGGCTCGTCGAACATGGACAGGCCCACCACACGCATCGCCGGCCACTGCTCCTTGATAAGCCGGGTCGCCTCGACGCCGCTCATGAGCGGCAACGCCACATCCATAATCACGACATCGGGCATGAGGCGCGCCGCCTGATCGACGGCCTGTTTGCCGTTGTCCGCCTCGCCAACCACCATGATATCCGGCCTGTTGCCCAGAAAGGTGCGCAACCCCTCGCGCATAACCCGGTGGTCATCCACAAGCAGCACCCGCAGCGGTTCTCCTTCTGGCTTCCCGGGACCGGTGCCCGCATCGGGCAAAGGCGCTGTTGGCGGGTGCTCGCTCTTGCCGTCAAGGGGAACACGCAGCGTAAACCGGGCTCCGTCACCCGGGACACTGTCAATCGCGAACGAACCGCCGTGCATGGCTACACGTTCCTTGATACTCAACAAGCCGAAGCCCGGCTGCACCATCCCCGCGGCATCCAGTTTGCCTGGGTCGAAGCCGCAACCTTCATCCGAGACGACGACGACAAATTCCTGCCCCTCCTGGCCGACGTGCAATTTGGCGCTGTGCACATGCGCATGCTTGATCACGTTGAACAGCAACTCGCGCACGGCCTTGAACAAAAAGTTTTTCATCTCCTGGCTGCCGGGTTCTTCCTCGGCATTACAGGTAAACGCAACCGGGAGCCTGTGCTTTTCGTGGAACTCGCCGGCGAGCCATTCGAATGCCTGGCACATCGTGCCGTTCCGGAGCACCGGGGGACTCAGCTCATGGGAGAGGTTGCGCGCTTTGCCGATGGCCTCACGCACGAGCTGGTCCACCCGCGCGGCAATCTCATGTTCCGTCCCGCCTTTACTCAAGTGCCCCATCATGTGCTCGATGTGCAGGCGCGCGCCCACCAACAACTGCTGCAAGTCGTCGTGGAGCAGGTCGGCGAGGCGCCGCCGCTCGCGGTCCTCGGTCTGGGCCAGCTTGAAGGTGAGCACTTGAAGCTGGGCGGCGCGTTGTTTGAGCGCGGCGTACGCCGCTGCCAGTTCGCGTGTGCGTGCTGCGACGGTTTCTTCCAGGTGCTCGTTCATTCGCTGCACCGTTTCCTCGGCGCGTTTACGCGCTGTGATTTCCTGCACCACGACGTTCAAGCCGGTCACTATTCCCGCGCTATCCTTAAGGGGATAGAAGCTTTCGATCCAGTGACGTGTTTCGCCGGGGCGTGCGGGCGTTTCCCCAGAAATCTCCACATTTTCCACCGGCTCGCCGGTTGCCAACACCTGCTCGAAAAAAGTGCCGGCGCTCACCTCGAGGTCCGGCAACAATTCAAAGGCCTTGCGCCCGAGGTGTTCCTCGACCGATAGCCCATTGATCGCGGCCAAACGGGCGTTCACGCGCACGAACCGAAACTCGCTGTCGAACACCGCCAACCCAACCGGGGCCTGACGGTAGATGGTTTCAATTTCGGCAAGCCGCTCACGCGCGAGGGCTTCGCTTCGCTCTCCGGCCTCTACCGCGCGTTTGCGCGCGTCAATGTCCACGACGGTAACCCAGACCTCTTGGGAAGCGCGGCGCACATCCTCTTCCGCTTCGATATTCAGCAAGACCCAGATCGGCTTTTCCCCGCCGCGCAAAAGCTGCACCTCGCCCTGGGCAATACGATCTTTCGCGGTGGCTTGCTGGATGAGCCGCGGCAGTCCGGGCCGGCTCGCAGGGGTCAGCAACATGGAGAAAGGCCGTTTGATGACATGTGCCCTTTCTGTGTGGACCATGTTTTCAAACGTACGATTAACCGACTTTACCAACCCAGCACCGTCGAGAGACACATAGCCAGCCGGCGCGAAGTCATACAAGCGCTGGTAACGGTCGCGGGCGCGTGCGAGCGAGTCGCGGGCGGCACGCAACGCCTCGTTCTCCTTCCCGAGTTCCGTTTGCTTTACAAGCAACTCGTGAAGGATTTCTTTTACGCGGTCCAAGGACAAGTCCTCCGCCGCCGAGAGTGGCTCATCCTGCCGCGCCTCGGCTACGTACCGCGGTTTGTCGCAATGGCTGTTGCCTTCTTCATCCGCCATGCGGTTTTTCCCCTTTGGGTGCAGTTCTTCTACTACCGGCCCCTAACGATACCAGTTTATACGGTGATTGCCCCTAAGATGAAAACCCGATTGTGGCATCGGGATTTTTCTTAGCGCGGTTGTGGCCGCTTTGCGTAACCCGTGCCTGGCGCTAAAGTTTTGCCCTCCCTTGTCGATACATCAAGATGTAAGCCAAGACATGGAAGTCGAGGCAGGACACGACATGGAAGTCGCCGATGGCTGCGCAGGGGTGTCCCCAACACCAACGCGACCGGCGCAATCATCATCACTAACCTTTTCGTCCTTGAATGGCGCCGCAACACGGGTTGTGGCGTTCATTCATTTTGTGACCCATAGAACTACTTCAGCAGACGCACCGGAACTGGAACGCGGGCTTACGCAGATCGCAGATTGCTCGGGTTGCGCAGGGGCGCTAAAGTTTTGGTGTTTTATGCCGATAATGGGGGGTTGCTTTCGTGCGGGAAGTCACCAAACCCGTTGCCAATCACGGGTTTAGGCTAAAGTTCTGCGGTTATGTGCCGATAACAAGGGCATGTCAGGGTTGAGACGATTTAAGTCGTGAATGAGCGGCCTCGGCCGGTTGTCCCACCGGCCGCAGAAATTGTCTCATGATCTTACCTCCTTGATTGCGTCATAGCCGCCTGGTTATGGCGCCCCTTTTTTGGGGGCATTTTGCCAGCGCCTCACCAAACTGCGCCATGCCTTCGGCTTGGGCCGGCCAGGGTGCGCCTTTCGGCGCGCGGCGTCCTGGGACTGCGCGAGCGCGTGGGCTGTCCCCGATTTCCGGTCTTTCCGGAGCGCCGAAGGTGCGGTTCCATACCAGCCTGGGCCAGCGGCCCATACGCGTTAACTTAGAAGACATTTGTTGTATTGCCCTTTCACGCATCATGTGTTTAGCAAAACGGGGACTGTCCTCGCGAGTCCGCGAGCAGGGACTGTCCCCGCGTTTTGCGGCGTTTGTGAGAAAGCGATGTGTTGTCCGTGACTCCGCAAGACCGGGGATTAAGC
>CAZMVU010000041.1:0-28283 GCA_964569295.1 uncultured Nitrospirales bacterium
GCGCGGGGAGCGGTTCTGGCCCACCCGCGGTGTTTATGGGTCACGATGTATGCGCCCTTTGGAGTGCGGTGGCTTGCCACCGCTTTTCTTGGCAAAGGCCGTGGGTGGACGCGGGCGCGCAAGCCGGGAGAAATGTGCCTCGTGGCCTCCAGCCCAAGTACCTTGTGCCCTGCTCACGCGCCTGAGAAAGATTCAAAGACACCGCTGGAGACTGCATACGGCTTCTCTCCCGCCCTGGACAAATGCATGCACTTCAGCCCATGCGCGCAATAGCGGCGGCAAGCCACCGCACTCCAAAGTGGCCCCAACAGCATGGCTATCCCCATCACACGCTTTCAGCGCTTGAATAAGGCGGGCCCATAACCTGGGCCCTCGGCCCAGGCTGGTATAGAACCGCGCCTTCGGCGCTCTGGAAACCGGTAGCGCCCGGGTTCCACCTCGGGTGTCTTTGCTAATCACAAGTCGCCCGAACCCCGTAAGAGGCCTTCCCATGCTTGGGTTGTGGGCAAAGCGCATGTTAGCCGGTATGTTGTTTGAAGGGCGGCAGTTGGTCATGGCAGATACAGGCGGCGAAATGTTCCTTGCCCACGCAGGCGAGGGGCGGCGGCTGCGCGCTGCATGCGGGTTGCGCGTAGGGGCAACGGGTGTGGAATGGGCACCCGGCCGGCGGATGCATGGGGGAGGGCGGGTCGCCTTTTGGTGTGGCGTAACGGTGTTTGTGGGCGTGATCGGGGTCGGGCACGGGAATAGCGCTGAGCAAGGCGCGCGTGTAGGGGTGGGCCGGTTGTGCGAACAGGGCTGGCCTGGGCGCTGTCTCGACGATGTGGCCGAGGTACATGACGGCGATACGCTGGGCCATGTGCCGGACGACGGCGAGGTCATGGGAGATGAAGAGCATGGCGAGCCGCTCATCGGCGCACAGGTTGCGCAGGAGGTTGAGGATTTGCGCCTGGACGGAAACGTCGAGGGCGGAGACCGGTTCGTCGGCGAGGATGAGCCGGGGTTTGAGTGCCAGCGCCCGGGCGAAGGCGATGCGCTGGCGCTGGCCGCCCGAGAACTCGTGGGGGTACTTGCGCACATAGCGGCGGGCGAGGCCGACCTTGTCCATGAGTAGTGCGACCGTGCGTGGGGCATCGGCGCGGGTGGCGAGGCGGTGTGTGAGCAGGGGCTCGGCGATAGCGTCGAACACGGTCATACGCGGGTTGAGCGAGGCGTAGGGGTCTTGAAAGATAAGTTGCATGCCCGGCCGCAGGCGGTGGCGTGCGGCGGCGGGCAGGTTGGTGAGGTCCGTGCCTTCAAAGGCGATGCGGCCGCTTGTGGCCGGTGCGAGCCCGACGATCGCCCGGGCGAGCGTGGTCTTGCCGCACCCTGACTCGCCCACCAAGCCGACGACCTCCCCTTCGTTAACGGCCAGCGATACGCCGTCGACGGCACGTACCGTGCCGCCGCGCAGCTTGAAATGGCTTTCGAGGGCGGTGACCTCGAGTAGGGGCGTGTTCACAGGCTGCCCTCCAGTGCGCGTACGCAGGCGGTGTGGTGTCCGGGGCCAATCGCGTGCAGGGGGCAGGGGCTCGTGCGGCATTGAGAAGCGACGTGGGGACAGCGCGGCGCAAAGGGACACCCCGCCGGGCGCTGCACCGGATCGGGGGGGAGGCCGGGAATGACGTGCAGGTCCGCGCCCGGCGCATTGGCGGCGGGCAGGGACGCCAGCAGCCCCGCGGTGTACGGGTGGCGTGGGTGGTGAAATACGGCGCCGGCCGGTCCCGACTCGAGAATGCGGCCGGCATACATAACGAGCACACGCGAACACAGCCCCGCGATGACCCCGAGGTCATGGGTCACGAAGATGACAGCCATGCCCATTTCGTCTTGTAAGCTGCCGATAAGATCGAGAATCTGCGCTTGTACGGTTACATCGAGGGCGGTGGTCGGCTCGTCGGCGATGAGCAGTTGCGGGCGTGTTATGAGAGCCATGGCTATCATGACGCGCTGGCGCATGCCGCCCGAGAATGCGTGCGGAAAATCATTGATGCGGGCCGCGGCGTCCTGTATGCCCACGGCCTCGAGCATGGCTAAGGCCCGGTCCCGGGCCGTGCGGCGGCTGGCGCCGGTGTGGGTGCGCAGGGCTTCCATGATCTGCCGGCCTACCGGCATGAACGGATTGAGGGCGGTCATGGGATCCTGGAAGATCATGGTGATGCGGTTGCCGCGAATGTGCCGGAGCGTGCGCTGCGGGCAACGCAGCAAATCCACCCCGTCAAAGTGCGCGCCGCCGCCCGTAATCCGCGCGGGTGGTGCAGGCAGCAGACCGAGGAGGGCGTAGTTGAGCACGCTTTTGCCTGAGCCCGATTCGCCCACGAGCCCCAGGGTTTCCCCTTTCGCCAGCGAGAAAGACACCCCGTTCACCGCACACACTACCCCCTCGCGCGTGTGAAAGTGGGCGTGCAGGTCATTGACGGAAAGCAGTGTTGTGGTTGTTTGCATAGTGCTCTGCCGCGCTGTCATGCAAGTCAGGAACCAGCGGCTGGGCGCATTGTGGCCCGGAATCTCGTCCGGGTTCAACAAAGAATGCGCACCATGCGCTGCGCAGGCTTGTAATTTATGCCGGTATCGGTATATGCTGACATGCGTGATCGTAGTTGACAGGGACCGGACCGAACGCAAAGCTAGACGAATTAGCACTTGACGTATACAAACCCGGCCCCTATAATCGTGGTTACTGTCAGTTTTTTTGGATGGGGAAGATTTTCGATCCTAACGGGAAGGAATGCGTTTTATGAAGCAACCCAAGTCAGCATTTACTGTAGCGTTCGTTCTGACCGCTTGTCTCGTGGCATCTGCCGTTGGTGCGCAAACGGTGACGATGACGCGCGAGGTGACGGGTCTTGACGAAGACGGCCTGCTAATTCCAGGCACCACCAGCATTGATGTGACGATCGCCGTCGAGGTCGATGGCGATCCGGAACAGCTCACGGCACTCGGTATCGAAGAGCGTTACCCGGAGGACTGGAGCTTTGCCGGTGTCAGCGGCGATTGTGTACCGCCTGTGGCCAACGAAACGGAAGCCGGGGTCCTCGGGCTGGCCTGGACCACGATTCCCTCGTTCCCGTGCGAGTTCACCTATACGCTGGATTTGCCGGATACGCCCAGCCTGCCCGCGAGTATCGAGGGCGAGCCGCAGTACCGCGTGGAAGGGCAGAGCGATGCCATTTCCGGCACCACCACGGAGCAGGAATTCCCGCTGCTGCTTGTCGAGCGCACGCTTACCGGCCCCGGCGTCACGGGTTCGGACAATCAGTTCTTTGTACCCGGTGAGACGTTGACGGTCGAGGTGGTCATCAGCAAAGCGGGTGACACGGTTCTCACCGCGCTGGGCATGGAAGAGACCTATCCCGAGGACTGGAGCTTCGCGGGCGTGAGCGGCGATTGTGTGCCGCCGGTCGCGAATGAGACCGCAGCCGGGGAGTTGGGGATTGCCTGGACAACCATTCCGGAATTCCCCTGTTCTTTCAGCTATTCGATCGACATTCCCGAAGATGCGACGGGCGATCTCGCCGATCCTGCGATTCTTACAGGAACGCCGCAGTTCCGGGTCGAGGGTACGAGTGACGCTTTCACGGGCGAGACAGAGACCTTCGAGTTCATCGAAGCGGCGTGCCTCGACTTCACGCGTGACGCCCCCACCGGCTATTCGCCGGGCGACGAGTTCACCGTGACGCTTACGGTAGGCGCGGATTGTCCCGAGGACATTACAGCCTTCGCTATCGAGGAAACGGTGCCGGCCGGCTGGAGCTTTGTCGAGGCCAGCGGCACGCCCGCGCCGGGCAATCTCCCCGCGGCAGGCGAAGAAGGCCCCGGCCCGTACAACTTTGTATGGTTCGAGGTTCCTGCGGCGCTTAACGACGGCGACCCGGAAACCACCCTCGATCTCACCTACACCATGGATGTGCCGGCAGACGATACGGGCGAAAAAACCATTTCCGGCGTGGTGCTCTACCGCCTCGCGGGTGGTCAGTTGGTGAGCGACACCGTTAACACGACCATCCTCGATGTTGACACCGAGGATCCCGTGCCGGCCTGCCAGGATATCGAGGCAAGCCTTGATCCTGACGGCCAGGCCAGCATCGCCCCCGAAGACCTCGATGGCGGGACGACCGATAATTTCGGTGTTGATGGCCTGACCTTCGAAGCCTCGCAGACCGACTTCACCTGTGCCGACCTCGGCGAGAACACCGTCACCCTGACAGTGACCGATGAAGCCGGCAACTCCGCTACCTGCGATGCCACGGTTACCGTGGTCGACACGATCGACCCGGCCGTCACCTGCCAGGACGCCCAGGTAGCCCTTGACGCCGATGGAACAGCGACCATTACCGCAGAGGATGTGGTCGCCAGTTCGACCGACAATTGTGCCATTGATTCGACCGACCTGTCGCAGACCAGTTTTACCTGCGCCGAGGTAGGCGAGAATACCGTGACCGTGACTGTCACGGACGCGGCGGGTAACACCGGCACCTGCGAGGCGACGGTCACCGTCGTGGACGATATTGACCCGACCGTGACCACGCTGGATGCGACGGCTGCGCTCGATGCCGCAGGCAGCGCGAGCATCTCGACGGCGGATGTCGTCGATACGGCTGCCGACAACTGCGCCGTGGAATCGGTTATCCTTTCCCAGGACACCTTCGGGTGCGCGGATGTGGGCGCCAATACCGTCACCGTCACCGTCACCGACGTCAACGGGAACACGGCCAGCGCCGAGGCAACGGTCACTGTCGAGGACAACATTGCTCCGACCGTGACGCCGCTAGATGTGGAGGTCGCGCTTGACGCCAACGGCGGTGCGGACATCTCGACGGAGGATGTCGTGGCGGAGAGCGGCGACAATTGCGGTATCGACGCGATTCAACTGTCGAAAGACACCTTCGGGTGCGCGGATCTCGGCGCGAATGTCGTGACCGTGACCGCCACCGATGTGAACGGCAACGCGACCACGGCAGAGGCCACGGTTACCGTAACCGATGATATCGCACCGACCATCGAATGCCAGGATATCGAAGTGGCATTGGATGAAGATGGCGCCGTGAGCGTGGAGGCGGAGCAAGTGGTTGCGCAGGCCGACGATAATTGCGTCATCGCTTCGGTTGAACTCTCGGAAAGCGAGTTTGGCTGTGACGACATCGGCCCGAACCCTGTTACGGTTACCGCCACGGATGAGGCCGGCAACATTGCAGAATGCGATGCGACAATCACCGTGACAGGCGACCCGGTTGCCATATGCCAGGACGTGAGCGTCAGCCTTGACGAAGACGGCCTTGCCACCGTTACCGCAGAAGAGGTGGACAACGGAAGCTTCGCCCCGTGTGGTGACATCGAATCTATCGAACTGAGCCAGACCGAGTTCACCTGCGCGGATGTCGGCGAGAACGAGGTCACCCTTACCGTAACCGACGCGGAAGGCGTGTCGGCCCAGTGCGACGCGATCGTGACCGTCGAGGCGAATCCGCTGGCAGCCTGCCAGGACGTCACGGTACAGCTCGGCGAAGATGGCACGGCAACCTTGACGCCGGAGGAAGTGGACGACGGCAGCGCCGCGGTGTGTGACCGCGAGGTCGCCGAATTGGCGCTGGATATCACCGAGTTCACTTGCGAGGATGAGGGCGAAAACACGGTCACCCTGACCGTGACGGACAGCGAAGGCGCTACTTCCACGTGCGAAGCGACGATAACCGTCGATGCTGCGCCGGTGGCGGTGTGCCAGGAAGCCGAAATCGCGCTGGACGCCGAAGGCCGCGCCACGCTGAGCGTCGATCAGGTTGACGCGGGCAGCTTCGCCCCGTGTGGTGAGTTGGACAGCCGTGAGTTGAGCCAAACCAGCTTTAGCTGCGCGGACCTTGGCACCAATTCCATTACGCTGAATGTAAGCGCTGCCGATAGCTACGACACCTGCGACACTACCGTAACGGTTGTTGACCCGGTCGCGCCGGTCATTACCCTCGAGGGCGATGCCGAAGTGTCGGTCGAATGCGGCGACACCTACACGGACGCCGGTGTTGTGGTGGCGGACAACTGCGATGAAAGCCCCGAGCTTGTCGTGGACAACCCGGTTGACACCAGTGTGCCGGATGCCTACGTGGTGACCTACAGCGCCGAGGATGCCTCGGGCAACCAGGCCGCTACGGTAACGCGTACGGTCAACGTGGTTGACACCACCCCGCCGATGCTGGATCTCCTGGGCGACGACCCGCTTGAAGCCGAGTGTGGTGCGGATTACCAGGATCCGGGCGCTGTCGCAACGGATGTGTGCGATGGTGAAGTCGCGGTCGAGATCGATGACAGCAATGTCGTGGTAGACCAGCCGGGCGAATACAGCGTGGCGCTGTCAGCGACGGACGAGGCCGGCAACCAAGGTACGGCCACACGCACTGTGATCGTGGTAGACACGACCGGCCCGGACATCGAGCTGCTCGGCGGCGAGACGCCCGTGATCGACTGCGCGGACGAATACCAGGATCCGGGCGCCACCGCCACAGACGCCTGCGAAGGCGAGGTTGACGTCGTCATCGACGACTCGAATGTCGTCCCGGATGAAGAAGGCGTCTACGTGGTCAGCTACACGGCGACGGACAGTGCGGGCAACACGAGCACCGTGGAACGCACGGTTGTCATCGAGGGTCCGAGTTGCGGTCCCCGTTGCGAGCTGGGCGAAGATCCCATCGCGATTACCAGCCCGAGTGGCGGTAATATCGTGGTGGAATCCGGCCTGACCGAGGCCGAGGTGACCTTCACCTCGCAGGTCGATCTGCTGGAGAGCGATACGGCCGATCCGGCGGAGTGCGATCTCGAAGTGACCTATACGGTCGACGGTGACGAGGTCGGCACGAGTGTCGATGCGGACGGCGGTTTCCCGGTCGCATTCCAGGCGCAGGTTGGTACCGAGTACACAGTGCAGGCCCTGCTCAATGAAAACAGCCGGGACCTCACTGCGGAGAGTGCGGTAGTAACCTTCACGGTCGTTTCGCCTGAGGAAGAGCAGGACCAGGATGGCAATGGTATCCCCGACAACCCATTCGCGGCACTGCCGGATGAGGGTGACTCGTGGGATTCGATCGTGCCAATCGAGGGTGCCTGTGACCGCGCAGTCAAGCTGGTCAGCTTCTTCGGGTCCGCCGAGGGTGGTGAGCCGGTTACGGCGACCGTGGTGAATCCGGACGACCCGACGCAGGCTGTCACGGTGACGGTCCCGCGTGAGGGCGTGGTTGGTGAAGGCGAACAGGGCATCCTCATCGTCGCCATCGCATGCGACGTGTTCAGCCTCTTGGCTCCCGAGGATGCCGGTGAGTTGGAGCGTGACCTGCCGAGCGACAGCTTGGCGGCCGGCGCTGCAGCCGTCGAGGTGAGTGTCATCGTGCCCCTGGACGAGGGCGAGTTCGACGAAGTCGAGGTGTTCTCGGAAGAGAACCCGGTGACGATCTCGCTGGGCGGCTTGGCGTTCACGCCAGCGTGGCAGGCGACCTACTTCTCGCATCCGACCTTTGTCAACAGCGACGAGGGGACAACGGGCGTCGTGATTATGGCGGAGGGCGGCTCGTGGAGTGACCAGTTCGTCGCCAATGAGTCGACGCGTGGCGGCGTGCTTACGGCCGAGGTGGTTGAGCTGTCGGCCTTCATACCCGTCGAGCAGCCGGATGACTCGCCACAGCTCAAGGTGTCGCCGAGCACGCGGTTCCCGCGCATCCTGGGTATCGTCGAGGTTGGCGACGAGGTAGAAGCCACCTTCACCGCACGCAATGCGGGCGGCGGCCTGGTGAGCGGCTCCGTGACCCTGCCGGATGGTCCGTTCAGCCTGATTGATGCGGACGGCGAGAAGGCCAGCAGCATCGACTTCAACCTGGCGACCGGTCAGAGCCAGCACTTTACCGTGCAGTTCGCACCGTCGACCAGTGGCGATGCGAGCGCGACGCTGCAGTTCGTGTCGGACGATGTCGACCCGCAGAGCGTCGAGCTGCGCGGCACCGCGATCCCGCAGAAGTTCGTGCGGGTCATGGGTTGCGGTGCGGCCGAGTCGCAGAGCAGCAGCCGCGGTGACTTGGTGGTGGTGCTTCTGGCGGCGGCCGGTCTCGTGCTGCTGAGCCAGCGGCGGCGCGTGCGGAAGCAGTAGGCTGTCCTGGCAACAATAGCCCTATCCGGGGCCCCGTGGTGCAAAGGCCACGGGGCCCCTTTTTCATCCCCGGCGGGGCGCGGCGTAGTTGGTTATGGGGGCGAGGTCTGGTAAGATCGGCCAGGAGTGCAAGGAGAACTGCCCTATGAATGATGTTGAGAACACGCCGGCAGAAGATGCGGCGGAGCCCGCGGGTGATGATGCCGGGGCGGCGGTGGCCTCAGGCGCCTACGAGGCCGTGCTGTGTATTGCGGGCCTGGCTTTCTGCGGGCTGGTGGGGTTTGTGTTCGCCTTTGGGTTGTGGGGGGAAAACGTGGTGGCCGGGCTTGATGAAGCGTGTTCGGAGGCGGTGTTCGCGACCGCCAATGAGTTACGGGCCGAAGGGCACACAGAGTTGGCCATTCAGCGCTTCCGCGTGGCCTACGAAGGGCATTTCCGGGATGAGGAAACACGCTATATGTGCGGCCGTGCGTTGGGCGACCTGCTCACGCAAGAGGGCCGTTATGATGAGGCGATCGAGGTGTACCGCTCGTTGCCAGCGGCGGCCTTTGCGAACGCGGGGGCCTATGCGGGCTACGTGGATGCCTTATACCGGCAAGGAAACGATGGGGCGGCACAGCGCATGGGGGAAGAATGGTTGGCGAAGGCCGAGGCGCAAGGCGCTGAGGAACAGATCGAGTGGGCGAACGGCATTTTGTTTTACCTGGCGCGCAAACGCGGGGATGCGCAGCAGGCCATCGCACACGCGCAAGCGGCTATCGAGGTAAATCCGGCCAGCGACATGGGCTTTCATCTGGCGCGTTTGCTGTACGCGCGCGGCGAGGCCCGTGCGGCGCGCGCGCGGCTGGCACACTTTATCGAAGCAACGGAAAAAACGAACCTGCGCCTGAAAGCCGAGCGCCTCCAGACGCAGTGGGCGAATGCATCAGCAAGCGCAGCGCGCTAGAGCTTGTTTTTGGCGTTCAGGCGGTCGAGCTTGAGTGCGATGGGCAGCAGCTTGAGAATACGCAGGGGACCGCCGCGGAAAAGCACTTCGATCAGACGGTTGAGCAGGTGCAATTTGGTGGCTGAGAAGGGGAACCAGTAGGGTTCGGCGCGCTTGCTCATGCGCTCGCTTATAACGGACTTCACATTGCAGAAGGTGTATAGGCCGTCGTCACCGCGGTAGCGGCCGAAACCGCTGTCCTTGAGCCCGCCGAAGGGCAGGGCGGGGTTGCCCTGTGTGGCGAGTACGTTGTTTATCGAGACATTGCCGGTAACAAGGCGGCGGGCCACGCGCACGGCGCGATCCCTGTCAGTGCTCCAGACGCTGCTGGCGAGGCCGTAGGGCGAGTCGTTGGCCATGGTGACGGCGTCATCTTCCGTATCGAATGGGGTTACGGTGACGACCGGCCCGAAGCTCTCGTGGTACTGAATCTGCATGTCGCGGGTGGTGTTCGTGACGATGGTGGGCGGCAGGAAATGCGTTTCAGGGGGGCGCGCGCCGCCGGTTTCGATGGCCGCGCCGCGGGTGCGCGCTTCCTCGAGTTGTTCTTCAATTTCGCGAATCTGGAAGTCGGCGGTCATGCAGCCGACGTCGATGGCGCCGTCGTCGTTGCGGGGGGTGTGTGCGTCGGCCTGGCGCAGGCGTTCCGCTTTGCGGGTGAGTTCCCGGAGGAAATCGGCGTAGAGCGGGCGCTCGACGAAGATGCGCTCGATGCTGGTGCAGGTCTGGCCGGAATTGGCCATGGAACCCCAGAGGGCGCCGTTGGTGGCGCGATCGAGGTCGACGTCGCCAAAGACGATCATGGGGTCTTTGCCGCCCAGTTCCAATTCGACAGGAATGAGGTGGGAGGCGGCCTGGGCCATGATCTTCTTGCCCGCATCCACGCTGCCCGTGAAATGGATTTTGTCGGGGCGCGCCTCGATGAGGTGGCCGGCTGTTTTGCGTGTGGCATAAACGACCTGGAGCGCATCGGGCATGAAGCCGCTCTTTTGGACCATTTCTTCGGTGAGGCCCTGGAGCGGCGTGAGCCGGGATGGCTTGAGTATGATGGCGTTACCGGCGAACCAGGCGCAGATCGAGGGGATAAAGGCCAGATGGAAGGGGTAGTTCCACGGCGCGATGACGAGGACGACGCCCATGGGCTCGTAGAATATCTGTGACTTCTTCCCGAACAACACCGGGGGCGTTTTCACTTTGCGGTCCGCCAAAATGCGTGGTGCGTGCTTTTGGTAGTAGTCGATGGTGTCGATGGCGGGGAAGACCTCCATCATGAGCGCGTCGGTCATGGTCTTGCCGGTCTCCGCGACAATGCGCTCGGCGATGGGAAAGCGGTTGTCCAGCAGGTATTGCTTGAGTTTCTCCGCCTCTTGACAGCGGTCCTGGGGTGACATGGCGCGCAGGATATCCGCCGCAGCGCGGGCTTGGCGGTATACGCGGTCCACGTCTTCCGGTGTGGGCTCGGTGATGTCGTACAACTGTTCCCCGGTGCGTGGGTTCGACACCCGGATCCCGCTGGAAACGGCCTCGGTTAGGGTGCTCATAAGAAGTCTCCTGGAAGGTTGTCTTGCACTGAACTGCCAGCGGGTGCAACGGCTGTTGCCTTGGACCGCGCAGCGGAGAAAGGGGTTTTGACCAGCGCGGGCCATGGCTGAGGCATGGTGTCCTCGCACCGGCCAATTTTCATTTCCCCCGCTGGGGTGCGCACGCTTGGCGGTGTCACCTGGATTTTGACTATAGCACTGTGGCTTGCCAGAGACAAGGGCTATTCTTGATTTGGCGCGCGGTGGTGTATGCGCGCTATGGTTCCTCGGGCGGTGGGGGCGCGTCTGGCGGGTGGCCCTGGTCCTGGTCCTGGTGCGGGACGGCGACGATGCTGAAGAGAAGGCCGAGTTTCCAGATGGCCTCGGTGAACCGCTCATAGTCGACCGGTTTGGTGATGTAGACACTGCAGCCCAATTCGTAGCAACGCTCGACCTCGCGCTGGTCGTCGGTGGTGGTCAATATGACCACGGGGATACTGCGGGTACGCACGTCGCTCTTCATGCGCTGGAGCACCTGGAAGCCGCTCATACCCGGGAGGTTGAGGTCGAGCAGGACCAGGAGCGACTCGGGCAGCGTCGTGCCCGCGTACTCATTTTCAGACAGGAGATAATCCAGGGCGGTTTGGCCATCGCGCACATGAACGATGGTGTTCGATATCCGGGTGCGCCGCAGGTTTTTCTCGATGAGACGGGCGTGGCCCGGATCGTCTTCGACGAGGAGAATGGTCACCTCGTTGGGTTGCGCAGCCATGGGCGCTTTCCTTGGTGGTTGTGTTGCGTATGTTCTTACCGCGCTAGGGTGCGCCCGGCGGCGGTGGACGCCGGAAGCACTGACAGCGCATTGGGCTCGTATCACTATATCATGTTGTGTCGTTGGCTCAAGCAGGCGGCGTCGCCATGGGGAGGCCGTCGGGAATGGGCGGCTCGGGCGGCCGGTGCTTGGGGATATTGAAATAGAAGGTGGTGCCGCCGGCATTGTTGGGCGCACAACCGACCTCGCCGCCATGGCGGCGCACGAGGGCGCGCACATAGGCCAGGCCCATGCCTTCTCCCGGCTCCGTTTCGCGCCCGGTGCGGCGGAAGACCTGGAAGATCAGTTCTTTGTCCTCGTCGGCGATGCCGCGGCCATTGTCCTCGACATGCAGCCAGTGGCTTTCGTTACATTGGGTCGCGTATATGGCGATATGCCCGGGCCGGTCCGGGGCGAGATACTTGAGGGCATTGTCGAGCAGGTTGGCGAAGATCTGTTCCATGGCCGTGTAGTCCACCTCGACGACGGGCAAGTCGCCGACATGCACCTCGACGCCTTTCTGCTCGACCTGGTGGGCGAGGGTGTGCAGCACGCCGCGGACCACCTCGCCGAGATCGATCGGCTCGAAACGCATTTCACGGCGGCCTTCCCGGTTGAGCCGGAGGATGGCGTTGAGCAGGCGGTCCATGCGGGTGGTGGCGGATTCGACAAAGCGCAGGGCTTCGGGCACGTCTTCGTCCACAGCGGCCTGGGCGCGCTGGCGCGGTTCCGGCTCGAGGTGGCGCAGACCGGCGCGGGCGGCGGGGGTCACGACATCGAGGGCCATGCGCAATTCCGCGACGAATCCCTTGAGGTTCACAAGGGGTGAGCGCAAATCGTGGGAGACGATGTTGGCAAAGGTCTTGAGTTCTTCGTTGGTATGCACGAGGCGCGTGGTGTATTCCTTGAGCTGTTCTTCGGTCTTCTTGCGCATGCTCACCTCGCGTTCGAGGCCGTCGCTGTATTCAACGATGAGGTGCAGGAAGGCTTCCCGTTCGAGTTCGGCGTGGCGCCGGTGCTCTTCGACGGCGATGGCGACGGCGATGACGCCGACGAGCTGTTCCTCTTCGACGGCGAGATCGCGGTGATTGTCGAAGAGCAGGGAGAGGCAGCCGACCGGTCTGTTGTGGCAGGCGACAGCGAGGCCCATGTAGGTGGTTGCGTCGATGTCGCCGCGTTCGGGTTCCGAGAGCCAGTAGTGGGTGTCGCGGTGCTTGTGGTAGGTGATGATTTCGGGGTTGTTTTCCTCGATGACGTCCTCGGCAATGTGGTTCCAGGCTTCGGGGAGATCCGGCAGGTCGTTGCGGGCACGCCAGTGGCACGCGAGGACAGCGGGCCCATTGGGGGTGTCCTGGTCGTGGGATTCGTAGTGGCTGTAGAAAGCGTACTGCGCCGTAAGCAGCTCGCCGCACAGCCGGGTGAGGCGGGTGATATTCTCCATGGGGGCGGGCCCGAAATTGAGGAAGCATTCGTTGAGCTTGCGCAAACGCTCCTCGCCGCGCTCTCGTTCGGTGATATCGAGGACTGTGCCGATGATTCCGGTAACGGCGCCCTTGGCGTCGCGGAAGACGCCCTTGTAGAAAATGACCGGGTGCTCCTGGCCGTCGGCGAAGTGTATGCGCGCTTCATAGACCTGGTCCTTGCCGGAATCGAGCAGGTCGCGATCGGCGGCGTCGTAACGCTTGGCCAGTTCCGGCGGCGATACGTCGTAGACGGTCTTGCCGACGACCGCATCTTTGGGCATGGCCATGAGGTGCGCGAACGCGTTGTTGCAGCCGAGGTATTGGCCCAGGGTGTCCTTGTAAAACACGGGATTGGGTATGGCGTCGATGAGGGCCTGTAGAAAGTGGAGGTTGTCCTGGAGCGCGCGCTCGGCTTTCGTGCGGTCGGCGATCTCGTTTTGCAGGTGGGTATTGGCCGATGTGAGCTCGGCGGTGCGGCGCTGGACCAGTTCCTCGAGGCTGTCGCGGTAACGGTGGAGCTCTTCCTCGGCCCATTTACGCTTGGTCATGTCCTCGATAAGGAAATCGATCCAGAGGAGACTGCCGCCGGGGGCCCGCTCGACATAGAGCTGGACCTGCACCCAAATACGCTTGCCATTGAGGCGGTAGAGGGGCAGCTCGCGGCGGCTCTCGGCAACGAGCGCGAGGATTTCCGAGAGGATGCGCTGGCAGGTTTCGTGGCCGTCGTGGCTGCGGTCATCGCTGGCGGCCATCATGTCGCCGGCGGTATCGAAGCCGAAGAGTTGGGCGAGGGCCTGGTTCGCCTGCACCAGCTCGAGCTGGTCGCGGGGGAGCACCCGGCCGATACCCACCGGCAGGTTCTCCACAAGGGTGTGGTAGCGTTCCGCACTTTCGTGCAAGGCGTTGTCGCGCGTCTCGAGCTGGTCGAGCATATCATTGAAACTGTCGACGAGATCGCCCACTTCGTCGCCCGTGTACTTGGTGACCCGCTGCGAGAAGTCGCGCTGTTCGGTAACCGCCCGTGCGGCGGTGGTGAGATCGAGGATAGGCCGGGTGAGCAGCCGCTGCAAGGGCCGGGTGAGAAGGGGGGTGACCAGCCATGCGAGGATGGCGACGATGAGGATGATGATCGTGTTGCGTATCTGGATGCGCTGTAGCGACGATCGGATATCGGCGTATACGTAGACTTTGCCGAGGTGCGTGCCGCCGTTGCCGGTTACCTGCGCTGTGGCGATGTTTATCGACGGGCTGAGATCGCGCAGCGGGGCGCTATCCGCATTGGCCGGCGGTTCGCGGAAATAGCGGGCGAGGGGGGTGCCATCCGCATGGAGAATGCCCGCTTCCTCGACCGCGCTGATTTGGCGCAGGGGGGTGAGGCTGCGCCAGCCGCCGACGTTGTCGTTGTTCTGCAAGGGTGGGCGGCTGTACATGGAAAGGAGATTGGCCAGCGCTTGCAGGTCTTCGCGGGCCGTGGTGCGCACCGTCATCTGGTGGTGGACTGAGAAGGCGATCCCCGCCAGCATCAGTGCCACGAAACAGGCCACGAGAATGATGACGGGCAGCTTGGTGCGTATGGAACGATCGCGGAAGCGTATCATGGTTGGGGTTTACTCTTATATCCTGTGCGCTGCCGTCACCTTCCGCCCGGCTTGCCCCCCCTATGCAATTGTAGCTGCAAATGCGGTGATCGGCAAGAGGGCGGGACGCACGAGAAAACCGCCGGGACGCACGCGCTGTGCGCCCCGGCGGTTATCCAGGTATCAGGGTGCAGTCAGCCGGTATGGACAGAGCGGGTGCCGGCATCCCACGTGGCGACGCGGCCGTTGCGCAGAGTGTGCATGGCCATCTGCAGCGCAGTCTGCACACGCCCGGCGAGGTCGATGTTGCTGCGGGGCGTGCCGCCTTCGCGGATGCAGGTGAGCAGGTCCTGCCAGTGCCGGTCGACGCCCTCACCGTGCTCAATCTCCCACTCCTGGTCCTTCTTTTTGCCGCCCTCGACATTCATGAACTTGATCGTGTTTCGCTCGACGGTGAGCGTGCCGTCCCACCCGCGGACAATGGGTATGCGCCCGCCGCTCCCGCGGAAGCCCGTGCCCTGGTACTCGTTGGCCTGGGTGCCGAGCACGGCCACGGTGCACTTTTCCGGGTAGTCCACGAGCATGTTGAAGGTGTCGGGCACCTCGCGCTCCTCGTAGCGGAACTTGCCGCCCGTGCCCACGGCAAGGCTCGGCATGCCGAGATCAAGCATGTAGACCATCGGCGTGTAGGAATGCGGGAAAAGGTCCGTCACCGGGCCGCCCGAGTAATCCTCGTACATGCGCCAGCGGAAGAAGCGGCTCACATCGAAATCGCGTTCGGGTGCGTCGCCGAGGAACCCCTCCCAGTCGAGGTCCGGGCCCGGCTTCGCCTCCGGGTCATCGATGGGCATGCCGCGCTCGCCCCAGTCGCCCACGCGGAAATAGCCGCACTCGGCATGGATAGGCTGGCCGATGAGCCCCTCGGCGACGATCTTTTTCATCTGGGTCCAGGCGCTGTCGGAGAGGCCCTGGGTGCCGAGCTGGAACTTCACGCCCGATTCCTCCACCGCCTTTACGGTGTCGTGGGTGAGCGCGAGTTGCCGCCAGTGGGTGAATGGCTTCTCGCAGTAGATATGTTTGCCCGCCTTCGCGGCGTCGATGGCCTGGTAGCCGTGGTGATGGTCCGGCGTGGCGATGGAGACGACATCGACATTCGGGTCGGCCACCAGTTCCCGGTGGTCCATGTACTGCGCTTCGGCGCCGAGCTTCTTCGCCAGCGCGTTCATGCGCGGGCGGTACGCATCGCACGTGGCCACGAAGTCGATGGCGGCGCCTTCCTCCTGCAAGCGCACGAGCTGTTGGCTCAGGTGGCCGTTGCGGCCGCCGCAGCCGATGAAGCCGATGCCGAGGCGGCTGTTCACGTTTTGCGCGCGGGCGATGTTGAAGCGTGTGGCGGCGAAGGCGGCGGCCCCGGCGGCGCCCGCTTTTTTCATGAAATCGCGACGGGTGGTTTCGGGTTGGCGCTGCATGTCCATGGTGTTCCCTTCAGCGTTGGGGACAGTCTCCCCTTGGTTGATTTCCTCAATTCGTTCGCGAGAATCTTGTTTTCCCCGGTCCTCCCAAAGAAAGCAAGGTTATCTACGGGAGAGTGTCCGCGTATTGCGCTTCGACTTCGGCGGCCGTTGTCTGTTTCAACCAGGCCTCATACGTCGCCTGAATCTTCGTTTCCTCCGGACGTCCGTTCCACAGGGCGATGCCATAGCACACGGCCATCCGGCCGGGCTGGCCGTCCTCGGGCACAAGCTCCATGGGCTCGCGGTGCAGGTTCATCGTGGCCGAGAGGTAGGAGAAGTGCTCGAGCATGGTGAACCAGAGCACCGGGCGCGGGTTGTCCGGGTGGTCGAACATGGCGACTGTCACCGTGTTGCCATCGGCGGGCGCGGTGTAGGCCGCCCAATTACCGGGCGTGAGCTTTTCGGTACCGCGCACCCCCTCGCCCTCGGCGTCTCCTTCAAAGCGAAAGTCGCCGGTCTGGTCCATGCTCTCGACGAAGCGCATGCCGAGGCCGTGGTAATGGGAGCCGCCAAGCGTGACCGGCTCGGGCGCTGTCAGTTGGGTATGCCACGCGGCAAGCGTAGCGCCTTCCACGACGCCATAGGAGCGAATGCGCCGGGTTTCGTGCAGTACCGGTTCCGCCGAATCCGGGGATGGCTTCCAGGCGAGTTGACTGGTAAACATGCCGCCGCCGGGATTGGTGAGGATCCGGGTTTGCGTGAAGCCATGATGCGCCTGCACGCCCGGGGTGTCGTGTTCTTCCCAATAGTTCACGCCGTTCACCTTGATGGCGTACATGAGCGCGTGGTGGTGGCGGTGGTCGTCGGGTGAATCGCGCAGGACGTTGATGCCGGAGGGGGTGGTGAGCACATCGACATACGGCTTGTAGGGGACATCGGTATAGCGGTAGCGCAGCACTGTGCGGTCCGCATCCGTGATGGTGACCGTACCGGTGGTGAAGACGATCTTCGAGGCGGATTCATCGGCGCCGAACACCCCTGTTAGCGCGGCGAAAACAAGAATTGCGTGCAGCATGCGCAGGCCCTCCCGGTTGATTGTACCCGCCAGGATAGCGCGCCACGACGGCGCAGGCAACTGGGTGCCTGCGGTGGAAAGACTGGCTGGGCCGGGAAACCTTTCAGGTAGTTCTTTAGCCGTATGGCGCAAGAAACGCACTTGTTTCACCATCTGTTCCGTGATAGCGAATACCGGTGTGCGGCCGGGATAGCCATGCCGTTGGCGTCACTTTGGACTGCGGTGGCTTGCCACCGCTTTTGCGCACGTGGGCTGAAGTGCGTGTGTTTGTCCAAGGCGGGCGAGAAACTGTGCGGCGTGTCCTGCTCGGAAAATGGGGACAGCCCACGCGCTCGCGAAGTCATACCGCCACGGCCATGCGCTACCTGAGCCCGCAGGCAGATGCGCCAATAACGTGCCTCGACTGACGGCCCGCTCGCTTGGTTCTGTCCCTATTTTTCAACCTGCTGTTCTGGCCGGTCTCCGTCCGCGCCTGGGGTGTGCGTTTACGAACCTTCGCGGGAACGGCGGAGCTCCTGCTCGAGTTCACGCTGGCGGGTGCGGACATCTTCGAGGAGCTGGCGGTTCACGGCGATGAGGTCGGCGAGCAATGCGGTGACGAGGAACACAAAGCCGCCGCCCACAAAGATGGCGCTGAATATGAGGGACTGGATATGCCCCTCGCCCTGGCCCGCCGCCCAGAACACAAGGAAACGCAACGCGGGAACAAGCCCGACGAAGAAACTGCACGCGGCCAAAAGGGAGAAGAAGCGGAAGGGCCGGTACGTCATGAATATGCGCACGATGGTGAACACACTGCGGCGGATGTAGGTGGGAATCGAGCTTATGAGCCGCGAAGGCCGCGTTTCTCCGTTCACCCGGACGGGGACGCTAGTGATGGCCATGTTCTTGCGTCCCGCCTGGATAATGGTCTCGAGGGTGTAGGTGTAGTTGTCGAAAACGTTGATCCGCATGGCCGCCTCGCGGGTGAACGCGCGGAAGCCGCTGGGGGCGTCGGTCACATGCGTGCCGCTTGCCATGCGTACGACCCAGGAGCCCATGGACTGAAGGACTTTCTTGAGCGGCGACCAGTGGGCGATCTCGGCGATGGGGCGCTCGCCCACGACTATCTCCGCGTGGCCGTCGAGAATCGGCTGCACGAGTGCGGGAATGTCACCGGCATGGTACTGGTTATCCGCATCGGTATTGACAATGACATCGGCACCCTGACAGACGGCGGCATTGAGGCCTGTCATGAATGCCCGGGCGAGTCCGCGGTTCATGCGCAGTTGCACCACATGGTGCGCGCCGTTTTCGCGGGCCACGGCCGAGGTACGGTCCGTCGATCCGTCATCGATAACGAGGTATTCGACGGCATCGAACCCCGGCACGTCGCGCGGCAGGTCGGCGAGGGTTTCAGCGAGGGTGTCCTCCTCGTTGAAGCAGGGAATCTGGATTATCAGCTTGCGCATGTGGCGGGCCTCGCGGCGGAGCGCCTTCGGTCCCGGCGCGCCCATTGAGTTAAACAAGGTGTGTACTATATCGTTTCATTGTATACCAGTAAAACCGAGGTATCACCGGCGGCGGCACGCTGCCTGTGCATGAGGATTGGCTATGCCCGTTGGCACAACGCACCGGATCCGGCCCGTGCTGATCGCGATTGCGGCGTTGCTCGCCATGCAGCACGCGCAGCCGGCGTCGCTCGAGGACGCATTCGTGCCGCCTGCGCCGGCGGACGAGGCGCCCGAAACCTATACCAATCTTGGCCGGGACGAAGATGCGGAGGTGCTGGATGAAGCGCTCGCGGCCATCTTTGCCGGCGGCGCGCGCCCGGAAGCTGTGGAGACCCGTGTACTGCATGTTCTGGCCTATGTGGCGCAGGTGACCCGGATGGAGCCGCTGGGCGCGGAACATGGATCGGCGTGCCTCGCGGCGGGTAAAGGGTACTGTACGGACATGGCGCAGGCCTTCGTAGCGTTGTGCCGGCGCATGGGCCTGCCTGCGCGTGTAAACAGCTTTCACAACATCGAATGGATGCAGGGCCACTCCGCGGCTGAGGTGCACTACGACGGCGGCTGGCATTTCTTCGACCCCACCTTTGCTGTATTCTTCTACTCACGGGACGCTTATGACGGGCGGGGCCGCGTGCGGCCGCTGCGCGAATTGATCGGTGGCGCGGAAACGCCCGAACATTGCTTCGCCGTTGTGCCCGAGGTCTGGACCGGCGAGAACACGCATCCGCCGCGCCCCGAGCCGGCCGCCGGAAAGAACGCGGGGCGGCACACCTACACGCTGGGCGAATTCTACCGGCAAATTTTTCGCACCACGTTCCCGCCCGTGTTCACGCCGCGGCAAACCGTGTCCATGCCTTTCGTGATGCGCCTGGCCAACGGCGAGGCCTGGGCGGGCAAGCGAGACGGCCATACCGACGATCTCTTCGCGCGCCGGGAAGATCGCACTTACCCCCGCTACCACGGTTTTACGCAGGTAGGCCAGACCCGCAATGTACATGTCCTGAATACCCTCGTGCTCGAGGATGGCCGCCCGGGCTGGTACCGGCTCACCTACCACTTTACCGGAATGAGCCAATACGATACGATGCGCGCCGTACCGCTCATGTCCGTGCTGCCACGGACTCCGGAAATCGAAGAAGACCGGTGGTCGCTCGTGTTCTATCTACAGGACAACTCGGGCATCCTGCTCATCGACAATCCATCGGGCCGTGCGTACATCGACGCGGTCCACGTGGCGGCCATCGATGTGCCGCGCCCCGAGCCCGGCCCTGAACCGGATACAGCACGCGCAGAAACCGCGCCGGAAAAGGACACGGCGCCATGAGCGCGCGCCGTGGGTTGTGCGTCGTACTGATTGCGGCGGGGTGTGGGCCTGCGGCCCCGCCCCCCGAGCCACCCGCTGCACCGGCGCAGGAACGTGGAGCACCGGCCGCCGCCCCCCGCGAATCCCTGGGTTCAATCGACCGCGCCTTCGCCCTGCCTGAGCCGCCCCCCCGCGAATTCGCCCGCCTCGCACCCAATGAAGACACCGCCCTGCTCGACGCCGCCCTCGACGAGATCTTCTCGCGGCCAAAGCCCGCCGCCAGCGAAAAGACCGCGTTGCGCATCCTGGCCTACGTGGCGCAGAAGACGAAGCTCGAGTCCGCGGCCGCGCGCACCGGCAGCGAGGTGTTACGCGAGGGCAGGGCCTATTGCTTCGGCATGGCCCGCGCCTATGTGGCGTTGTGCCGCCGCGCCGGCCTCCGCGCGCGCATGAACAGCCTGCACAACTTCCACCTCATGCCCGCGCACAACATGGCCGAGGTCTACTACGGCGGCGCGTGGCATCTTGTCGACCCGACCTACGCGACTTTCTTCTACACACGATCAACCTGCGATGGGGAGGGCGCTATACGCTCGCTGCGCGATGTCTTCGCAAACGGCGG
The DNA here is from genome assembly GCA_964569295.1 of uncultured Nitrospirales bacterium. GTDB lineage: Bacteria > Hydrogenedentota > Hydrogenedentia > Hydrogenedentales > JAGMZX01 > CAZMVU01. The sequence continues at coordinate 20,465 of CAZMVU010000041.1, forward strand.
CGGCGGGGTGCACGTATTCCAGGTAGCCAGGGACTTGTGGACCGGCAAGTATGCCGGCTACCAGGAGCCTGCGCCGCTCGACCCGGAAGCGCGCTACGGCCAGTACCCCTTCACCCTCGCCGAATTCTACGCCCACCTGTTCAAGACCGCGTTCCCCGTGGTACCTGGTGATTACGTAGCGGCGTCGTTCCCGCTCGACGTGGACCTGCGCGAAGCAAACGAACACTGGATTGGCCGCGTAGACGGCGATGTCATGGATGTGCAGCCCAAGACCGGCGGCAAAACCGCGCGCTACACCGGTGGTACCATCCTGGGCCAGGCGCACGTGGGCGCGGCGTTTCACACCGTAACCCTGCGCATCGCCGAACCGGGACGGTTCACGCTCACGTACCACGTGCTGGGTGGGCGTCACGACCGGATCGGCGCGGTGGCCTTGAAGAATGTCGTTATCGGCGGCATCACCCACGCCGCCAACACGTGGACACTCACGGGCTACGCCCAGGCCGACCCGGCGCTCCTGCTCATCCACAACCGCCACTACGCCACCCACGTGGACGCGGTCCATGTGTCAATGAGCAACGAACAATGAACCATGAGCACTGAGCACTGAGCGCTGAGCACTGAGCGCGAAAGGAAGGTGTGTCTTTCCCTCTTTTTCCCCGGCCAAGCTCCAGTCGATGACGCCAAGTCTCACCTCCTCACTGCACGGCGGTGAACAACACGCACACCGGCGTCGGCATGGACACCTCGTGTTCAGTGGGTTCCAGCACCCCGGTGTCTGTGTCGACCCGTAAGACAACGATGTTGTCCGTGTTGCGGTTGGCGGCCAGGAGGAAACGTCCGGCTGGGTCGATGTTGAAGTTGCGCGGGGTTTGGCCGCCGGTCGGGGTATGTCCGATCGCTGTAAGGCGCCCTGTTTGCGGTGCGATGGCAAATGCCGCGATGCTGTCGTGCCCGCGGTTCGAGGCATAGAGGTACTTGCCTGACGGGTGCACGAGAATCTCCGCTGTCGTGTTCTCCGCGTTGAAATCGCCGGGCAGCGTGCCGATGGTGTGGATGATCTCGAGCCCGCCGGATTCCGTACGTGCAAGCGCCGTGACCGTGTTGTCGAGTTCGTTCACGACGTAGGCGAACCGGCCGGTGGGGTGAATCGCCAGGTGGCGCGGGCCCGCGCCGGGTGCGAGGTGGACGGCGGGCGGGTCGGCCGGTTCGAGTGTGCCCGCTTGCGCATCGTAGTGGTGCCTGTGCACGCGGTCCGTGCCGAGGTCGGTCACGTAGAGCACAGTGTTCTCCGGCCCGAAATTTACCGCGTGGGCGTGGGGCGCCTGTTGCCGGGTGGGGTGCGGGCCGCTGCCGGTGTAGGTGTGGGTTGCACACGCCGGGGCGAGTGCGCCCTCGCTGTCCACCGGCAACATGGCCATGGTGCCGTCGCTGTAGTTTGCCACGGCCACATGCTTGCCGCTCGGCGCAACGTCCACGTGGCATGGCCCTTTGCCCTCGGATGGCGCATCGTTGAGCAAGGCGAGGGCGCCCCTATCATCAGTCATGCGAAAAGCGCTCACCATGCCGCCCCGCTCAGTCCGGCCGCAGGCGTAGAGCACCGGCGCGGCCGGATGCAGTGCCAGGAATGAGGGGTTCTCCGTGCCGGCGGCAAGCGCTACGGGCCCGGGTTCACCGGTTGCCGCATCGAGCGTAAAGGTATAGATGCCCTCGCTCTCGCCGCCGGTGTATGTACCTGCATACACACGCCATGTGTCCGGCGTGTCACCGGCGGCGGCGGTAAGCAGGGGGATGAGAAGGGCCAGGCTCAGAAAGATCGCACATCGCATTGGCATGTTCCTTGTATTTCGTGCCGTGTTCGGTAGAAGATAACAGGAACGATGGCGAAAGGAAAGCCGGTAACTCAACGGGAGGATCCAGCAATGCGACGGCGTGATTTCCTGGGGACAATGGCGGCTACCACGACTTGGCTTGCTGCAGGCGGCGCATGGCCGGGTGTGGCGGAAGAACAGAAGCAGCTCGATGAACTCGGCCCGATGCCGCGGCGGCCCCTGGGCGACTCGGGCATCGACCTGCCGGTGATGGGCTTTGGCGGGCTGGTCGCCCGGGACAATACGCCTGAGGCCGTCGACCGGGTGGTTGGGCTGTCGCTCGATCTCGGCATCGATTTCTTCGACACGGCGGCCTCCTATGGCAATTCGGAGGAGATGCTGGCGCCGGTCATCGGGCCGCGGCGGGACAAGCTCATCCTTGCGACCAAGACCCGGGAACGCACCCGCGAGGGGGCCCGCCGCGAGTTCGCGCGCTCTTGCGAAATCCTCGGCACCGGCCACTTCGACCTTTACCTGGTGCATGGCATTCAGCATGTGGAACGCGACGTCGAGGCCGCCTTCGCACAGGATGGCGCCATGCCATTCTTGCGCGAGAAAAAGAAGGCCGGCGAGATACGCCTGCTCGGTTTCTCCGCCCATTCGACCGAGGCCGCGTTGCGCGCCATGGACCTGTATGACTTCGACTTCTTCTACTTTCCCGTGAACTACGTGGCGTGGTTCGCAGGCGATTTTGGGCCCGCCGTGCTCGATGTGGCCAAGGCCAAGGGCATCCCCTGTGTCTCGCTGAAGGCGCTGGCCCGCCAACACTGGCCCGCAGGTACACCGAAAGAAGACCGCTGCAAAGGCTGTTGGTACCAGCCCATCGAGTCGCCCGAGGAGGCGTCGCTGGCATTGCGCTGGTCGCTGAGCCAAGGCGTGGCCAGTGCATTGCCGCCGGGCAACGAAGGCCTTTACCGCAAAGCGCTTACCCTCGCCAGCGACCTGCAGCCCATCACCCCGGAAGAAACCGCGAAGTTGAGCGCCCTCGCCCAGGACCAGAACCCGCTTTTCCCGCGGTAATCCCCACCGGCATGCAGCGGTATGTGCGAGTGGGTTTCCGGAATCCGCCGCGGCACGGAGCGGACCCACCTTAATAGCAACCCCCGTCACACACCCAGGATGTGAGGAGGCGCGCGGCATTCGGGGCGGCGATCGTTGGGCTCATCGTTGCGCGCGCCTACACCTGGACGCTGCGCTTGAGATTCTCGACGGTGTCGAGGAGGTTACGTGCGTCGTCGATCAGGCGGCGCTCCGGCCGGAACGCGAGATCGGGGGCATAAAGCGCGACGCGCAGGTGCGCGGTGGCTTTACGGCGTGCGCCCCAGGAAACCGCACGGGCAATGAGGTTGAGGATGAACAGCTCGGCGGCGATGAGCATGAGGAACACGGTGGCGGCATGGCCCACATAGCCTTGGGCAAGGGGTTCGGCGGTAAAGAATTCGTAGACGATGGTGAAGCCGGCATAGATCAGGAAGAGGATCGGCAGGAAATCCGCGGCGATCGTGGCGGGCCAGCTCGTCATGCGGTGCGCGCCCGCCACCACGCCATCGCGCGCGGGACCGCGCAGTACGGCGCTCACACGCTGGTTGATCTCCTGCTGATAGTTGTCGATGCCCGTGCCGGTGGCGGGCGGCGTGAAACCGGTGCGGGTGAAGGCGAGAGACAGCTCGCTGCTGCGGTTCTGGTATTCGCCCAGGATTTCTTCCGATGCGACAGCGAGATCGTCTTCGATGAGTTCGCGGCTGGTCAGGAGCGAGGCGGCCTGGCGGCCGGCGTTGCGGTTGACGCCGGGCAGCCAGCCGGCAAGACGGGCGGGCAACGAACGCAACGCCGCCAGCATCCGGTAGCAGGTGCCGACAATCCCTTTGGCGCGCAGGCCGAGTTCGCGGCTCAAAGCGAAATGCCACAGATACGATTCGGAAAACAGGCGCCGCTCGATTATGCCGAGGCTCGCCTTCGCGACAGCGCGATCGGCGGTGTCTACCTGACGCTCGAGGGTGTCGAGCGCTGCGGACAAGGGAGCTACGCTGCGCTCGAGCCGTTCGACCGTCTTGACGAGGAGGCCAGCGGCATTGGCGCGTTTGATCCGGGCGATGCGCTCCGCGTTCAGTTCGTTGCGCAGGAACGACTCGAGCCGCGGAAAGTCCAGCTCCGTGCCGCCAGGGTTGCGGCCGGCAAGTTTGCGGTCGAGCGTGCGCAAGGCGTTCACGCGGAAGTAATCCGCCACATGGAAGCCTGCCCGCTCGAGGTTATCGCGCCAGTGGCGCTCGATACTCTCGACGCCGGCCTTCGTCTCGACGCACACCATGGTGCGTTCGCCCTGGAGCGGGCGCAGCAGGGACCAGGTCGCTTCGTCCAGGTATTTTTCCGGGCTGCCACATAGCATGATGAGATCGCACCGGCTGAGCACATCGACGACGTGGGCGCGGTGCTCGCGTACGATCGTGTCGGAGTCCGGCGTGTCGACGAGGACCAGGTTATCCAGCGCCGACCCGGAGATGTTGTTCCAGTCGTCGAAATCGAGGGTGACGCCGGGCGGATGGTAAACGATGGGCTCGTGGGTGCAGGGCCGGAACTCGGAGGTCTCCGCGAGCTGATCGCCGGCCAGCGCGTTTAACAAGGTCGACTTGCCCACGCCCGATCCGCCCACCAACGCGATGACGAGCACGTCGTTCAGGTGCGCTTCGCGCCGGGTGAGCTCGTTGACCTGTTCGTGGAGCACGTGTCCTTCGCGGCGCAACGGCTGCCACGGGCCTTCGTACTCGGCGAGGCGGCGCAGCGTGTCGAGTATGTTTACAAGGCTTTCCGGCATGCCTCGACCCCATCGCGCAGGTTTTGCGCGGTATCGCTCTCGAGCACAGCGACGGCCCCGCGCGCCGGGCTGAGCACGGGATCGACCAAGTGTTTCTGGAGCGCGCCGGCTAAATGTTGGCGTTGTTCGGCACGCCACGGCGAAAGAAAGTCGAACATGGCGTCGCCAAACTCGTATTCGATGACGCGCACGACAAACTGCTCCATAAGCGGTCCGGCGAAGATCATGGCCTCCGGCAGTCCGATGCCCCCTACATAGATCGAGACCGGGGCCGCGATGGCCGCAGGCAACACCGCGAGCACAGTATCGAGTGCGAGCAGCGCCTGACGCCGCCGGGGGTGGTTCTCCCACCAGTCTTCGAGCATGGCCTCGGCGTGGCGCCGGAAGTCCTCGGAGATGCTCTCCGTGCGCAACGTTTCCGCCGCCACGCGCGCCGCCGCTTTGTCCAGGTCATCGTGATCGAGTGCGTCCAGCAGCATGGTGTCGACCGGTGCGGGCAGGTTGCGCGCCGTGTCGATCATGCGGGTCGCGAGATCATGCGCAATCCGTGTCACCAGCTCCCGGTGGCGCTTATGCCGTTGGGACTCCGTGGCCTCGGCATCAGGCGCCTCGAGCTTGGTCCGGCGCAGGATAGCGCGGCGCACGGCACGCGAGGCCCCCAGGGCGCCGCGTGCGACCGTGGCGCTGGCATTGCCGATAGTGCGGGCCACGCCGCCGCGTTTCGACTGCACGAACTGGTGGAATAGCGCGCCTACTTCAGGGCCGGGGGCAGGGTCATAGCGCTGGGCATAGTTGGCGGCGAGTTCCTCGAAGGCGGCCACCACGCGCCTCAACTCGCCCGCGCTCTCCGCCACGCGCCCGGCGAAGGCGCCGGCCTGGTTCAGAAACTGTGCCAAGGTGTCGCGGTAGACGCGCCGCTTGATGGCGGCCACATCGACGGACTCGAGGTAATGGCGCAGCGTTTCCTTGCTGCCCAGCATACGCACCGGCGCATTGGACTCGCGCGCGATGTTTGGATCCTGGGGGAGGGCGAAAAGCGGTGGTTCCACGAGGCCCACATCCGCACAGAATGCTCCCAATTGCTGCTGTGCGACCGCGAAATCCTCCGCGTCGTTGGCCTTGTTGATTACCGGCAGCACCACACGGCCCGCGGCGTGCGCGTGGCGGAAGAAGCCGATAACACGCTCGTCCTTGTACTTCTCCGGTGTTACCACGGCGACCAGCACGTCGCCCGCCGCCCGGATATTGTCCGCTACGGCCCAATGCCGCGTTTCGATCGAGTCGATGTCCGGCGTGTCCAGCAACACGAGGCGATCGGGGAGGCTGTCGCAACGGTGCACGAAGAGTGTGGCCTCGGGGGTCTTGTTCTCGAGCACCTCGCTGGCGTGTTCCAGCGGCCGCGCATCGAACTCCGGGACAAGGCGGCCGGCGAGGCATTGGCGGGCACGGTTCTCGTTGCCGGCGAGCACAGGGTGTACCGTTGCCGCGGCTGTCGTGCGCACCGGGCTCGCCGTTTCGCCCAGCAGCAGGTTGAACACCGTCGACTTGCCCGTATTTGTGCCGCCAGCCACCGCCGCCACCAGACACCCCTCGCCCGAAAGATGCGGCACGAGCTTGTACGTGAGCAGCGCGCGCCACTCCGCCGTGTCGTCGAACAGGCGGTCGCGCAAGGCCGGCTGCGATTCGAGCGCTTCGGCCAAGGCGCCCAGTGCGGTGTCGAACGCGCCCAGCGCTTTCCCCAAGTCATCTTGCATGGCGATAGCCTACGGCGGCAGGCGCAAGGTGTTCAAGCCGTGAGGGATAACGCGGGCGGAACCTTGTGTTGGTTTTGCGTCACTCTGTAGCCGGCGTGGCCTGCGGGCTGGGGACAGGCCCCGCGCTCGCGAAGTCATACTGCCACGGTCATGCGCTACGTGAGCCCACAGGCAGCCGCGCCAATAAAGTGCCTCAAATGACGAGCAGCCCGCTTGGTGCTGTCCCCATTGTTTCGGGCAATTCTCCTGCTTTTCTTTGACCGTCCCGGCCTGTAAGGCACTGAGGAATTACGTTTTTGCCAAACGCCGGCGCATACGCGGCCGCCCTTCCCAGGCTGGAAGTTGGCGCTGGTCCTGGCCATGAGGCACAATAGGCCCGCGGCGCGATGCAGGACGCGATGCCCGCTGGAGGTTCAAACGTGCGACGGGGTGTACCGCTCGGGAAACTTACCCGGTCATTGTGGGAACGGGCGCGGCCCGCCCTCATGCGCGATTTCCCGGCTTTGCCGGACCTGGTGAAAGGGCGTGTGGTGGTGTCGGAGGAGGCGCTCGCGGCGCGCCTGCGCGAAGCGGCCAGCGACATGGAAGAAGTGGATTCCCTCACGTTGCGCTGCCACCGGCGTTGTTTCGTGGTCGGGATGATGGTGCAGCGCGGCTGGTTCCACCACCGGATCGAGGTGCCCTTGGCGGTCGAACGGTTCCGCATCACGCGAGACGAGCAACAGGCGGTGCTGTGTGTGCAGGAAGCGGTGGCCGTGGCGGGACGCAATGTGCTCGGCCGGCTGAGCGCTGCGCTGGTGCAGGGGCTGGTGAGCCGCACGTTGCGCTCGCGTCACCAGGCGGATGTGCTCAACGCCTACTCCCATGGTTTTGTGACCATCGACTGGCCGCGCATGTATCTCCACCTCGACCGGTTGCCGGCGGTGCGCCTGGCGCGCACGGGACGGCGCTTCGGCATGTGCCTGCTCGATGTGGTGGCCGTGACCGGTTGCGAGGTGCGCACAGGCGAAGCGGTTATCCACCTCGAACGGCAGCTCCTTCGTGGGCGCGCTGCGGACGGCGAGGCGCCCGAATAACGGGGCCGTTCTCCTGGCGAAAGGCGCGCTCGGAGAAGTCCGTCCCCAACGGTTTTCTATTGCCCCTTTTCATGGCGGGGATGCTGAGGTTCGTTTATCCGGGTGTTGCACTGGCTAGATGATTTTGGCCTTTCAGACCACAAGAGAATGAATACTGGTAACTCTTTAGCCGTTTGGTGCCAGGGGGCGGACTTGGTTCGGCAAGGCCGTGACAGCAACTACCAGCGTGAGACGGGGATAGCCATGCCGTAGGCGCTACTTTGGACTGCGGTGGCTTGCCACCGCTATTGCGCGCGTGGGCTGAAG
>CAZMVU010000042.1:0-28171 GCA_964569295.1 uncultured Nitrospirales bacterium
GAAAAAAAGCTGCAGCGCGGCGGTGAGTAGCTTCGCCGCGCTGCAGACCGAGGAAAGAAGGGGGTTGCTTCTAAGCGACAATCCCCCCTTGTGAAGCCGGCCAGTTTGGCCGGCTTCCAAAAGCTGAACGCCCAAGCGCTCTTATGAACGCATGGCCCCAATCATCTGCCGGCGGATGCTCGCTGCCTTGTCACGCCGCCAGCGCTTTACGCCGTATCCAACGTGGACCCGCAGATATGAACCGATTCCTGTGCGTTGTAAACCTCCGGCGGCACCGATGGCCCCCGGCGATTACAATGGTCACGAAACGCGGCAGCCAGGTTGTTGGCTACGTTCACGGCGGTCATCTGCTCGATGTGCCGCCGCTCGAGGACATATACCGGCTTTCCATTTTTGAACAGCGCAATGGACGGAGAAGACGGCGTTACCGCAGGCATGTAGGTACGCGCCTGCGCCACGGCCTCGGTATCCATCCCGGCGAAAACGGTCATGAGTGTATCGGGGATGACGTCGTTCTGCAAGGCCAACGCCACGCCAGGCCGCGCGTTCCCAGCCGCGCAACCACACACGGAATTTACGACGCACAGCGTGGTTCCTTCCGCACGCTGCAAGATTTCGTCAACGCCTTGCGGCGTGGTTACCGGTTGTACGCCCAGCGTTGCCAGTTCTTCCCACATCGGGCGCACCTGTTCAGGATCATAGAGCGGTGGCATCGCAGGTTCTCCTCTTGGATTGCGTATGGTCTGTGCAGGGCGGCGGTTGTCACCACACAGACAATGCGTCCTCGTGGCCCATGTTAACCGCCGCCTTCACTGATCACGCCAACGCCTTCCCGCCTGCCGCGTATTCCCGGGCCCGCGCCGGCCGCCAGCGGGTTCCTTGACACCTCACAGCGGGGCGGGGCATGCTTACACCATGATCTGCACTATGCCCGGCATGTTCCATTATGGTGCATGCCGCGCCATGGGTCCAGGACAAACAATGCCCCTCACCGGGGGCACAATGGGCTTCGATCCGCGCACGGCCCCTATCCGAACCACGCGGCAGCGGCAGCACCCAGGCCGGCGTTAGGGAGTGAATGTGGTACCCAAGGCAACCATTCTACTGGTAGACGAGGACCGTGCAGAGGTGAAGCGCAAGACCGTGCTGATGGCGCGTCATTTCCCCGATTGGGTTGTGGTGGTGGCGGAAGACGCGGCGGAGGCCTTGTCCCTCTCGCAGCGGGAGTCCTTGCATTGTGCTGTGGTGCACTTGAACAGTAACAAGGCGGGGGGGAAGCTATGCGCCCAGCTCAAGCGCGCGAACGCCAGCGCGTTTCCCGTGTTGCTCGTTACCGTGAATGGCCTGCACACGGATGCCACGCGGCCACCGCTTGATAGCTGTGCCGATGATTTTCTCGAGCACCCCTACGAAGACAAAGAGCTGGTTGCCCGGTTGCGCGTAATGCTGCGCATCAAACATGTCGAGGACGACCTGCGCACGGCGAACAAGCGCCTGGCCACACTCGCGTCGGACCGCAGCGTGGCGCTGCGCGACACGGAAGAACGGTTTCGCATGCTCTTCGACAACAACCGGGATGCGGTGGTGACATTCAGCATCACGGCGCCGGGGCTCACGCCGGGGCCTATTGTCGAGGCCAATGTCCGGGCGTGCCAGTTGATGGGCTATGGTTTCCAGGAGCTGCGCCAGCGCACCGTGATGGACTTGCTGCACCCGGAGCGTGCCGAAGCGGCTTCGGTGCGCATGGAGAGTCTGCTCACGCACCGCCAGGTTCAGTTCGATACGGTGCTGGTGACCAAAGCGGGCCAGGTGCTGCCGGTCGAGATCAACGCGCGCCTGTTCGAGCAGCCGGAACAGCCGCTGGTGCTGGCCATCTGCCGGTCGCTGGTCGAAGAATCGGAGCCTCGGCTGGATGTTCGCGACACGGTGGACCGCCTGCAAATCGTGGCGGACCACATGGGGCAAGTAGTGTATGACTACGACATTAAAAGCGGAAGTATCCGCTGGATCGGTCCGGTACAACGCCTCACGGGCTACCCATTTCGTGAGCTCGACGGCGCAAGCTTCGATTACCTGATCGGGCTCGTGCATGCCGATGATCAGGCGCATTTCCGCCAGGCGATCGAGGACGCCGTAGCGAATGTGGGTGGGTACCACACCCAGTACCGCATGCTCCATAAATCGGGGGTGTACCGTTATATCGAAGATGAGGGTCTCGCCCTGCCCGGGGAAGACGGCCGTGCCTACCGTGTGCTCGGTACGGCCAAGGACGTCACGCCGCGCGCACTCGAGGAGCGCCAGCGTCAGAAGTATGAACGGGAGATGCAGCACTCGCAACGCCTCGAGAGCCTCGGCGTGCTCGCCGGGGGCATCGCCCATGATTTCAACAACGTTCTCGCCGCGATTATCGGTCTCACGGACATGGCGCTGCAGGATGTCGATCGCGATTCCCCGACCTATGTGGATTTGCAGGAAGCCCTGCAGGCGGCTCACCGCGCCAAGGAACTGGTCAAGCAGATTCTCGCCTTCAGCCGGCAGACGGGCGATGAACGGGTGCCCCTGTTCCTGCACATTGTTATCCGCGAGGCGCTCAAGCTGTCCCGGGCCACGTTGCCGGCCACCATCGAGATTGTCGATAATGTGGATGTGCACTCAGGGGTCGTCGAGGCCGATGCGGCCCAGATGCACCAGGTGTTCATGAACTTCTGCACCAATGCGGCCTACGCTATGCGTGATACGGGAGGCCGGATCGAGGTGTCGCTGCGCGATGTGGATCTCGATGAGCGCGGCGCCGCCATTCACCCGAAGCTCCAGCCGGGGCCGTATGTCATGCTGGCTGTGCGCGACACCGGTCACGGCATGTCCCCGGAGATTCTCAAGCGGGTGTTCGACCCTTTCTTCACCACAAAAGGGCCCGGCGAGGGTACGGGCATGGGGCTGTCTGTGGTGCATGGCATTATCAACAACCATGGCGGCATCGTGATAGCCGACAGTGAGCCGGGGCATGGAACCACCTTTATCGTTTACCTGCCGCGCGTGGTTGCACCGGTGACCGAAGCACCCTACGAGATGGTGCAGTTGCCCAAGGCGGAAGGCCGTATTCTTTTCGTGGACGACGAGGAAGGGGTGCGCCATTTCGGCCATGCCGCGTTGCAGCGGTTGGGGTATGATGTGGTGGTGGCGGCCACGGGCGAGGAAGCCCTGGCGCTATTCGAAGCGGACCCCGGCACTTTTGACCTGCTGATAACCGATCAGGTGATGCCGCAGATGACCGGGGATGAATTGGTCATTGCCGCGCGCAAAACGCGCGCGGACTTGCCGGCGATCCTGTTTACCGGATTCGGCGAGCGTATCACGGAAGACAAAGCCCAAGAGGCGGGCATCTGCGAGATCGTCACGAAACCGGTGGTCGCCAGCGAACTCGATGCCGCCATCCGCCGCGCTCTCAGCACCACGTGAAGCACGGTGGGGCCGGACAGAAGTAGCATGCGCCCATCTTCGGTCTTTCTAACGCTTTCGCGCCTTACACGCCAGCTTGTGCATTAGTCATAGGCGTGTAAGGCAGTTCTAGGAAATGCATTCGCAAGTCCGGAAAAACCGGAGACAGATCGCACGCTGGCAAAGTCCTGCCGCCACGACCATGCGTTACCTGAGCGCGCAGACAGATGCCCCATAAAGCACGTCAACTGACGACTGGATCGCTTGGTTCTGGCCCCGTTTTTCCAGACAGACCACGTAACTTCATAACCTGGGCCCCGGGGGCGCGGCAGCAGGAAAACAGCACCTGTTGGTTTTACTTGGGGGCAGAACGGTGCGCCACGGGACCGCTCGAGCCTTGGCCATGCGTGTGGGTTCTTGTGTTGCCCGCACCGGGCGGTGTATTCCCTCAGCTTATTGGCCAGGCGGGCGCACGGGTTCCATCGGGAGCACAAGACGGCGCCCGCCGACGTCGCGGGCGATGTCGAGTGCGCGGACGACCTGCTGATAGGTTGCTTCGGCGTCGCCGCGCAGGACGAAGGAGGCGTCGGGTTGTTCGGCGATGCGTTGGCGCAGTGCAGTGCGCAGTTCCTCGGGGGTCACGGCGTCGCCGTCGAGATACATGCGTCCGCCGGCACGCACCACGATTTGTGTGGGGGCTTGTTCGTGCGAGGTAGCGGATTGGGCCTGGGGCAGGGTGACGTCGAAGGCGGCTTCATCGCGAAAGGTGCTGGTGACCATGAAGAATATGAGCAGGAGGAACATCACGTCGATAAGCGGTGTGATGTTAAGGGCGGGGCGCCGGTTGCGCGGGCGTTGCTGGAATGGGCGCTCCATGCAGGAAGCCTTTCACGGTGTTTGCCGGGCTGTCATTGTACGGACCATAGCGTTGACAGGCAAGGCCCGGGTGGGAAGCGGGTTGCGAAAACTGCAGGCCATCGGGTAAACTCCAAGTGAACCTTTCTTATTGGCAACGCAACCGATGGTGGGGCCTAAAAAGTGTCAGAACTGCGTGTATGCGTGGCGGATGATGACCGCGATGCAGCGGAAATTCTAATCCAGGGCCTGGAGGCCAACGGCTATAGTGCCTTTGCTGCCTATACGGGCGAAGAAGCGCTGACCGTGTGTCAGGCGGGGCAGGCGGATCTGCTGCTGCTGGACGTGGGCCTGCCCGATATCGACGGCTACGAGGTATGCCGGCGGCTCAAAGAGAATGAGGCCACGGCGGGGTTGCCGGTCATTTTCGTTACGGTGCGTGGTTCGGATGCCGACGTAAATCATGGGTTGGGCATCGGGGCGGCGGACTATGTCGTGAAACCCTACAACCTGCCATTTGTTATGGTGCGTATCGACGCGGTGATGCGTATGAACCCGGATCCCATCTTCGACACAGTATATACCGATACTCTCACGGGCCTGCGCAACCGCCGCTATCTCCTCGAGCGCTTGCAGGAAGAGGTCGCGAAAGCGCACCGGTTTGATACGCCGGTGTCGTGCGTGCTCGTCGACATCGATGAGTTCACGCCGGTGGACGATGACTTCGGCGTAGCACCGCTGGATGATCTGCTGGTCGAGGTGGCCATGGCCCTGCGTAATGCCTCGCGCAACTATGATGTGCTCGCCCGCTACGACAGTGCCATCTTCGCGACGGTGCTCCCTCACTCGCAACTCGAGCAAGCATTGGCGTATGCGCGCAAGGTGCGTGAGGAATTGGACGGTATCACCTTCAACGATCCGAACTTTCCGACCCAAGCCGGGGTGAGCATCGGTGTGGTCACGTGCCGCAATGGCAAGGCCGACAACGCCGAGCACCTTTTCGGCGAGGCAATGCGGAATCTGCTGCGCGCCAAAAGCTTACCCGGTGAGCGCATCGCCTTCTACGACCTCAACGCGTGAGGCGGCCCACACCGCCCCGTCCCGCCGCCTGCTTTTGAAACCCATGGGCTACGCGCCCGGCAAGCGCGGGCCGTGGGCTGTGTGCACGCGGCCACGCACTCGCTGGTGCCCAGGGCACCAGGTATCCGGGGTGTTTACTCGCCGGTGGGTTCGTTGCCTTCGAAGCGCGGCATGTTGCCGAGGGCGGCGGTGAGTATCTCGACGAGGAGCTGGTTCTGGGGTTTCTCTTCCGCGCGCGCGGCGATGCGCAAGGCGTTGTACACGTAGTTGGGCAGGCGCACGGTGAGCTTGGTCGTCTCGAACTGGCTGTCGTTCTGGAAGGGCAGGGGGTGGGGCGGCGGCTCGGTCTCGTCACCGGCGAAGAGGTCACCTTGGGTGGGCTCGGGCTCGGGCAAAAACGCGAGATCTTCTTCGGGATAAAATGCGCCCAGAATCTCGCGGTTGCTTTTCCCGGCGGCGATAAGCTCCTGAATGCGCCCGCGCCCGCCCATGGCACGCAGGTGCCGGGCGATACCGGCCTGGGTCAATGCGAAGCCGCTTTCGTGGATGAATGCGAGGGCCGCGTCACCTTCGAGGCCGTGGCGCACGGCTTCAATGACACGCTCGCGCTTGGCCATGACTTGCCCGGACATTGCGCGTTGATTTCCCTGGGAAGTGGCGTTGTTGCGTGGTAGAATGCAGTTATAAAAACGAGTATAGGAATATCTTGACAAAAATGCAAGTAATTCGTACACCGCTGGGGCAGTGCGGCGCGGGGATGCCCGGGACGGGAGGCGCGAATGAGAAGACGCGGGGAATGGGCCGGTGCGGGAGATGGTTGTGCCTTCTACGGGATAGCGCATTTCCAGCGTGCCCCATGCGGCTTGGCTGCCGCCGCGGCATTCTCCAGATTGTTATACCCCCGCGCGGTTCCGGCGTATCTGCAAGCAAATTATTTACAGGAACTTATAGAGAATGGAGGGGGCTACAGTACGCATGAGAAGCGTTTTGACAAGGTAATGAGCGGGGTGTTAGTATCCCGCAACAACAGGCAAGATGGAGGCTGTACGCACCATGAAAACTTCGATTACAGGTCGCCACATGGAAATGACGGATGCGCTGAAGGCGTATATCCAGTCGGGTCTGGACAAGCTGACGGCGCATTTTGACAAGGTGATCGATGCGGATGTGGTGCTGGATGTCGAGAAGCGCCGGCACATCGCGGAGATCAACCTGCACGCGAACGGGGTGCGCATTCATGGTAAGGAGGCCTCGCAGGACATGTACGCCTCGGTGGATGCGGTGCTTGCGAAGCTCGAGAAGCAGATTCGCAAGTACAAGGACCGGATCAACCGGCACCAGCCGCGCACGTCGCGCGAGGGGCGTGATTATGGCCACGCGATCATCGCGCTCGAGTCGGGTACGTTTGACGAAGGCGGCAACAACGGACACGATCAGGGCACGCATGAGGTGGTGCAGCATGAGAAGTTGCCCATGCACCCGATGACCGTGGACGAGGCGGTAATGCAACTGGACCTGGTGGATGATCCGTTCGTGGTGTTCGCGAATGCGGAAACGTCTCAGGTGAATGTGTTGTATAAGCGCGATGACGGCAAGTATGGGCTGATCGAACCGCAGTATTAGGTTTCCAAAGCACGGGGTACTTCTTACAAACCCGGCCCGTGGCGATGCCGGGTGCGGCTTCTCGGTGCGGCCGGGGGGCGCCGTGCGTGGATGAACGGACATTACCGTGATGGATACCGAACACCTCCCCGTTAACCGCAAGCGGCATATCGCCGTGGCGCGCCTGTTGGATCGGATGCAGGATGATCTCGATCTCGAGGTGATGGGTGGCTTCCAGGGGATGGGGCGCCCGGTGCTTATCTCGGACATCAACCGGCCGGGACTGGCCTTGAGCGGCTACCTCGAATACTTTGCCAACGATCGTGTGCAGATTCTCGGGAACACGGAAATCCACTATATGGAGCGGCTGAGTGCGGCACAGTTGACCGAGCGGCTCAGCGCCATGTTTTCCTTCGAGATTCCCGTCTTCATTCTTTCGCGCAACCTGCACCCGCCCAACGTGTTTCTTGATGTGTGTAACCGGCGCGGTATTCCGGTGTTGCGTTCGAGCAAGCGCACGGATGAGGTGATCTCGCGGATCATCCTGTTTCTGGCAGAAGAGTTCTCGCCGGAAACGGTGGTGCATGGCACGGCGGTGGACTGCTACGGCGTGGGCGTGGTGATTGTGGGTGCGCCTGGGATCGGCAAGAGTGAGACGGCGCTCGAGCTCATCGAGCGTGGGCACCGGTTGGTGGCGGACGATGTGGTGACGCTGAAGTGCCGGCGCGAGGACAATCTGTATTCGGAGACCAACCCGATTATCGAGCACCACATGGAAATCCGGGGGGTGGGCATCATCGATGTGAAGGCCATCTTCGGCGTGGGATGTGTGCGCAATTCGAAGCGCATCGGGCTGGTGGTGGAACTCGAGGAATGGTCCCAAAGCAATGACTATGACCGCACCGGGATGATGGAGGAGCATGTGGAAATACTCGGTGTTCGGGCGAACTATTTGTGTATTCCCGTGCGGCCTGGCCGGAATATTGCTATCATTATCGAGGTGGCGTCGTTGAACCACCGCCTGAAAGAGTTGGGGATTCACCCGGCCATGCAGTTCAACGAGCGTCTGATCCAAATCATGAGCACGAACCAGGCCTGAGCTGCCGCCGCCTTTCCGCCCCGCGCCGGGGTGCATGGCCGGCGTGCCCAGGCTGTTTCCCCTCTGCGGAAGGAACCGGCCGATGAAGCGCATAAACCTGATCTTTGGTTGTCACTGTCATCAACCTGTGGGCAATTTCGGCCATGTCTTCGCCGATGCGTATGACATGGCGTACAAACCGTTTGTCGATGTGCTCGAGAAATACCCGGCGGTGAAGGCGACCCAGCATTATACGGGGCCGCTGTTCGATTGGTTCCTGGCGCATCGCCCGGAATTCATCGAGCGGCTGGCCGCGCTGGTGCAGCGCGGGCAGGTCGAGATAATGGGCGGCGCTTTCTATGAACCGTTGTTGTGCGCCATTCCCGAGCAGGACGCGATCGACCAGATCCGGCGCATGCAGGATTTCTGCGAGCAGCATTTCGGCCAGCGGCCGCGGGGCGCATGGCTCACGGAGCGTGTGTGGGAACCGGCAATGGCGCGCGTTTTGGCGAAGGCGGGGGTCGAGTACACGGTGCTCGACGACATGCATTTCAAGGCGTCGGGGGTGCGGCCCGAGGATCTCTTCGGCTATTACGCCACGGAAGACGAGGGGCGCAGTGTGCAGGTATTCCCCATTATCGAGCGGCTGCGCTATACCATCCCCTTTCAGCAGGTGGAGAAGAGCATCGACTATTTGCGGGAACATGCCACGGAAGCCGGCACGCGGTGTGCGGTGATCCATGATGACGGCGAGAAGTTCGGCGTGTGGCCGCAAACCCACGAGAGCGTGTACGGGGAGGGTTGGCTCGAGGAGTTCTTTCAGGCACTCACGGATAACCAGTCGTGGATTCGCTGCTTGCGTTACAAGGACTACATGGCGGAGGAGAAGTCGTTGGGACGCACCTACATTACGTGCGCGTCGTACCGGGAAATGATGGGGTGGACCTTGCCGACGCCCATGCAGCGTGAGCTGCATGACATCGAGCGCGAATTCGAACACCAGCCGCACAAACTGTTGTACATTCGCGGGGGGTTCTGGCGCAATTTCCTGGCCAAGTACCCGGAGTCCAACGGCATGCAGAAGCGCATGCTGCGCCTGTCGCGCCGGCTCGCCGCGATGCAGCAGAAGAAAAGGAGATGGCGCAAGGATTCGCGCATGGCCGAGGCGCAGCGCATCCTGCATGAATCCCAGTGCAATTGCGCCTACTGGCATGGGGTCTTCGGCGGGCTCTACCTGAATCACCTGCGCACGGCGATCTTCGATCGGATTGTGCAGGCGGATGCGTTGCTGGATGCGATTGCCTATGGTGGTAAGGACAAGGTGCGCTGTGAGGTGACCGATCTCGATGCGGACGGCCACCCGGATATCGTGCTCGAGAACCGGCACATGGGCCTGTACCTGAGCCCGGACGACGGCGGCACGTTGTTTGAACTGGACTACAAGCCGATTCCCTTCAACCTGATAAACAGCCTCGCGCGGCGTGAAGAGGTATACCACGACGATCTGCGCGCGGGAAATGTGCAGCTTGCGGCGGAGGCGGCGGAGACCAAGAGCATTCACGATATTGTGCGTGTGAAGGAAGAAGGTCTTGAAAACCTGCTGATCTACGATCCGTACCGCCGCGTGTCCTTACGCGACCATTTCCTCGAGGAAGAAGTGACGACGGAAGACCTCTGGGCGAACACGTTTACGGAACGCGGCGATTTTGCGATGGCCGATTATGCGTTCGAGGCCGGGAAAACCGGCGTGACCCTCTCGCGGGAGGGCCGGGTGACCGTGGGTGAGACCGTGTTGCCGGTGCGCATAGCCAAGCGGATAGAGCTGGTGAAGGATGCATCTGTGTGCGAAATCCGGTATGATATCGAGAATAGGGGTGACGTTGCGTTGGAAGCGCTTTTTGCCGTGGAATTTACGGTCAATGTGCTTACGGGCGACGCCCCGGACCGGTACTTCTATTCGGATGAGCGCACACTCCCCGTTCCGTCGACTGGCGCCATGGCGTGCGATGAGCAGTTGCGGCACATCGGTGTGTGCGATGGCTGGAAAGGGTTCGCGTGCCATTGGTCGTTTACGCAGTGCGCACGCATCTTCCGGTTCCCAGTCGAAACTGTCAGCCAGTCGGAAGGCGGGCAGGAGCGCGTCTACCAGGAGAGTGTGCTGGTGCCGGCGTGGCCGGTTCAATGTGCAGCGGGCGAAAGCGTTCGGTTGGGTATCACGATGCGCATCGATCCGCTTGAAAAGGACTAATCGTCTAATGCCCGAAATTACGGAAGAACTCACAGTAACCAATCCGCAGGGCCTGCATGCGCGGCCGGCGCAGGAACTGGTACGCACGGTCTTGCGCTATCAATGCGAATGCTATATCAGTGTCAATGGTTATCGGGTGAATGCCAAGAGCATCATGGGCGTGCTCACCCTGGCGGCCACGCACGGCACGCGCCTGACCATTACGTGTGAAGGTGACGACGCGGAGGAGGCCATCGCCAACCTGCGCAGGTTGTTCCAAACGGGATTCGAGGGGGATTAGGTGGAGAAGCGTATTCAAGGGATCGGCGTGTCGCCGGGTTTTGCTATCGGCCAGTTGCTGTGTCTGGACATCAAGCAGGTGGAAGTGCCGTGCTACACCGTGTCGGACAAGCGGCAGGAGCTGGACCGGCTGAGGCGCGCTATCGATGATGTGCGCACGGATCTGTCGCTGCTGTACCGGCGCACCGCCGCGCAGCTCGGCGAGGGCCATGCCGATATTTTCAAGGCACACATCATGTTGTTGGACGATGTGCTGCTCCAGGAGGAGGTGGGCGCGCGCATCGAGGAAGAGGGGCTCAACGTCGAGTACGTGCTCGATGAGTTCGTACAGCGTTATGCCACGATCATGCGGACCGCAGAAGATGCGAGCTTCCGGGAGCGCACGGCGGATTTGCTCGATGTGCTGGACCGGATACTCAACCGCCTGCTTGACCGTGAGCGCCCGAACCTGCAGCGGCTGCGGGAACCGCGGGTGGTCCTGGCTCACGAGTTGGCGCCCAGCGACGCGGCCACCATGAAGCCGGGCACCGTTACGGGGCTCGCCCTCGATCGCGGCGGTGCGAGTTCGCATACGGCGATTCTCGCGCGCGCCCTCGAAATACCGGCGGTCATGGGGCTCGAGACGGCCTGCGAAATTGCTGAATCGGGCATGGAAGTCATTGTCGATGGTCTGCGCGGCCTGCTGATTGTCGAACCGGCGCCGGAGACGCGTGCGCGCTATCAGGAGCAAAAGGAGGAGTTCGACAAGCGGCGCGCCTTGCTGCGCGAGGACACGACGGAAACCGCCTGTCTCACCCGCGACGGCGTGGAAGTGCCGCTCCTGGCGAATATCGAGCTGCCCATCGAGGTCGATGAAGATCTGAAATTGTTCGCGTACGGGGTTGGGCTGTATCGCACGGAGTACCTCTTCCTGAACAGAACTACCGCGCCGACCGAGGAAGAGCAGTACCAGGCGTATGCGAAGGCCGTGAAAACCTTCGATCCCTACCCGGTGCAATTGCGTACGATGGACATCGGCGGCGACAAGTTCGTCTATTACCTTGGCCAGGGACACGAGGACAACCCGCAGATGGGCTGGCGGGCGGTGCGGTTTTGTCTCGAGCGGCCGGACATTTTCAAGTGCCAGTTGCGTGCGATGCTGCGTGCGTCGGTCCATGGGAACATGCAGATCATGTTTCCCATGATAAGCGGGCTGGATGAACTGCGGCGGGTGAAGGAACTGCTCGAGGAGGTGAAGGAAGAGCTGCGCGCGGAAGGCACGGCGTTCAACGATGGCGTGAAGGTCGGCTCGATGATCGAGGTGCCTTCGGCGGTCGCCCTGTCGGGAAAACTGGCGAAGGAATGCGACTTTTTCAGCATCGGCACGAACGATCTCATTCAGTACTCGCTGGCGGTGGATCGCGAAAACTCGCGTATCTCCTATCTCTACGAACCGGCGCACCCGGCTGTGCTGAAGATGATCGCGTGGACGGCGAAGGCGGCGCAGCGGGCGGGGATTCCGTGCGCGCTGTGCGGGGAGATGGCGGGCGATCCGCTGTACACGGAACTGCTGCTCGGCCTCGGAGTAACGCAATTGAGCATGTCGGCCATTGCGATTCCGGTGGTGCGGGAGGTGGTGGTGCGGGTCCATTTCGATGAGGCGAAGGAATTGGCCGAGCATGCGCTTTCGTTGGGCACGGCGGCGGAGGTGAAGGCGTTGCTCATGAGGAGCCTCGAGTACAAGGACGCCCTTGGCTTCTACCTGCACGAGGATTATAAGACGCAGGAGGATGGGGTGTCGTGAGCGGCGCCGCCGAACAGAAACGCGTCGTCATTCTCGGCTCGACAGGCTCCATCGGGCGCAGTGCACTCGAGGTGGTGCGCCATTATCCCGATCATTTCCGGGTGGTGGGCCTGGCCGCCGGATCGAATGGCGATGCCCTGGCGGCGCAGGTAGCGGCGTTCGAGCCGGAGTTTGCCGCCTTGTACGATGAGGCGGCCGCCCATTCCATCAACACACAGGGCTGGCGGACGCGGCTGCTCACGGGGGAGGAGGGCGTCGAGGCGGTGGCGCGCACGCCGGCGGATGTGGTGTTGTGCGCGATGGTGGGTGCGGTGGGCCTGCGTCCGGTGCTCGCGGCTATCGAGGCGAACCCGGTGGTGGCGCTGGCGAACAAGGAGCCGGTGGTCATGGCGGGGGGGCTGGTGATGGCGCGCGCGGCGGCGTGCGGCACGACGGTGGTGCCGGTGGACAGCGAGCACAACGCCATCTTCCAGTGTCTGCAAGGCCATGCGGCGGCGGATGTGCGCGGCATTTACCTCACGGCTTCGGGGGGGCCTTTTTATGGCCGTGATCGCGATTCCCTGGGCAGTATTACGCCGGCGCAGGCATGCAACCACCCGACATGGAACATGGGGGCCAAGGTCAGTGTGGACTCGGCCACGTTGATGAACAAAGGACTCGAGATCATCGAGGCCATGTGGTTGTTCTCGATGCCCGCGGATTGTATCGAGGTGATTGTACATCCCCAGAGCGTCATCCACAGCCTGGTCGAGTTCAACGACGGGCATATGCTGGCGCACCTTGGGGTTACCGATATGAAGTTTCCCATACTGTTCGCGCTGAGCTATCCGCAGCGCATGGCGTTCCCCATGGAGCGCCTGGATCTGCGGCAACTCTCGGAATTGTCATTTGCCGAGCCGGACTTCGCGGCATTCCCATGCCTGGGCTATGCCCGCAAAGCGGCGGCAGCCGGCGGTACGGTGCCGGTTGCGTTGAACGCGGCGAATGAGGAGGCGGTGACGGCGTTTTGCAGCGAGGCGCTGCCTTTCCTTGGCATCAGCGAGGTGGTGGAAAGTGTACTCGCAGGTTGGGACGCGGCCGAGGCGGGGGATTTGGATACCATCTTCGCGGCGGACGCGCTCGCACGTGAGCGCGCGCGGGCTTGCATTCGTGCGCGGGTATGAATCATGAACATGCAAAGGGCATAGAATCGTGCTTTTCAGTATAGCGGTTTTCATTTTGGTGTTGGGCCTGCTCATTTTCTTCCATGAATTCGGGCATTTTCTTGCAGCCAAGGCATGCGGTATCTACGTGGATCGCTTCAGCCTGGGCATGCCGCCGCGTGTGGCGGGGATCAAGATCGGCGAGACGGACTACTGCGTGGGTGCGCTGCCTATCGGCGGATTTGTGAAGATGGCCGGCCAGGAAGACGCCCCCATGTCCGACGAGGAACGCGAGCAGGAGTATGGCGGGGTGCCGGAGCACCGCTGGTTCAACAAGAAGCCCGTATGGCAGCGGTTTATCGTGGTGCTGGCCGGGCCCTTCATGAACCTGGTGCTGGCCGTGCTGCTGTATGGCTGGCTGGCCGCCATGGGTCCGGAGGTGCCGGAATACGAGGTCGAGGCGCGCATCGGGCAGGTCGAGGAGGACATGCCGGCGGCTTCGGCGCCGCTCTATCGTGTGCCGGACAACGGCGCGCCGCCGCCCACAGAGGGCACTCCGGATGCGGTGGGCTGGGAAACGGGCGACCGGGTGTTGGCGGTGAACGGTGAGCCGGTGGACAGCTTCAATGATCTGGTATTCAGCGCGCTTCTGGGCGGCGAAAGGCAGACCCACCGGGTGATGCTGGCGCGCGAGACCGCCGATGGCGAGACGGTGCGCTATGTCTCGGCTGTGTCGCCGGCGACGCCGGAGGAGGAGCAACACCCGCGGTTCGGCGTGTCGCACTTTGCGACGCCTGTTGTGGGCGATTTGCTCGAGGCCATGCCGGCTGCGGAGGCGGGCCTCGAGAAGGGCGATGTCATACGCGAGGCTAACGGTGCAATCGTCGACCGTGCCGCCTTCATCGAGCTTGTCGAGGACACGCCGGAGGGGGACCCCATAGATCTCGTGATCGAGCGTGATGGGGAGACGTTCCCGGTGACGATAACGCCGGAGACCATCGGGCGCGTGCGCGGTCTGGCATTTGGCGTGGACAGCCGCGACGAGGCAGACCGGGAACGGGAGCCGGCGGAGATTTTCGCGGTGACGGAGGAAATCGAGGAGGAGAACACGGGTATCCAGCGCAAGGACCGGATCGTTGCGGTAAACGGCGAACCCGTCAGCGCGGCGGCGTTGGAGGAGCGGGTGCGCAAGAGCCCGGGCGAAACGCTCGAGGTGACGGTCGAGCGCCCGGAAATACTGTTCGGCATGGTGCAGAAGAGCCAACGCAAGACGTTCGATATCCCGGTGGACCCCGTGCGGGCCATCGGTGTGACCTTCACGCCGCGCACGATCGTGCGTGATATCCCGCCCTCGCAAATTCTGCCCGAGGCGTTGGAGCAGAGCTACGAGGCCCTCGCCCTTGTGGTGGGCACAATCAAGGCGCTTGTTGCGCGGGACGTGAGTCCGGCGAACCTGGGCGGCCCGATCATGATCGCTTCGGTCACGACGAAGGCGGCGGAAGAGGGGCTGCCGTGGTTGCTTCGGATAACGGCGTTCATCAGCATCAACCTGTGTGTGTTCAATTTGTTGCCGTTACCGGTGCTGGATGGCGGCCTGCTGGTCCTCAATGCGATAGAGGGGATACGGCGCAAGCCCTTGAGCCGGAAGATTCAGGAGCGCTTTCAGATGGTCGGCTTTTTCCTCATCATCTTCCTCATGGTGTTTGTTACGTACCATGACATACGCCGTTGGTTCGAGAGCCTGATACCGTAGGGGCAGCGGGGAACCCTCGAGGAGTACACGGATCAGACAGATCGGACCGATCCGTCCGATTGGCTTGAAGTGAGGCCGTAATAACCGGGGCGGGCGCGGGAAGCGGGCAAGGTCAACAAAAGGAGTACGCAGTGGTGAGTGGGATTACATGCAAGTTCGGCGGTTCTTCGCTGGCGAACGAGGAGTGTATACGCCGCGCGGTGGACATTATCCACGAAAACCCGGAGCGCCGGTTCATCGTGCCGTCGGCACCGGGAAAGCGTAGCGGCGACGATCAAAAAATAACCGACCTGCTCTACGCATGGCACAGCATGGCCCGGCAGGGACTGGATGCCTCAGAACCCGCGCGCATTATCGCGCAGCGGTTTCGGGAGCTGGCCGAGGCGCTGGGGGTGGGGTTCGATGTGGCCGCCCACCTCGATCAAATCGCGAGCGAAGTGCGCCGCTACGAGACGCCGGACTACATGGCGTCGCGCGGCGAGTACTTGAATGGGCGCTTGTTGGCGGAGTTGTTGGGGGCCACGTTTGTCGATCCGGCGCACTTCATCAAGTTCGACAAGATGGGCCGGCTTGATCCCGTCAGCTATACGCTGCTTGGCGAGCAGCTCGGTGGCACGGGTGTGTATGTGGTGCCTGGCTTTTATGGGTCGGACCATGCCGGGCGCATTAAGACCTTCTCCCGCGGCGGCAGTGATATCACCGGCGCCGTTGTGGCGCGCGCTTCCGGCTCGCGGCTGTATGAGAACTGGACCGACGTGTCGGGCTTTTTGATGGCGGACCCGGGCATTGTGTCTGACGCGCGCGGCATCGCGGAAATCACGTACCAGGAGCTGCGGGAGCTGTCGTACATGGGGGCCACCGTGCTGCACGATGAAGCCATTTTCCCCGTGCGCGAGGCGGGCATCCCCATCAACATCCGCAATACCCTTGAACCCGCGCACCCGGGCACTACGATCGTGCGATCGCGTAAGGCGACGCAGGTGGTGTGCGGCATTGCCGGGCGGCGTGGACTCTCGATGATCAATGTCGAGAAGGCGTTTATGAACAAGGAGCGTGGTTTTGGCCTGAAGGTGCTCTCGGTCCTGAACGACTTCGACATAAACTGGGAGCATATGCCCACGGGCATTGACACGATCTCGCTTATTGTGCGCGATGAGGAGCTGAATGGCAAAGGCGAGGAGATCGTCGAGACCATTCGCGAACGTTGCAAGACGGACGAGGTGAGTTTCACCGCCGGCCTCGCCATGATCGCTACGGTCGGGGTGGGCATGAACCGGCACATTGGCACGGCCGCGCGCTTGTGCGGCGCCTTGGCCGATGCGAAGATCAACCTGCGGGTCATCGACCAGGGATCGTCGGAAATGAATATCATTATCGGGGTGGATGAGAAGGACTTCGAGAGCGCTGTGCGCTGCATTTATGAAGCCTTCGAATCCTGGAAGTAATCCTATGCATCGCCGCACCAAGATCGTGTGCACCATCGGGCCGGCATCGGAGTCGGAAGCGGTTATAGCTGCGCTCTTGGACGCGGGCATGAACGTGGCGCGGCTCAACTTTTCGCATGGTGATCGGGAAACGCACCAACGCCATTATGAACGGCTGCGGCGTATAGCCGCGGCGCGCGGCGTGAACCTGGCTGTCATGGTGGATTTGCAGGGGCCCAAGATTCGCACGGGCCCCATGCGCGGTGGGGCGGATGTGGCGCTCGAACAGGATGCCGTCATAACCATTACGACGGCGGCTGCCGTGGGGGATGCGGCGCGGATTTCCACCACATATGCGAACTTGCCGTATGATGTGCATGCCGGCGACCGGATTCTTATTGCGGATGGGATGATCGAGTTGCGCGTCGAGACCGTAGCGCCGCCGGAGGTGCACTGCCGTGTCGTAAGGCCGGGCGTGCTCGGGCAGTTCAAGGGCATCAACCTGCCGGGCGTGCAGATTGCCGAGCCGTCGCTCACGCAGAAGGATCGCGCCGATCTCGCCTTTGGGCTCGCGTTGGGCGCGGACTACGTGGCGTTGTCGTTTGTGCGCAGTGCGGCCGACGTGCGCATGTTGGCGCAGGCGATGGCCGGGCAGGGGCGCCGGGCCGGTATCGTCGCCAAAATCGAGCGGCCGGAAGCGTTGGATGAACTGGCCGAGATAGCGCATCTGAGCGACGCGGTCATGGTGGCACGGGGCGATCTCGGCGTCGAGATAGATTTCGCGGAGGTGCCGCAGGTGCAGAAGCGTCTCATTCGCGTCTGCAATGAGGCGGGTACGCCGGTTATCACGGCCACGCAAATGCTCGAGTCCATGGTGCAGCATGCACGCCCGACACGAGCGGAAGTGGCGGATGTGGCCAACGCCATCTATGACGGCACGGACGCGGTCATGCTCTCCGCCGAGACGGCCGCCGGCGCATACCCTGTCGAGGCGTGCCAGGTGATGGCGCGTATCGCACGGCGCATCGACGCGGCTGGGCCCGCCTATTCGGCCCCAGGCATGCAAGACAACGCTTCTTTCGAGGAAGGCATCGGCGAGGCGGTATGCCGCATGGTGCCCAGGCAGAATCTGCGCCGGGTGGTGTGTTTTACGTACTCGGGGCACACGGCACATGCCTTGGCGCGGCATCGGCCGGGGGCGCCGATCATTGCGTTGACGACCGCGGAAACCACGCAGCGCCTGCTCGCATTGGTATGGGGTGTCGAGGCGTTCTTGTTGCACGATGACCTCGATAATTTCGATACCCTGCTCGAGACCAGCGAAACGCTGTTGCACGCGCGTAACCTGGTGCAGCGGGGTGATGTTATCGCCGTGGTAGCCGGAATCCCCCTGGCGCAGCCGGGTTGCACGAATATCCTGAAGCTCCACCGCATCAATGGTTCGAACTGAGCGGATGCCCCGGGAAAGGCCCCGCCATGGCCGATCGTATCGCTTCGAATTGGTATGAAAGTGCGTTCAACGCGCTGTATCCCATTATCTACGCGCACCGCACGGCCGAGGCCGCGTTGCCCGAGGCGGAGTTTGCCGCCAAGCAGGTGGCGCTTGCGCCGGAAGACCGGCTGCTGGACTTGTGCTGCGGCAATGGCCGGCACATGGTGCACCTGCGCAATCACGTGCGGCGCGTGGTGGGGCTGGACTTCTCGGGTCACCTGTTGGCGCTGGCGAAGCAGAATTGCGGGGACGACATTTGCGCGGTGCGCGGCAACATGCGCACACTCCCCTTCGCCGCGCAAAGCTTTGATGTGGTCGTGAACTTCTTCACCTCCTTCGGCTATTTCGCCAAGGATGCGGACAATGCCGCGGTACTCGGGGAAATCAGCCGGGTATTGTCTCCGGGCGGCCGCTTTTTTATCGACTATGTCAATGTCGACAACCTTCGGAATGCGCTGGTGAAACATTCACAACGCCAGCTAGACGCATTTACGATTGTCGAGCAGCGGTGGATAGACGACGCCGCGCATCGCATCAACAAGCGCACCGTACTTACCTGCGCAGACAGGTTGATTGCCGCGGCCGACGAATCCGTGCGGCTTTACACGCACGAGGAAATGCGCACCATGTGCAAGCAGGCCGGCCTCGAGATAACCCGGGTTGCCGGCGATTATGGCGGGGCGCCCTTCAACGATGCACACCCGCGCATGATCCTGATCGGGAAAAAGTCTGCGCGCCATGGTTAGCCTTGCCGATGCATACCTCGCCGGGGACGAGGTGGTGCGCGCGTTTTTTGCGCAGGCGCCCGAGGATCTTTTCGTGCAAACGCCGCGTGCACGGCCCTGGGGAAAGGAGCTGACCGAGGCCATCCGCGTGTACAACGAACGCCTCGGCCTCGCGTGTTGTTTCGCCGGGGATGAAGCCGTGGTGTTGACGGGCCAGCAGCCAGGCATTTTCACCGGGCCCCTCTACACGATCTATAAGGCCATAACCGCGATCAAGGCGGCCGGCGAATTGGCTGAACGCACGGGCAAGCCGGTGGTTCCCATGTTTTGGATTGGCAGCGAAGACCATGACTTCGCCGAGGCCAACACCACCTGCGTGCTCACAAAGCAACACCGTCCATTGCGGTTGACCTATGAACCCGCGGCGTCCGTGGCTGGGCTGCCTATGTACCGCGTGCCCCTCGAGACGCAACTGCATGAACTCTGCGACACGCTGGCCGATGCGGCGCCGGGTTCGGAATGGACGGATGCAGTGCGGCGGGTCTTGCACGAAACCGCGGATGCGGCGGTATCGCTGGCGGACTGGACGGCGCATCTGCTGGCGCGCCTTTTCCGGGATACGCCGCTGGTGTTGTTCGCACCGCACATGCTTGCCGCGCGGGAGGCGGCGGCCCCCATTATGCGCGCCGTCCTTGCGGATCCGCTTGCCGCCACGCGGCTTGTCAATGAAGCGGGCAGCCGTATCGAAGCGGCGGGCTACTCGCCACAGATAACGAAGGCGGATGATGAGTGCCCCTTTTTTGTCGAGATGGGGGGGCGGCGGCGCAAGGTGTTGTATCAGGATGGCCAGTTCTTCTTGCCGGAGGAGAACATGTATTGCCCGGGGGACGCACTGGAGATGCTGCTGAATACCGCGCCCGAGCGGTTCAGTCCGAATGTCGCGCTGCGCTGCATCGTGCAGCAGCGGTTGTTCCCTGCGGCGGCGTATGTCGCGGGGCCGGGCGAGATCGCATACTGGGCGCAATTGAAGCCGCTCTTTCGGAATTTTGGCGAGGATATGCCGCTGGTATATCCACGGCTGCGGGTGCGGCTTACGGACATCAAGTTGAACAAGCTGCGCACGAAGCTGTGTCTGCGTGAGGCGGATCTCGTTGCACCGGAAGAGCATGTGGTGCAGGGGGTGTTGAAACATGTGGCGAAAAACCCGGCGCTCGAAGTTATCGAAGAACACCGGAACGCCCTGATGGGCGCGACAGAAGATTTTGTGAACGCCATGTACGCCGTCGAGAACGCGCCGCCGGAGGTGAAGGCAGGCGCGCGCCGCCTGCAGGAAGGCTTGGGGCGGGAGCTCGATAAGCTGGCGCGCGGCGCGGCGCGGGCGGATGAGGCGCAAGTGGCGGCCATTCGCGGGCAAGTGCGGCGTGTATGTGCGGCTCTCGCCCCCTACCGCAAACCGCAAGAGCGGGTATACTGCGTGTTTTCTTACCTCTTTGCCCAGGGTTGGGGGCTGACGCCGCGCCTTATCGATGCGCTGGATGTGCATAATTTCGACGTGCAGGAGATCGAGTTATGACTGTAGATGTGCTGGCCGTCGGCCCACACCCGGACGATGCGGAGCTTGGCGTCGGCGGTACGCTGCACAAAATCGCTACGCGCGGTTTTGCCGCCGCCATCCTTGATTTGACGGAGGGGGAGACGGCCTCGCGGGGAACCACCGGGGAACGGCGGACAGAAGCGCAGAACGCCGCGCACTGTCTGGGGTTGGCGGCGCGGGTGCAGGCGGGGCTGCCGGATGGGGGGGTGGTGAATACGCCCGAGCAACGCCGCACCGTGTTGATGCAGATCCGTGCGTTGCGCCCGCGCATGTTGCTGGCGCCGAGCGGTCCCGAGCGGCATCCGGACCACACCGCGGCGCATGGGCTGGTGCGCGATGCGAATTTCTTTGCCGGGGTTGCCGGCATCGATACAGGGCAGGAGCCGTATCGGGCGCCCACGGTATACTTCTATTTTCCCTATTACCAGCCGGTGCGCAAACCGGCGTTGGTGGTGGATATTTCGGAACACCTGGAGGCGAAGCTGACAGCGTTGCGCGCCTACGTCTCGCAATTCCACAACCCGGAGTATGCCGGCGCCAAAACCTGGGTCGCCTCAAAACAGTTCTGGGACGCCATCGTGACCCGGGCCGCATATTGGGGGGAGCAGGTGGGCGTGCGGCATGGCGAACCGCTCTACGCCGATGACCCCTTCGGCTGCGACCTGCCGCCCGGCCTCAGCGGCGGCCGGGAATGACGGTCGGGCGTTATGGCAGCGTCCTATGTGTCAGGATACTCGCCAGAACGCCAGACGCGGAACGGTGCGGCTGCAAGCCGCACCTGGATCAGCCCAGGCCCTCGGCCTGGGTCAATGGCCCCCAAAGCGGCGCAGCCCTGAAAGGGCGTCCCAGGAGGAACTGCGCTACTGTGCGACACAGAACTCGGCGGCGAGCTGCAGAGTGTGCCCGCTACTTGAACCTGGAGCAATACGAGGATTGGGTGGACGCCGCGAAGGGCGCAGACTGAGAGCACTGTACCAGCATTATGTGTCAATCCCCCTCGGGGAAGGGGCGAGGGAAGAAAAACAAAGACAGGAACCACACCCCAGGCTTTACCGAGAACACCAAGGCATTTTACAGAAGGTTCTTGACACCAGCGCGCATGGTCCCGTTCCGCTGCCCGTGGATAACCAACGTGGCTACTATAAGGCGCGCGTGGCCCGGCTAAGCGTTGTGAGAGGCCGTGAACGAAAACGGACTTGCGTCACGTGGATACGCCGCATCCAGAACATCGGCAGAAGAAGCACGGCACCCGAAGAAACCCACATGCCCTGCACCCAGTCAAAAATGGGAACGATGGCGGGGACGGTGGCGGCGGAGATGGCCCCAGTTTTCGACAAGGTGCAAAGCCATGAAACGATGTGTAAAAGGGTTTGCCGTGGTGTTGGCGGTTGGGTTGCTTGGATTGGGCGCGCTCTTTGTGCCCATTGGCTATGCGGCGGTTTTTATCAATCCGCACACCGGTGCGAACACGGATATCGCGGAGAGTATATACCTGCGCGAGTTGCCGCCGGCCCTTACGGACCCGGCTTCGCTGCGGGTAATGACCTTCAACGTCCAGAATCTGTTGATTATCG
The DNA here is from genome assembly GCA_964569295.1 of uncultured Nitrospirales bacterium. Lineage (GTDB taxonomy): Bacteria > Hydrogenedentota > Hydrogenedentia > Hydrogenedentales > JAGMZX01 > CAZMVU01. The sequence goes on from CAZMVU010000042.1 coordinate 22,068, forward strand.
GGCGCAATCGCGCCGCGCGTATGCGTGCTATCGCCGATAAGCTGGGTGAACTCGACCCGGACATCGTCGGGTTTCAGGAGGTCTTCGTGGGCAGGGAGCGCAGGTTGCTCATCGACAAGTTGCGCGAAAAGACCCGGTTGGATCACTTCACCTATTACGAGAGCGGCACGGTGGGCAGCGGGTTGCTGACGGCGAGTGCATATCCCATTCGCGAGGCGTTTTTCCACCGCTACACAGCTTCGAACCGCTGGTACCATTTGTGGGAAGGTGACTGGTGGGCGGGCAAAGGTATTGGCGTGGCCCGGATCGAACTGCCCGGCGGCATGCTCGATTTCTTCAATACGCACGCCCAGGCCAGCTACGGCCGCGCCGCCAATAAACAGGCCCGGGCGCTGCAACTCGTGGAGGCCGCAGAGTTTATGGGCCAAGTGCGCCTGGCCACGGCGCCGGCCCTGGCAGTGGGCGACTTCAATTGCCGGCCCGGCGACGCACCGTATGACAAGCTCGTGGCGGATGCAGGCCTTCAGCTTCTCATGGACGAAAAGCACCGGATAGACAATATATTCGCGTGTACGTCGCCGCATTACCGGTTCACGCGCGAGGAATTCCTCGTTATTCATGATCACGCGGGCCTGCGCCTCAGCGATCATGACGGCTATCTCTCCGCAGTTCGCATTGACCCTCGGGTGTGAGCAGGCCGGCGGATAGGAACCGGGCGCCAGGCAGGGATTGCCAGCCGCACGGCCAGGCGTCGTAGTCCCGCGCAACGGCGCGCCCGTTGATCCGCCCAATCATCCACGAGCCGGTGCGCGCCTGCACGTAATAGCCAAGGCGTTCGCCATCGGGAAAGGCCAACGTGTGGCAGGGTGTATTCCGCTCGGGATTCACCCTGGCAATTGCCGCAGGCCATGCCTGCATGCTGGTATGGAACTGCGCATTCGGTGCTCCGGAAACAGGTAGCCCCCGGGTTCCACCCCCGGCCGTCTTTGCTATTCACAAGCCGCCCCGAACCACCAACCACGTAACACGCCTTCCCTTCTCAGCTTGGGTTGTGGGCAAAGGCTACGTGGGACCAGGCCCATGTGCATAAGGTTATTCGCAGCGCTTCCCCCCTGCCCGTTGCGGCGTGCTATAATTGCGCCCGCTTTACAAGGAAAGCAGTGCCGGGGATGTGGAATCGGCGCGGTATGAAATCGCGGACCAAGGAGATTGGCCAATGCTAGGGTGTACGTATGGAACCATGTTTCAGACGACCGTTGCGGGGGGGAGCTATCAGGAGGGACTAACCGTTCTAATGCAGGGCGTCCCACCGGGACTCAAAATAACCGAGGCGGAAATCTACGAATCGCTGCTGACGCGCAAGCCCGGTCAGAGCGAGCTTGCATCGCCCCGGCGCGAGGCCGATGTACCGGTCATCTACAGCGGCATCAACGCGGCCGACACCATGCCCGGGTTCGAGAACGCGCACCTGACCAACGGTACCCCGATGGTCGTGCTGATCCCGAATGTGGACCGCCATTTCGAACATATCGAGCAGTACCAGGTAACCAACCGCACCCCGCGGCCCGGCCACGCCTCCTATGCCTCGTTCCAGAAGTATGGTCCTTGGGACGACGCCATCGGCGCGGGGTTCTTCTCCGGCCGGTACACCTCGACCATCGTGGCGGCGGGCGCCGTGGCGAAGAAGGTCTTGGCCGAGCATGGCATCGAGGTGTTCTCCTACGTGAAGGAGGCCGCCGGCGTGCGCGCGGGCGACGTCGACCTGGCCACGGCCAAGCAGAAGACCGACACCTTCCGCCAGGTCCGGCGCGACCACGACCCGATCTACCAGTGGGTCTTCGGCGAGGGACGTATCAACGAGCACATGCGGTTCCTTCACAAGATGGCCGTGATTGCCGAGCTCGAGCGCGACCTGCTCACGATCCGCGATACCGCCCCGGTCGTCGATTTCAAGCACATCCGCGAAGAGCATGGGGTACACTTCACCATGAACTGTCCGGATGTCGACGCCGCCTTCGAGATGGAGCGGCGCATCATCGAGATTCGCGACGAAGGCGACTCGTCCGGTGGTCTGGTCGAAGTCGTGGCCACGGGCCTGCCCGCGGGCATGGGCGAGCCGGTGTTCAAGAAGCTCGATGGCGAGATCGGCAAGATGCTCTCCATTGGCGCGGTGAAGGCGGTCGAGGTGGGCGCGGGCTATGGCGTGAAGGACATGACCGGTTCCCAGTGCAACGACGCCATGCGCGCGGAGAACGGCGCAGTGCGGTTCCAATCGAACCAGGCGGGCGGTGTTACCGGCGGGCTTACCACGGGCCAGCCGGTCGTGGCGCGCCTCGCCGTGAAGCCGACCCCGACCATTGCTAAAGACCAGGCAACCGTCGACAAGGTATCGAAAGAAAACAAGACACTGAGTGCCGTCACCCGGCGCGATCCGACCATCGTGGCGCGCGTGTGGCCGGTGGCCGAGGCCTTCATGGCCATGATCGTGCTCGACCAGTACATGATGCACCAGGGCTATCAGGCCATGTTCGCTCACCGGCGCAATGGGTGAGGCGTCAACGTGCGGCGTCGTGCGCGCGTTGAACTGACCATGGGGTGATGAGGCACAATGGCCGCAATCGCGGGAAGCGGTACGCAGCATGTTTGGCCGGCCGCTACGCCAGTCATGGAAAAGCATGGGCGGCGATTTGCGGCAAGGATGGGCAGGACAGCAGCAAAAGGAATGGTGCGGTCTTTCCCGCGAATTCGGCGTGTGCGCATCTGGTTTGCGTCCCTTTCGCGGGCGGCCAAGCGTTATTTCGTAGCAGGAACATGGAGAACGACGCATGAATAAATGGGCAATAGCGGGCTTTCTTTTCGGTATTGTGTGCCTCATCGTGGCCGGCTACATCTTGTATGCGGCGAGCCAGCAGGACGATCTGACACGCGTTACGGAAGAGCCCACCCCCGTACCTTCGCCGCAACCGGCACCGAGTCCCACGCCGCAGGAACCCGCCACACCGGCCACGCCTGCCGAGACGCCGCAACCGGATGCGGATAGGACGGCCGCCGAGGTCACGCTGGTGCGTAGTGTCGACACCGATGCCTATGTCCCCGGTGATCCGCTCGAAATACAGTTGACCATCGACAAGGAAGGCACCGAGCCGCTGCGTGCGCTTGGCATCTCCGAGACCTTGCCCCCCGGCTGGCGCTATGAGGAGGTAGTGGAAGGCGGCGTGGCCCAGCCCGATGTGGACCGCCAAGTGGGCAACCAGCTCGAGTTTGCATGGATCAATATCCCCGACTTTCCGCTCGAGTTTGCCTATCGCGTCAAGACGGCGCCGGATTCCGAGAGCGTGCGCATCGGCGGCATGGCGCGTTTCCGCACCAGTGGCGATGAATTGCAGAGTGACGAGGCCACGACCACCCTTGCCCCCGGTGAAAAAGCGGCTGCGACTACCGGAGCCGAGGTGCAGGAAAAAGCGGAGGAGGAGGAACCGGAACCGGAACCGGCGCAGGCACAGTCCACCGCTGCCAAAGCCGCGGACACGCCGAAGCCGGCCCGCACGACCCCCGCACGGCGCCCCGTGGAAAAGGGATTGCCGGGGACCATGCGCCTCACCTACGACTTCTCGCAACCGGACTACACGGCCGGCCAACCTTTCCCGGTCACGCTGCAACTTCAATACAACGGCAGCACTGCCCTTGATGAACTGCGCCTCGAGCTCGATATCCCCGAGGGCTGGACGGCACAGCCCGAGGACGGCGAGGCCGCGGCCGAGCTCGATGTCGCGTTTGAGAATCCGCCGGCCGAGTGGCCCCTTGAAGTGCCCCTGACGCTCTTGCCGCCGGAAGAGGCGCAGGGCATGCACGTGCTGCGCGCCGAGGCGATTTACCAAGCCAGCGGCGACGAGGAACCCAAGACGAGCGGCGTAATCGGGGTGGCCCTGAACCCGAAAGACTGACTGCGCGTTACCTGAGGCACGCTCTGGATCGGGAGAGGGGGCGCCCTCCGGCATTAATCCGCGCTGACATTCACCACCGACACGCGGGCGTCTTCCGGCACGAGGACGTCCGCGTTTTTGTCACCGGCGAGGCCGAGCAGGTAGTCGCCTTGGGCGCCGGCCCACGCCGCGCGCACTTGCCCATGCCGCACGTTGCGGAAGAGCAGGTCCGGCCGGCCGGATTGCCTGGTCACTTTCAGCGCGTCGATGGAGAGCCCGTTTACGTCGTCACAGATGATTGCCTGCCGCGCGTCGGGTTCCCCGGTGCGCAGGGTGATACCGTCGAGCCGCAGATTTTCCGCATGGCGGATGAAGAAGCCGTAGCTGGGGAGGCTGCCGAACATGCTGTACTCGGGATACTTGGCCTCGTGTTGGGGTACCGCAAAGGGATCGCGGCGGCTTCTCTTTCCGCCCGGCATGGTGAGCCGCACATCGCGCAGGGTGATGTTCTCGACCGGATGACCCGGCAACCCGGTGATGGAGCAGCCGATGGTATCCAGGGCGCGCGCCTCGATGTTGCTGATGCTCACATTGCGCAGTGTACCCACGCCCGCGACCTTCGCACCATCCCAGGGCGGACGCGCCCGGTTCCCGAGCCGGATGAAAATGGGGCAGCCCACGCCGTTCATGGTGATGTTCGACACGGCCACCTGGTCCATGGTCCCTCCATCGACAATCTCGAGGGCGAGTCCGGCGAGGCGGGTGTCGTAGATGACGCAATTGTTGATGGTGATGTTCTTGAAGCCGCCGTTTGACTCGGTACCCATCTTCAGTGCATTGCAGTCGGTGTTGAGCACGCAATTGGTGATGACCACGTTCTCCGTGGCGCGGAATGCGGTACTCTTCAGTACGATGGCATCGTCGCCGCTCGAAATGTCGCAATTGGCGATGCGCACATTCTTCGAGCAGTCCACGTCCAGCCCGTCGTTGTTTTTGTTCACTTTCGTGCGAATGGTGACGCCGTTTACGCGCACGTTGTCGCAACCGAGCAGGTGCATCGTCCACATGGCGCTGTTGCGCAGGGTTACATCCTCGATCGCCACATCCCGGCATTCGACACTGCGTATCATGTAAGGACGCACCTTGTATTCGCCCTCGAATTCCGCGCCGCTGCCGTCGATGACGCCATGCCCCGTAATACCGGTGTTTTCGGCGCGCTCCGCATAAATCAGGCTGCGCTCCGTGTAGTTGTCGGTGTATGAGCGGAAGTCCGGGTGCGTGACGGGGTAGTCGTCGAGCGCTGTACTGCCCCTCAAGACCGCGCCCGCCACGAGGTGCAGCGTGACCCCGCTCTTGAGAAAAACGGTTCCTGTGCGGTAGGTGCCCGCATCGAGCAGCACGCGCCCGCCGCCCGCTTCGTGGCACGCATCCACGGCCGCCTGGATCGCCGTGGTGTCCAAGGTCTCGCCATCGCCGGCGGCGCCATGGTTCCGCACGTTGAAGTCCGCCGCCCGTGCCGCGAGCGCAAGTAGTACGATGACGACCGTAACGCCAATGTGTTTGCACATGATGAACCTCCCCGAACAATGCCGCACACCAAGCCGCAGAGAGGCAAAGTAGCCAGAAACTCGCAGCACTGCTTTGCGCCTCTGGAGCGTCAGTCATGATAAGCCTGACAGGTTTTGCAACCCGCAAGGTAGTGGCCATGATACGTGCCCGTTGGCCGTACAGGCAATTCGGGGGCGTGCGATTCCAGCGTGCCCATGACGCCCGAAGCGTTGCAGCCATGAGCCGCAACGCAAGCGAATCCGTTATGGCCGTGTTGTGCGGTAATTCTTGAGCCGTATGTCGCAACGCTGCGCACTTGTGTTGCCAATCTGTTCCGTGATAGCGAATACCAGCGTGCGACGGGGATAGCCATGCCGTTGGCGCTACTTTGGACTGCGGTGGCTTGCCACCGCTATTGCGCGCGTGGGCTCGAATGCACGCATTTGTCCAAGGCGGGAGAGCAACCGTACACAGTCGCCAGTGGTGTCCTTGAATCCTTCTCGGGTGCATGAGCAGGGCACCAGGGGCTTGGGCTGGAGGCCACGCGGCTCTTTCCTCCCGGCTTGCGCGCCAGCGTTTACACACGGTCTTCGCGGGAAAAGCGGCGGCAAGCCACCGCAGTCCAAAGGGCGC
>CAZMVU010000043.1:0-27453 GCA_964569295.1 uncultured Nitrospirales bacterium
CCGCAGCAACGCCAAGTACACGCGCCGGTCGTCATCAACCAAGAAGACATCCTGCTTATTGTTCCCCCGTTGCACCACGTGGTGTGCAGCCCCCGGTACGACTATCCGCGCGACTCTTGGCATGCACCCATGCTACCCGCGAAGGGGCGGAATGTCAATATAAACGTTGACTGTCCCCGTTTATTCGTAATCGGGATAACGCGCCCTCTTGCCGCTTTAGAGCACGATGGGCTTTGCGTCCTCCAACTGGCTGAGTGCGCGCAGTAATTCGCCCACGCCATCCACGGCCTCGTAATAGTCCTTTTCGGGGTGCCCCCTCAGCAATCCGCTCTCGTGTTGCAGTTTCTCGATGACCAGGTCGCCGTACTTCTTGGCGGTGCGCAGCCAGGTGCAGTGCTCGTCCGTGGCGTGGTACAGTCCGGTAAGCAGTGCGATGGCCCGGCCGTACATCCCGGCATAGGCACCGGCTTCCGCCCGGCTCTTGGCGTACTCGCCGTACCACGTGTCCGTGCGGATGCCGTCCTCGCCGGGACGCGCCTTCACCACCCAGTAGCCGAAGCGCTTCGCGTGGCTCAGCATGTCCGGCGCTCGGGTCAGCCGGTACGCCTCGAGGTAGCTCAGCCCCGTGAGGAGGGGGTGTTGATACCCGAGGCAATAGGGTTTCCAAAGGTCGAGGTAACCCCGCGGCTCGTACTTCCCGTAGCCGTCGGGTTCCGTCGGCTCGTCGTTCGGCATACCGTCGAGGCACAGCGAACCCCAGTAGGCGTTGGCTTCTTGGTCGTAGCCGTATTGGCCGTAGGCGCGCAGGTAGGTCAGGGCGTGGTCGAGGAACAGGGCATCCTGCGTCAGTTCATAAGCACGCAGCAGCGCGCCGCAATACGGGCCTGTGATCGCCGTCACGAAGTGGCTCCCATCGAACCGGTCCATGCCCGCGTTCGGCCGTTCCGGGAAGAGGTTGGTCTCCGGATTACGCCGTTCCCAGTAGTAATTCGCCAGCAGCCGTGCGCGGTCCACCCATTTCTTGTCGCTGGTTTCCGCGTAGGCATGGGCGAACGCCTCGATATACGCCCCCGCCGACATGGAAAAATCGCAGCCCCGCTTGCCGTCGCCGTGCCGGTTGATCTCGCCCGTCTTCTTGTCGATCACATGCCACCGCCAGATGTTCTCGACCACGCCGAGGGTGGCTTCGCGGTCCGCCTCGAACAGCAGCTTCCAGTCCATGGGGTCCACGCCTGCGTGGAGTTCGTGCTGGTGGACATGGCACCGGTCCGTGTACACGTCGTAGTAGTCATGCCAGCCCCAACACACGAGCCCCCGCTCCGACTTCATGTGGTTCAGGTAGTAGCGGGCATACCGCAGCGCGAAGTCGGCATAGGCGCCGCCACGGGCGTGCATGACCGTTAGCGTCGGCATGTCGGTCGCCAGGTCCGCGCCGGCGGGGTTGCGCCGGTGCCGGCGGATGACCCGCCAGGGTTCATCCAAAGGAGGCGGCTCCTGTGGGCAGGTGAGGGTCTCCAGGTCGATGATGCTCACCAGCACCGGCGTCGTCTCCGGTCCGTAGGTGTCCAGTCCATGCGCCATGAGTGCATCGAGGCACCTCTCCACCACATGGTCATAGACCGGCACAGACCTATGCGCGGCAGCGGGTACTGTCAGAAGCATGACTGTGAGCAGTGGCACGATCGGAAGGTGTTTCATGCGTGCGATTCCCGGAGTTTGGCTGCTGTTACACCGTGTACGCCCGTATGGTAAGATATTGAGCGGGCCACGCGCCAGCGCAGAATCCTGGTAGGATGGGACAACGCCAACCGTCATCGCATGCGCCTACGCCCTGCTCGCTCTGTTCTCCGTAACGTTGAATTTCACCGAGCCCTTCACCGGCGTGGGGATTATGAAGGCGCTGCCCGCGCTGCTGCTGACCTGCGCGGCCTGGCGCTACACGCGCCCCCGCTTCGGCTACGCCGTGACGCTCGGGATTCTCTGCGGCGCCGCCGGCGACTACTTCCTCGCCTCCCTATCGCAGGACTGGCTCATGCCCGGGCCCGTGGCCTTTCTCATCGGCCATGGCTTTTACCTGCGCGCCTTCGCCCGTGACCTGCACATGAGCGCCGCACGGGTGAGCATCGTGAATAGACGGGGGACAGTAACCGTTTATATTGACATTCCGTTCCTTTGCGGGTAGTATGGGTGCATGCCAAGAATCGCGCGAATAGTCGTACCGGGGGCTGCACACCACGTGGTGCAAGGGGGGAACAACAAGCAGGATGTCTTTTTTGTTGATGACGACCGGCGCGTCTACTTGGCGTTGCTGCGGGAGCAGGGGCGGCGGTTCGGGTTGCGGGTGGACGGCTATTGCCTGATGCCGAACCACGTGCATGTGGTGGGCGTACCAGAGCACGAGGAGTCGCTCGCCAAGGCCGTCGGCCGGACGCATTCCCTCTATTGCCAATACGTGAACCGGATGCACGGGCGCAGCGGGCACCTGTGGCAGAACCGGTTCTTCTCGTGTGCCATGGACGACGCCTACGCCCACAACGCACTGTGCTACGCCGAGTTGAACCCGGTGCGCGCGGGCATGGTGAAGAAGGCGTGGGACTACCCCTGGTCAAGCGCGCCGGCGCATTGCGGGGTGGAAGCGGACTCGCCGCTCCTCGACCTGGCGGCATGGTTCAAGGAGACGAGCGCAAAGGATTGGAAGGCCACGCTCAAGAAGGCCCTCCGCGACAAGGCCACGCTGGAGAGCATCCGGCGCAGTACGCACACCGGGCGTCCGCTCGGCAGCGACCGTTTCCTCAGCAAGATCGAGCACGCGCTCGGCCGCCGCGTCCGGGCTCTGCCCGTTGGGCGGCAAAAGGGCTGGCGGAAGCAGAAAGCGGGCACGGAGCGCAAGGCACGGCGAACAGTCTCCGATAAACGGTGACTGTCCCCATTTAGTAGGGCGGGCGTTAGGCTACACGCGGCCGGGCAAGCAAGATTTTGATGCGATTGCCCTGGGAGGGGGTGCCACCGATTCACACCGATGGACACAGATTATGTATAGTTCTTCGGAAACTCAATCGGTGTTCAGCGGTGTTCGTCGTGGGTCAATAGTAAACTGGGACTGTCCCCGTTTATTGTTCCCATTTATTCCGATCGACGCCCACGAATAAGGGGACGAAGCGGCTGGGGTTCATAGTGCATGGCCCATCTGTCTGTCCACGGCCAATTGACAAGATCGGAATTCTGCCCTAGAATGAAGCATAATTACGGGTGGGGATTATGGGGTTTACGGGGGCATTGCCCATTGCGGGGAGATATTCTTTCGCTAGCGCATGCAAGAGGAGTGCCTATGCACACACGGCCTTTCCGATGCGGGTTGCGGCGGTGTGGTAGCCGGTGGGGGCTCTGGTTGCTGTCATCAACCGGAGCGGCGGGGGTATCGGTCCTGACCTGCGTCTTGTTTTCATTCCTATCTACCGCACTTGCGAAAGTGGTGCGCAAAGGAGACAGGGTATGCGAAGGAAGTCCGGTTTTACATTGATCGAGCTGCTGGTGGTGATCGCCATTATCGGCATTCTGGCGGCCATCCTGTTGCCGGCGTTGGCCCGCGCACGCGAATCCGCACGGCGCGCGAGTTGCCAGAACAACCTGAAGCAGATGGGCGTCGTCTTCAAGATGTACTCCAGCGAAGACCCCGGGGAACGCTTCCCGTCCATACAGGCGGGCTACCTGCCTTGGCGTGACCGCGGACTGGCGCCAACGATCGACATGGCGCCGAACATCTTCGCCATATACCCCGAGTATTTGTCGGACCCCTATGTGCTTGTCTGTCCGTCTGACCCGGAAAGCAGCAGCGCCAAGGATCGTTTTGAGGACGACAATGGCGAGCCGTGTGTGGGCAGCTATACCGTCCCCTCGGGTCCGATTGGACAGGAGTGCGCAAGCGCCACGGACATGAGCTATGGCTACGTAGGATGGGTGATGGACTGCTACGATGATAGTTGTGGTTTGCTCCCATTTTCTACCGTGACACCCATCTTGGACCTCATGTCCGGACCGACGCAGGTTTCGCCCGACGAAGAAGGCCCGGCGCAGGTTGTCCGAATGGTGGAAGCGATGTTCGACCCGACGGACGTGCTGCCGGCGTTCTTGGCGGGACACGACGCACTCTCCGGTACTGAAGCCAGCGCACTCAACGAAGTCTTCGATAGCGACATTGTAGTCGAGGATGGTATCGGGAACGGCGGCGGCAACACGATCTATCGTTTGCGCGAAGGCATCGAGCGATTCCTCATCACCAATATCAACAACCCCGCCCAGAGCGCCCAGGCGCAGAGCACGGTGCCGGTGATGTTCGACCAACTCGCTTCCGTGGTGTCCTCGTTCAACCACGTGCCCGGCGGCGCGAATATTATGTACATGGATGGCCACGTCGACTTCGAACGCTACATCGAATACGGTGACGGGATCGCCAACCGCTGGATGGCGAATACGCTCGGCATCCTCGTCGGTGTTTTCACCGAGTAGCCCGTACACAGAGCGTATGACGTGGCCCGCGGGTTTCCGGCCTCGTTGCGAAGTGCAACCCGCCCGAGGCGGACAAGCTTGGTAGCGAGTAAAAACAAGTCACGCGGCCGCGAGGGGATGACCTTCGCGGCCGCGCTGCTTAAATCCTGACTCACCCGTCGAAACGCTGGCGCAGCTTCTCGAATACAACGTCGCCGGGGATTGTCTCCACTTCGCCGGAGCGTATTGCGTCCAGACGGCGGCGTGACTCTGCCACCCATATCGCGGTCACCTCCGGGTCCGGGCACCGTGGGCTTGGGAACCGCTTTTGGAGGCTTGCGAGAAACTCTTCGCCGGAAATTGTATTTGCGCTACCTTCTTGCACAGCCTGCGCGCGGCGCTCCACCTCCTTTGCCTATGCGGCTTGAACCTCCGGGTCCGGCAGGTTGAGCGAGTTGAGCAGCGCCTCCACCACGCGCAGGCGCAGGTCGACTGGCAGTGACTCTACCTCGGCGACAAGCTCTTCGACCGTGCGCATGTGTCGGCTTCCTCCATCTCACCGCGGCCTACGCTGCATTGGGCTCGCGAAGCAAGACCTCGGCAGGGATGCCCAGGCCTTCATGAAGTCTGCGGATCATATTCAGGCTGAGCGGACGCTTGCCGTTCAGCACCTCGGAAACCTTGCTCCTGCTGCCTATGAAAGGAACGAGATCCTGGTTGGTGAGTCCCTGTTGTTCCATGCGGAAGCGTATCGCTTCGATGGGGTCCGGCGGCTCAATTGGGTGCTCACGCTTCTCATAGTCCTCGACCAACAAAGCCCACAGCGCCAGTTCCTCCGCCTCGGACGTGCCAGATTCGGCGGTCATCAGCGCGGCAACCCTGTTAAGCGCGGCCTCGTACTCGGCTTCGGTTCTTATGAGCTTCGCTTCCATTCCACTTTCCTCGCGTCCACCTTGTCGTAATGTTCATGTGTGCCCAAGAACTTGATGAAGACGATACCGACTTCGTAGTTAACACTTACTATAAGCCGGTACTTGTTTCCGCATATGTTGAACACCACACGTTCATTGTTAATTATACTCGCCGAACGAAAATGGTCTTTAACATCAGCACTAGAGTTCCAAGTTGCAGCACTAACTTCAGCAAACCAAGCTTTCAACGGTTGTTCCGCATCCGGGTATTGTGCCCAGAAGTCCCGTAGCGTTGACCGCGCTATGATTCGCATCAGTTCCTCCGCCGACAATTCGCATTATATCATATCTGTTCCCAAAATGGGAACAGATATCTTGAAGTACCACCACAAGAAGAACGGCACCCTGGCTTTATCCAGGATGCCGCTACCATGCTGTGATTTCTGGCTTTCACTATCTCCGCCTATCCCTTCGCCATCTGCTTCTTGATCTTGGCCCAGGTGTCGCGCAGGGTGACGGTGCGGTTGAAGACGGGCGCGCCGGGCTTGGAGTCTTTGGTGTCGACGCAGAAGTAGCCGAGCCGCTCGAACTGCACGCGCTCGCCCGGGGCAATCTCTTTCAATGCCGGTTCGAGCTTGCAGCCGGAAAGTACCTTCAGAGAATCCGGGTTGAGGTTGGCGCGCCAGTCCTGCCCCTCCTCGACGTTGTTCGGGTCTGCTTTCAGAAAGAGGTGATCATACGCCCGTACTTCGGCTTCGAAGGCGTGCGGCTCGGACACCCAGTGCAGTGTGGCCTTGACCTTGCGGCCGTCGGGCGCGTTGCCGCCGCGGGTTTCGGGATCGTAGGTGCAGTGCACCTCGACGACGTTGCCCGCGTCGTCCTTGACCACCTCGGTGCACGTGATGAAATAGGCGTAGCGCAGGCGCACCTCGCGGCCGGGGGCGAGCCGGAAGTATTTCTTCGGCGGGTCTTCCATGAAGTCCTCCCGCTCGACGTAGAGTACGCGCGAGAACGGCACCTTGCGTGTGCCGGCGGATTCGTCTTCCGGGTTGTTCACGGCGTCGAAGTCTTCGCGCTTGCCTTCGGGGTAGTTGGTGATAACGACCTTGAGCGGGTCGAGCACAGCCATGTAGCGCGGGGCGGCCTTGTTGAGTTGCTCGCGTACGCAATACTCGAGCTGTTGCAATTCGACCGTGTTGTCCGCCTTCGCCACGCCGATGAGACGGCAGAAGTTGCGCAGTGTCTCGGGCGGGTAGCCGCGCCTGCGCATGCCGCATATGGTGGGCATGCGCGGGTCGTCCCAGCCCTCGACGTGCTTTTCGCGCACGAGCTCGAGCAGCTTGCGCTTGCTCATGACGGTGTAGGTCAGGTTGAGCCGCGCAAACTCGATCTGCTGCGGATGGTAGATTTCGAGGGCGTCGCAGAACCAGTCATAGAGGGGCCGGTGCGCCTCGAACTCGAGCGTGCAGATGCTGTGGGTTATCTTCTCGATCGAGTCCGACTGGCCATGCGCGAAGTCGTACATCGGGTAGATGCACCACAGGTCGCCCGAGTGCGGGTGCGTCGCCTTGAGGATACGGTAGATCACCGGGTCGCGCATGTTGATGTTGGGAGAAGCCATGTCGATCTTGGCGCGCAGCGTGCGCGAGCCGTTCTCGAACTCGCCGGCCTTCATGCGCTCGAAGAGGTCGAGGTTCTCCTCGATGCTGCGGTCGCGGTAGGGACTCGGGCGCCCGGGCTCGGTGAGCGTGCCGCGGTACTCGCGGATTTGCTCGGCCGTCAGGTCGCACACGTAGGCCTTGCCCTTCTTGATGAGGTCCACGGCCCACTCGTAGAGCTGCTGGAAGTAGTCCGACGCGTAGTACTCGTGCTCGCCCCAGTCGAAGCCGAGCCAGCGCACATCCTCCTTGATCGAGTCGATGTACTCCTGCTCTTCCTTGATGGGGTTCGTGTCGTCGAAGCGCAGGTGGCAGCGGCCGCCGTATTCCTTGGCGATGCCGAAGTTCAGTACGATGGACTTCGCGTGCCCGATGTGCAGGTAGCCGTTAGGCTCCGGCGGAAAGCGCGTCACCACGCGTCCGTCGAACCGGCCGGTCTCGTTGTCCTTGTTGATCGCCTGCCGGATGAAGTCTACCGGCGCGGAAGTGTTGTTCTCGGCCATGGATATATTACGTGCTTTCCTTGCTAAGAGAGCCGGCTTGACCTTTGCTCGAAGTCGCGTGGCCCAACCGGCCGTCTGGCTTTTGTGGAGCACCCCGCCAGCTTGCGGGTGCTACCCGTATGGTTGTTGCGGTTGCGGCCGCCGCCCCAGCCCGATGTGATCGTGCATGCCCATGGGCGGTCAGGGAATTGCCGCGTATTATCCGGCATACCCCGCAGGGCAATCAAGTAGCGGGTGCATTAGTGTTCAAGAAAACCGGGGAGAAACCCGCATTTTCGAGAAAGAAGCGGCTACTCACACGCCCCCTCCTGATAAAAGCCGTTCTGTAGTACTAAGTAACCACGGGGTCATGCCGTTCTCACCCGTGCCCTGCGGTATCCATGTGCTTTACCTGGTGGGCCCCGTGGGCTTTTTGCGATACCTGCCGCCTAATCGGTGATGAAATAGGGATGGAAAGCCTCGGGCAGGTTGTGCCAGTCGAGGTGTTCGATATGCGGTGCGAGCGGATGCGCATTGTAGGTGTGCCAGTAGAGAACATTCTGGTCGCGCAGATGGCCGTCCGCTGCATCGGCCAATAACGCCCCGAAAGCTTTTGCGGTATAGGTGCATTCCATCGGCATCCCGGTCGCCGCCTCGAAACGGGCGGCCGTGTCCTGGTCCTCGCCGGTATGCACCCCATAGCCCGGACCGAAAAAGTCGTGGCGCAGGGTGAACGTCTTCTCCGGGAACGGGGGCAAGGGAATGCTGGCGTCGTGTTCCTGCAGAAAGGCGGCCGTTTCCTGCAACAACGCCCGGCCGCGCTCCTCACTGGCGAACTCCGGCTCCGTAACACGCACCGCCACGATATGCGGGTATACGCCCGCGAGTGCGAACCCGAGTGCCAGTCCCACGGCGGTGCCCATGGTGCCGCACGGCGCGTAGATGTAATCGGGCAACGGCAATTCGCCGGCGTCTATCTCGTGTTTGAGTTCGAGGGCGGCGTTCACATAGCCGAGAATGCCCCGCGGCGACGACCCGCCGGCGGGGATGATCGCCGGCGCGATGCCTTTCTGCTGGATGTGGCGGTTGCGTTCATTGGCCACCCCGGCTGCCAGCCGCTCCTTGTCGGGAAAGAGGTGCAATTGCGTACCCGCGTTAAGGTGCATGAGCAGGTTGGCCCGCACATTCGCGCTGGCCGGCTGCGGCACAAGCATGGCGATGGGCGTCATGCCTAACTGCCGGGCATAGATCGCCGTCGCCAGTGCGTGGTTTGAACCGGCGCCCCCGAAGGTCATGACAGCCTTCGCGCCATCCTGTTGCGCGTTGCCGAGCAAGAACTCGAGCTTGCGCACCTTATTGCCGCCGTAGGGCGTGGCCGTTTCGCCGTCGTGCTTGATCCACAGCGCGCCCACGTCCGTCTGCATGGCGAGGTCGGGCAGGGCGATGACGGGCGTGGGGAGCTGGGCCAGCTCAACGCGCGGCAGTTGTTCCGCCAGCCGGGGATAACGGGTAAAAAGTGAGAGTGGTTGTGGCATGGCGTGGGTCTCCTTCGGTGTATGAGCGCCGTTGCCTTCAGCTTACAACAGTTGCGCCAAAAAATCAGGCACAGGCACATGTATCCAGCCCTCCATCGCGGCAGCTTCCGCGTGTTCGGGCGGCGGCGGCTCCGTAAGGCCTTGTGTTGCAGCGCGTGTGCCCAGCGCGGCGATGAACGCATCGAAGGCGTCGTCGGCGGCCGTGAGTGCCTCCTGCTGCGCACTGGTCAGGCGCAGCCAGGGCATGCGTGCAAGCAGCGAAGCCAGCATTTCCTCGCGGCGCGCTTTACCGGCGGCCTTCTTGTAGCCCGAGGTGTGCAGGCCACAACGCACCAGTACCGCGGCAGGGTACACTTCATACACCCCGTTTGCGCCGGAGCGATCCCACACCCCGAGCCGCGCGAGCAACATGGCCAGGCGCAACGTGGGCACGGCAATCATGTCGGTCGAGACACTGAGCGGCCAGCGCCCAGTGATGGCACGGACGTGGCGGTCTGTCTCACGAAAGCGAAGCCGGTCGCGCACTTCCGGGGACCAGGTACCGAGTGCGGGCTTGGCGCTGGCGGTGTATGCTTCGAGAAACTGGTGGAAGGCCGCGGGCCAGCCGAAAGGACAGTCGATACCTGTGGCATCGGCCTGGTCCATGGCGTCGAGCAGGGTGTCATCATCCGCGCCCACCCCAAGCGTCTTGATATGGACTTCGCCTTCCTGCCAGGCCAACGCGCATACGCCGGTGTGTTTGGCCTGCGCCGCCATGTCGATGCCGAGGGTGAGCATGTGGGGCCTTCCACGTTACAATGAGTCGTTACCGCGCCAGCATGCGCGGACCGCAACGCAAATGCAAAGGAAGTACCCCATGATCGATCCCGAAAAGAGCATCCCCGAGCAGGGCATTTCGCACGAGGCGCTCCTTGAACAGATGAAAGCGTTGCGTGCGCAAGACATCAACTGGCGCGAAAACAAGGCGTTCAGTCTCGTGTTCCACCAGGGCGACGAACACACGGAGTTTCTGAAACAGGCGTATACCCTGTTCTTCGAGGAGAATGGCCTCAACCCCATGGCCTTCCGCAGCCTGCGCACCTTCGAGCATGAGGTGGTGCGTATGACGGCAAACCTGCACCATGGCGACAAAAACGTGGTGGGCACCATGACCACCGGCGGCACGGAAAGCATCATGCTGGCCATCCGCACCTACCGGGACCGGGCGCGTAAGAAGCAGCCGCACATCCGCCGGCCTGAGATAATCGTGCCGGAATCGGCGCATGTCGCTTTTCACAAGGCGGGCAAATACTTTGACGTGGCCATGGTCGTCGCGCCGCTGGCCGATGACTTTCGGGTTGACATGCGCGCTGTCGAGAAACGGATCAACAAGAACACCATCGCCCTGGTCGGTTCCGCGCCCAATTACCCGAACGGACAGATAGACAATATCGGGGCGTTGGGCACACTGGCGCAGAAGCACGGCATCGGCCTGCACGTGGATGCGTGCATCGGCGGGTTCTTCCTTCCATGGGCGGAGCGGCTGGGCCACCCTATCCCGCCGTGGGACTACCGGGTGCCCGGTGTGACTTCGATCTCGGCGGATTTGCACAAATACGGCTACGCTGCCAAAGGCGCCTCGACCATCACCTACCGCAGCATGGACTACCTGCGCCACCAATTCTTTGTCTATGTGGACTGGTCCGGCGGTGTCTTTGCATCGCCGAGCTTGCCGGGCACACGCCCCGGCGGGGGCATCGCGGCGGCCTGGGCGGCGTTGCACGCCATGGGCGCCGATGGCTACAGCGAGAACGCGCGCACGGTTATGGACACGGCCAAGCGGTTTCGTGAAGGCATCGCGGCCATACCCGAACTCGCCATACTCGGTGATCCGCCGGTGGGCATCATGGCGTACCGTGCGGTGGACAAGAAGGTGAACATTTATGCCGTGGCCGATCAGCTCGACAAAAAGGGCTGGCACATCGACCGGCAGCAGAAACCGGCGAGCCTGCATTTCATGATCAATCCGGGCCACGCCCAGATTGTCGATACCTACCTCGCCGATCTACGGGAAGCAGTGGACTACGTGAAGCAGCACCCGGAGGCGTCGGCGGCCGGCAGCGCACCGACCTACGGGCTTATCGCGAAGGCGCCCATCCGCGGGCTCGTGACAAAGAACGTGCTCGCCATGATGGAAGAGATGTACGGCCCGGAAGGCAAGGCGCCCGATCTCGGTGCACCTCAGGAACTCGAGGGCGCCGAGGATGCGGATGACGCACCGCCGCCCGCCAACGCCGTGCCCGCACCGCTGCTTTGGTTCCTGCGTGCGAAGGCGGCGCTGTCACGTATCGTTGGCCGGTAGCACGTCTCACGCCAGGCTGGCATAGTAAAACGAAAAAATCGCGGCAAGATCCAAGCGAGTCCCCGAGCGCGTGGGCTGTCCCCGTTTTCCGGGCGCGGAATCTCACGCGAGGCTGGCGTACATCGCCTCGAGATCGTCCCGGGTCACTTCTTTCGGGTTGTTCTTGATGAGCGGGTGCCAGCTTTCATCGATGAGCGTGGCGACAGCTTCCTGTGGAATACCGGCGTCCGCCAGGGTGCGCGGCAGACCACCCAGCGCCTTCAATTCACTAATACGCCGCGCCATGGCTTCCGGCGAATCGAATCCGCAGTAATGCGCAAATGCATCGAGGCGGCCTCCCATGTGTGGCGCGTTGAGGCGGATTGCGAACTCCATCGTGAATGCGCACGCAGCGCCATGCGGCAGGTGGTAGCGGTTCGAAAGCGGAAACGAGCAGGCATGGACCATGGCGTTCTTCGGCAACTGGAATGCCATGCCCGCCAGAGTCGCCGCGTATGACAGGGCCTCCCGCGCGCCAGTGTGGCCCGGCATAGTGAGCGCCAACTCGAGATGGGCGAAGACCAGACGCGCCGCTTCTTTGGCCAAGTGGTCGCAGATGGGTTGGTGTCCCCTCGACCAGTAGCCCTCGAGGGCATGGGAAAGCGCGTCGAGCCCGGTGCACGCCGTGATGTAATTGGGCAAGGTGAACGTGAGTGTTGGATCCACCAACGTCACGGCCGGGTACAACGCATCACCGGCTATGGGACCCTTGACGCCTTTCTGCCGGTCATCGAGCACCGAGAACGGCGTCACCTCCGAGCCCGTGCCCGCGGTCGTCGGCAGCGCTATGAGCGGCAGCGCATCGGCTGGGAGCGCTTTGCCCTCCGAATGATACGCGCGGATGCTGGTGTCGGCGGTAAGCGCAAGGACCGCCGCCGCCTTGGCGCAATCAAGGGGACTCCCACCGCCGATGGCCACCACGGCGTCGCAGCCGTTCTCGCGCAACATGGCCGCTGCCGCGTCGACATTGTCGGTGGTCGGGTTTGGCTCGACTTCGGTGTAGGCCGGGGCATCGCCGAAGGATTCGACAATCCGCTGAATATGCGGCAACGCCGCGAGGGTGGCATCAGTGATGACAGCGGGCCGTTGCCCGAGGGTTGCCGCCGTTTCGCGGGCAGTTTCCGCGACGCCGGCGCCGAAAACGATGCGCGTAGGTAGCGTGAAGGTCCACATGGTGCCTAATCTCCTGAGAATCGTGCGGTGTTTTGCCAAACCGTTCCCACCGGTCTCGTAACTCCTGACCGGCCACTACAGGATACACAAAAAGGACCCCCGCCGCGGGGAGGGGCGGCGGGGGCACGGTGTGTGAGGAACATTGGGGGATGTTCCGTCGTTTGGGGCGTTGTAATGATCAGTATTCTCCGCCGTTTCCCTCCGCAGCGTGCGGCTCGTTTTCCTCGCGCGCGAGCTTGGTGTAGTGCTCGAGAAGCGCGGGAACCTTGTCGGCGGTCATCTCGCCGTGAATGCGATTCTCGACCATGAGGACAGGCGCCATGGCGCAGGTGCCCAAACAGCGGGCCGGCTCGAGCGAGAACAAGCCGTCGGACGTGGTCTCGCCAAAGTTGATGCCAAGCTCTTCCTTCAGCTTGTCGGTCAAACGCTCGGCGCCCTTCACATAGCACGCAGTGCCGAGACACACGCTGATGACAAAACGGCCGCGTGGGTTCAGGCGGAAATAGTGGTAGAACGTGGCGACCCCCGTTACTTTCGCGGCGGGAATCTGCATGAGCTGGGCCACGGCATCCATCTGCTCCTGACCCAGGTAACCATAATGATCCTGGACTTTGTGCAACACGCCGATCAGGCGGCTCTGGGGCTCCGAACCGGCGTTGCACTCCTCGATATACGCAACGATGTGGTCCGGAAGAACCGCGCGGCTCTGCGCCATGATTTCTTCGACGTTGTCTGTGTGCGTCGTGAGGCTTTGCTTGATAGTCATTAGCGGATTCCTCTCGGCAGTCGCGATGCGTAGTGCGTGTGGAGCAATTCGTGCGCCTTCTCGCCGCCCGGCTTGCCCAGGAATTCCTTGTACAACTTTTGAATGGCCGGGTTGTGCTTGGCGGAACGCACCTTCTTGCCCTGGTCGATCGTGTAGAGCGCCTGGGCACGTTTGGCGAGAAGCCTCTTGTCGAGTATCTGGAAGTCCTCGGGCGGGTAGGGCTGGCCGCCACCGCCGATGCACCCGCCGGGACATGCCATGATCTCGATGATGTGGTAGTCTTTCTCGCCGCCCAACACCCGGGCCAGGAGATCCTTCGCGTTTTGCAGGCCATTGGCAATGCCTACATTCAACTCGAGGTCGCCCACGGTGAGAGTACGTTCACGAAGGCCCTCGACGGCGCGCACCTCGGTGATCTCCATGGTCTCCGGCGGATGGCCCGTGAGTTCTTCGACGGCCATGCGCAACGCCGCCTCCATCACGCCGCCCGTCGTGCCGAAAATGTCTGCGCCGCCGGAAGACTCGCCAAGGGGCGAATCGAATTCACCGTCCGCCAGGTGGGCGAGGTCGATGCCGTAGCATTTGATCATCCACACGAGTTCGCGGGTGGTGATGACCGCATCCGTGGTGGGCGCGCCGCTCTCGGTGGTGAATTCCGGGCGGCCAGCCTCGAATTTCTTCGCCGTGCACGGCATGACCGCCACGGTGAAAACCTCGTCGGGCGTCTTGCCGATCTGCTCGGGATAGTAGGACTTCAGCAGGGAAGACATCATGGACATGGGCGACTGGCAAGTGGACATGTGCGGTATCATTTCCGGGTAGAACTTCTCCATGAAGTTTACCCACCCGGGCGAGCAACTGGTTAGCAGTGGCAGCCTCTCACCACTCTTCATGCGCCGGAGCAGCTCGGTGGCCTCCTCGACAATGGTGAGGTCGGCCGTAAAGTTGGTGTCGAAGACCGCATCGAAGCCGAGCCGGCGCAGGGCCGTCACCATCTTGCCGGTGCAGGGTGTGCCCGGCGGCAGGTTGAAGCCTTCGCCGATGGCGGCGCGAATGGCCGGCGCCGTCTGCACGGCGACGTGCTTGTTCGGGTCGGCCAGCGCTTTCCAGACCGCCTCGGTGTAGTCCTGCTCGACAAGGGCGGCGGTCGGGCAGACGTTGATGCACTGGCCGCACTGGATGCACACCGAGTTGTCCATGTTCACGCCGTGGGCCGGTGTCACCACCGTGGTGAAGCCACGCCCCTGCTGACTCAGATTCGAAACGCCCTGCACCTCCGCACACACGCGTACGCAGCGCCCACACAGAATACACTTCTCCGGGTTGCGCACCACGGACCGGCTCGAATCTTCGATCGGGAAGCGCTTGCGTTCCCCGGCGAAGTGCCGCTCGCGCACGCCCAGGGAGTAGGCGAGGTTTTGAAGTTCGCAGTTGCCGTCACGGTCGCAAGTTTGACAGGCGCGCGGGTGGTTATCGAGCAGCAGCTCGACGATGTCGCGCCGTGCCTGACGAATTTCCGGGCTGTTGGTGATTATCTCCATGCCTTCCCACACCTTGACGCTGCACGAAGCCATGAAGAAATCGATGCCCTTCACCTGCACAATGCACACGCGGCAGGACCCCTGGAGGCTCAGGTCCGGGTGGTAGCACAGGCGCGGTATCTTGATGCTGAGGGTCTGTTCGGCAGCCTCCATGATGGTCGTGCCCTCGGGCACGGCCACCTGTTCGCCGTCGATAAAGACCGTTATCATGCAGTTTTCATCGCTCATTAGAATCACCCGTTCCTGCGGTTAATGTTTCAAGACCGCATCGAAGCGGCACACTTCATAGCACTGGCCGCACTTGATGCAGATTTCCTGGTCGATGACATGCGGCTCTTTGCGCGTTCCCGAGATCGCATTGACCGGGCAGCGGCGTGCGCACGCCGTGCAGCCCACGCACTTGTCCGGGTCGATTTCGTAATAAATGAGGGCCACGCACTTCTTCGCCGGACATTTCTTGTCGGTAACGTGCGCCATGTATTCGTCGCGGAAGTGTTCCAGTGTGCTTAAGATGGGATTGGGCGCCGCGCGCCCGAGACCGCACAACGACGATCGGCGCACCAACTGCGCCAGGCGCTCGAGTTTGTCGATGTCTTCCGGCTCGCCCATGCCCTTCGTGATGCGTTCGAGAATCTCGAGCATGCGCTTAGTGCCCTCGCGGCACGGGGTGCATTTCCCGCACGACTCGTCCTGGCAGAAGGACATGAAGAATTTCGCCACGTCCACCACGCAGTCGTCTTCATCGAGCACGATCATGCCGCCCGAGCCCATGATCGAGCCCATTTTCGCCAGCGTGTCGAAATCCACTGGGGTGTCGAGGTCCTTCGCCGGGATAAGCCCGCCAGCGGGGCCGCCCGTCTGCACGGCCTTGAGCTGTTTGCCGTTGGCCACGCCGCCGCCGATGTTGAACACCACATCACGCAGGGTCGTGCCCATGGGCACCTCGACGAGGCCGGTGTGCCGCACTTTGCCCGCCAGCGCGAAGACCTTCGTTCCGCCGCTGTGCGCACTGCCCACACCCTTGAACCAGCCCGCGCCGTAGTTGATGATGGGCGCCACGTTGGCAAAGGTCTCGACGTTGTTGATCGTGGTCGGCTTGCCCCACAGCCCGCTCGTGGTCGGGAAGGGCGGGCGAATGCGCGGCTGGCCACGTTCGCCCTCGATCGAGTGGATGAGCGCCGTTTCCTCGCCGCACACAAATGCGCCAGCGCCCAGCCGAATCTCGAGGTCGAAGCTCCAGTCGCTGCCCAGCACCCCGCCGCCCAGGATGCCGTGTTCACGGCAGGCGTCGATGGCGCCCTGAATCCGTTCGATAGCCAACGGGTACTCTGCGCGCACGTAGAAAAAGCCCCGGCACGCACCGACTGCGTAGCCGCCGATGATCATGCCCTCGACGATGCTGAACGGGTCTGACTCGAGCATGCTGCGGTCCATGAACGCGCCCGGGTCGCCCTCATCCGCATTGCAGATGATATAGCGTACGCTTTCGTTGTTTTGCCGCGCGTTCTTCCACTTGAGCCCCGTGAGAAAGCCGCCGCCGCCCCGGCCACGCAGACCGCTCTTGGTCACTTCTTCAACCAACCAGTCCGGGTCGCCCTGCTCGAGTACCGTCGTGAGCGCGGCAAAACCGTTGAAACACAAGTAGTCTTCAATACTGCACGGGTCCAGCAGGCCAGCGTTGCGCAGCGCGATCCGGCTCTGGCGCCGGAAAAAAGCGACGTCGCCGTAGAGGTCGAAGAACCCCTGGCTGATCGGCTCGTCCTGGGCGAGCAGGCGTTCCACGATCGCGCCGCCAATAAGATGTTTCTCGACGATCTCCTGCACGTCCTGCGGCGTGGTCACATGGTATAAGACCTTGTCCGGACGAATGAACACGCGCACCATGTCTTCCATCGTTGTGTCCGAGGCGAAGCCAAGGCAGTTGCCGGAAAACACCTTCACCTCCTCCGGCGGCAAGCTGGACTGGGCAATCTTTTCCTCGAACCAGGTATGTGCGCCGCCCGGCACGGTGCGCCCGCCCACGGCGCCGTCGCACACCATGACCTGCCGGCGGCGTTCGGCCGGACGTTTCTCGAGCGTGTGTTCGATGACGGGCGTCCCGTTCTGAATATGCTTGGTGAATATCTCATGGACCAGATCGCGGTCCACATGCTGGTACATGACCGGCATTTCGCCGGGCATCTGAATACTCACAATGGGTTCACGGCTGCAGCGCCCCGTACAACCCGTGCGTTGCAGGGCGATGTCTCCGCGGCTACTGGCAGCGATATGCCGGCGAAACTCCTCGCGAACCTCTTCGGCGCCGGCCGCGTTTTCACAGGTGGCCGAACCGACGGTTATGAAAATACGCGAGGAGGCCGTCTCATCACTGTCCGCAGCCTGGGCCTGTGTCAACAGGGCCGTGTAGTGTTCTCGAATACTCTGACTCATGGCCTCTCCAATAGTTAATGCCGGGTAGCTCCTGCCACCGGGCCCATGTTCACATGCACGGTCCTATAGCGGAAAGGTCGCCGCGGGTGTCCGGGCGGCCTGTCCACCGGCGCAAAGGATAGCAGCCACGCGTGGCCGCCTCCTGCCGGCGCCTGTCCGGTGTTGGTCGGGCACGGTCCGAACCGTCTTGTGGTATTGCCCGCTGGACCGCCCAATGTGTCGTCGCCGATCGTCCCATGCACTGTACCAACTCGCGAAAGTCAATGTCAACCTGAAATCCAGGTTTTATTGGATATGCGCCGAAAAAGCAGGGCACAGGCTGCGGAGTATGCGGTGAGTTTTCCGGGGAAAAAGCGGGCGCCAAGCCCGTTGTGCCACAGCCCTTCGGTTCCCCGGCTGCTCGTGGGGCGCCCCGATTTGAATTCGTGGCGCGCTCGCTCAAGAATAGGTCCGGATGCATAGGATGCGGCAACACGTGGAGGTACACGGCACATGGCGGGCAAGACTTCGACGAAGCTTCATGTCGGCGTAATCATGGCGGGCGGCGCCGGTGAGCGGTTTTGGCCACTGTCGCGCCGGGATCGGCCCAAGCAGTTGCTGTGCCTGACGGACCCGGACCGGTCCATGTTGGCCGTGGCCGTCGAGCGGCTGCGCCCTGTCGTGCCGCCGGAGCAGACCTACATAATCACTGGGACGCATCTCGTGGCGCCGACACGAGCAGCGCAAGTGGGCGTGCCCAACGCCAACATTGTCGCGGAACCGCTCAAGCGCAACACGGCGGGGGCCTTGTGCTACATCACAGCGCACCTCATGGCTGTCCATCCCGAGCTTGCGCCGGAAGACCTCGTCATCGCGGTGAGCACCGCCGACCACAATATCGGCGATCCGGCGCTTTTCGCGGACACGCTGCGCACGGCAATTCATGCGGCGGAACAGGAAGAAGCGCTTGTGGTGTGCGGCATTGTGCCCACGGCGCCGGAAACCGGTTTCGGCTATGTGCAGGCGGACACCGCGGCCCCGGCCGTCAGCGAACCCATCCCAGTCTACCCGGTAAATGCCTTTCACGAGAAGCCGAACCACGAGGTGGCCGAGGACTTCGTCGCAGCGGGCAACTACTTCTGGAACAGCGGCATGTTCTTCTGGACGGCCCAGACGTTTCTGCGCGAACTGCGGGCCGTGCGCCCCGATATGGCCGCCGCTGTCGACGCGCTCACCGCTGCCATCCGCGCGCAAGACACCTCGCGCATTCATGCCACCTTCGAGGCGTTCGAGGACATCTCGATCGACTTCGCACTCATGGAACATGCCAAGCGCGTGCTCATGGTCCGCGGCGACTTCTCGTGGGGTGATGTAGGCGCATGGAGCGCCCTCGGCCAGTTGCACGCACACGACCGCCACGGCAATGTCGCCATCGGGGATCCCATCCTGGTCAACGCGCAAGACTGCGTGGTTTACAACGCCGCTGGCAACCGCAAAATCGCTGTGGGCGTGGCCTCGGTGGCCGGGCTCGTGGTGGTTGTTACAGACGACGCCGTTCTCGTCGTGCCCAGGGAGCGCGCGCAGGATGTGCGCCATATCGTGGCCGAATTAAAACGGCGCGAGGCTGAACAGTTGTGAGCGGCGCAAAGGACACAAGGGCAGCACCCATCATGCATCGCCTGCACAGCCTGACGCCCATCTGCGCGGCTACGCAGGCACCGGCCATGCCGACCCCTTTTCACGCCGATTCGTAGTGCCCAAGATAATCTTGGACACTACGGAGTAATTATACCTTTACTCGGCCGGCCACTGATCGAATACCTTGCCGTTGCGGTCAACGGCTTTGCAGGCGATGCCGTCCTCGGTCACGTCGACAACCCAGAAGTGGGCAGTGCTCAGGGCCTTCTCCATATACCAGGCGTCGCCATGCTCGATCTCGCGTGGCGGAACACCGAAGCAGCCATCGCCGAGGTAGACCGTGCCATTGGGGTGGACTTCATTGTTCCGCAACGGCTTGGTGCGCTTGAAGGTGTGGTCGTGGTGCTCGAAGCATACGGGAATTTCATACTGGTCAAAGAGGGGAAGCCAATGCTCCCGTTGTGCGGCCGACCGGGCATCATCGAAGCCGCGGTGGCTGGGGTAGAGCGTCACATGATAGACAGGCAGCTTCACCGGCACATCGGCGTGCTCTTCGAGGGCCTTGGCAAACCATTCTTTCTGCGCACCGTCTACGGGCACGGTGTGACCGGAATCGAGGATAAAGAGCACGAGATTGGCGCCGAATTTGCGGGTCCAATATGACTTGCCGCCCTGCGCAAACAAGGAAAAGAAGTAGGGGGCGTTCAGTTCTGGTTCTTCGAAGTCCTTATTGATTTCATGGTTGCCGAGGGCGAGCACCATGGGCACGGTGCGGCCGTCTTCCGGGCGCATTTCACGTGCGTAGTTATGAAACCAGCGGTCCCACATCCAGAGACTGCCGGGGTCGCCATTGGCATAGGCGAGGTCGCCGCCGACCACGACGAAGTCTGGATCATACGTGGCCGCTTGTTCGAGCAAGTCGCGCGTGCGCGGGAAAATGGCCATGTCACCGCCGACGATGAAGCGCACAGGCGAATTGTCAGTGGCCATGGTAGCGAAGAGGCCCGGCTTTGCATAGGGGCCGCCCTCGAGACCGGCAACAAAGTAGTAGGCCGTGTCCGGCTCGAGGTCGGTGAGCGCCACCCGGTGCGCCACCCGCTTTTCCTCGAGTCCGGGAATAGGCACGGTCTCGCCGGTAACCTTGTTTGGATAGGCGTCGAGATCGTCGCCATGGTCCACCGTGTCGTAGTAGACGACCGGCACGGCGTCGGTGGGCGCACTCTGGAAATTGACGGTCATCGTGGTCGCGGGGTCGCCTTCCCAGGTGAGGCACACCCGGTCGGAGAAGTTGGCGCACCCGCTCAGTGCGGCCATGAGCAGGACGGCCAGTACAACGCGGTAAGAATACAAGGTGCGCATGATCAGACTCCTTTTGGGTAAATGGTATCCGTATGTTGACCGGTGGCAAACCCCCCCGGTTGCAGTTTGCGTTCGGCGGAATAGGGCGGCAACGAGCGCAACCGCCCGTCTTCAACCGGGCCGCCAATGGTGAAATGATAGAGCGATTGCAACGCCGGCGCATCTATCCCCACGATCCCATGCACCAGGTCGTCGAAGAAACAGCCGATCCCCGTGGCACGCAGGCCGTGGCGCTCGGCCTCGAGGTAGAGCACCTGGCCCACGGCGCCGGTCTCCCAGAAAAGGCGTGGATAGCGCCATGCGCCGTCTTCCTGCAGGGGGCCGGCAAAGGGGGCGAGCATCCCGAGGCTGAACGCGCTGTCGCCGGCGATGACCTGCTGGCAGCTTACCTGCGCCGCAGTCGAGCGGAAATCGCCGGGTTTCAATAAATACAGTGGCAACGCTGCGGCTTCAGGCACGGTGGCCCATGCGAAGTCTGGGTGCAGCGCCGCCTGTACCGGCGCGGCATCGCTGCCGCGCACGAGCAGATATAGCCCACGCTCGATGCCGGACACCCGGTGTACAAAGATCAACAGGTGGGCATGCGGCATGGGTGGCAGACCGTACCAGGGCGGCTTGTGCGTATCCGGGAGGGTGCGTGCCAGCATTGTGAAAAACGTTGCACTGTCGCAGCCGGTTTCACCATCCATGGCCACGGCGCTGCGCCGTTGCACGATGATGCTGCGCGCTGTTGGCGGCGCAGAAATGCCGCCGGTGTGTGCTGCCTGTGGAAGCGGGGCATAGGGGGGTGCTTTGGTGACGGGTTTGATGGACGCCGCGCCTGCCTCGTCGATAAGCGGCCAGTCGATATGATCCGTGCTCAAGCGGTTCGCCTGGCCGGTCCATGCGGCGGCCGCAGCCAAGGCGGACACGGCGCCGTGCGCCAACGTACCGGGCACGGGCGCCTCATGGGTTACGGGTACGACCGCAGCCAGGAGGGCTGGATGTTCCGGTTCGGCGTTTTCGTAATCAGATGCCCGGTCAAGGCCCAAAATGGCGGCCACGTCCGCATCTGCCAGAGCGTCAAGCAGGATCACCCGCCAGCCAAGCGCCGCGCCGGCAAAGGAGAAGGCGGCAAAGGCATGCCCCACGTCGTGGTGGCAGTAGCGGTAGGCGCGCTCGCCATATTTCCAGGTTTCGCGCCACCAGATCGAGGAAAGGCCGGCAAAAAAGGTGGGAGCGGGAAATCCGCGGCGGAGAAGCGCCCAGGCATCGCCTGGAATTAACGCCCGGCGCTCGATGCCATGCTCCTGGGGTGCATAGTGGTATACGCCGGGTTCTTCCGTCAGGCCCGGTATGGCGCCGCACACCAGATAGCCCTCGGTGGGGTGCAGGTTGCCGCTGGACGGGTTGCAGCGCAGCTCCCAGCGGGCGCCGCGATATTCCTTCCACGCGGACAGGGCGAGGGACATTTCGAAGAAGCCGCCGAGGGTGTGTGCATTCAGCGGACGAGGCGACACGGCGCCCGCGGTATAGAGCGCGTCATAGGCCGGGGTGTCGTCTTCAGGAAGAAAAGGCAGCCGCAGGAGCGGCGCGCCGGTGTACCGCCGGAAAGGATTGGGCTGGTTGGCCCAATCCATATGCCCCGGCGAGCGCGCCGGCCGGTGCGGCTGGTGCTTGGTCGCCGCGTGGTAGGCAGCGGCGATGCCGGTTGGGGTTTTGTTCGCCATGAATACCTTTCCGTTTTCGGCAACGCTTCAGCCGATTAACGCGCAACTGGCCGTGCTTGCCGGTCATGGCCAAGTCTCGCGCATTCTGGCATGCACAGGCCTGTCCGCCTTTGGCCTGCTTACAGACGCTTTTGCGTATAACCACCTGCAACACAACCTATTGTCCAAGCCGGGCAGTATGGCCGCAGCACCATTGAGCGCCGCTTTCGAAGACCTGCGGGATAGCCACCGCACTCGTAATAATGCCAACATGGTTGGTCTGGAAGACAGCGTGTTCGCGCCGGTTACCAAGGGCTTGTTTGTCGAGGCAACAGGCTTGGCTCGCATCATACGGCCAACGTGTTATCGGTCTTCAAGCAAACACGATGCGTACCGTGTGTATGCCATGCTATGCTGTGCGCAATACATGGGGCAGGCGGTCCGGCATTGGATGGCTTGTTCCATGTCGGGCACGCCCTGCCGCATTGTGGCGGCATGTAGCCTAATCTCCGCGGCATGAATCATGTCTTATCGCGAAGGAGCATAACATGCGGAAGCACCTTCACATCATCCTCACGGTGGCTGTCATGGCGGCCGCGCTCTTTGCCTGGCAGCAGGGCTGTGGTTCTCACTACCCGCTCGAAGGCGAGGCGGCGCCGCCGTTTACCCTGCCGCTGCTGGAGGATGGCGAGGTTTCCCTCGCGCAACACAAGGGCGAAGAGGTGGTGGTCCTCGATTTCTGGGCATCGTGGTGCGGTCCATGTCGCGTGGGCATGCCCATTGTGGATGCCGTGGCGGCGCAGTTTGCCGGTGAACCGGCCGCCTTCTATGCGGTCAACCTGCGTGAAAACGAGGCGCAGGTGCGCACTTTCCTCGAAGATAATGGCATTGAGAATCTCGGTATTGCGCTCGATAAAGACGGCAATGTGGCGCAGCAATACGGTGTTACCAGCATCCCCACGACGCTTGTTATCGACAAGCAGGGGGTGGTGCGCGCTTCCCATATTGGCTATAGTGGCTCCCTCAAATCGGACATTGCTGCGGCCGTTCGTCAACTGCTAGACAAAAAGGAGCAATGAAGATGACCCTGGGCAGAACCGGTGTTTTTCTACTTGTCGTATCCTTGGCCATGCCTGTTGCCATGGCGGCCGATGTCCAAGTCGTACTGAGTTCGGAAGACGGCGCCCACAAGCTGAGCCCGGGGGAACCAATCAGCCTTCGGACGGGCGGCGGCCGGGGACGCAATGCAATTGCCGTTGACCCGGAAACCACGCACCAGACCATGCTGGGCATGGGCGCCTCGTGGGACCACGCGACCTGCTACAACCTGTCGCTGCTGTCCGATGAAAAGCGCGAGGAAGTGATCACGCGGCTGGTGCATCCGGACAAGGGCATCGGCATGAATCTCATGCGCCTGTGTATCGGCACATCGGATTTCGTGGGCGAGCCGTACTACTCGTACGACGATATGCCGGAAGGAAAAACCGATCCGGAACTCGAACACTTTTCGATCGAGAAGGACCGGGACTATGTGTTGCCGGTGGTGAAGGCGGCCCTGCGGATCAATCCCGATATGCTGTACTTTGCCTCGCCCTGGAGCCCGCCCGGCTGGATGACGACCAATGACAGCATGATGGGCGGCAAGATGAAGCGCGAGTACTATGCAGTCTATGCCCGCTACCTCCTGAAATTCCTGCGCGCTTACACCGAAGAGGGCGTCCCCGTACACGCCATGACGCTGCAGAACGAGCCGCGCATGGTATCGCCCGATTACCCCACGTGCCTGTGGAACGGCGAAGACCAGCGCGATTTCATTCGTGACCATCTGGGGCCGCTTTTTGAAGCCGAGAACGAGGACACGCGGATCTGGTGCTGGGACCACAACTACAACTGGCTCAAGTTCCCGCGCACGGTGCTCGGTGACCCGGAGACCGCCAAGTATGTCGATGGTACGGCCTTCCACTTCTACGAAGGCGAGGTCGAGGCGATGGCGGAGTTGAAGGAGGAGTTTCCCGAGAAGGACCTGTTCTTCACCGAAGGCTCGGCCTTCTGGACGCGCGGCGCCATTCAGATTATGGGTATTCTGCGCAATGGCGCGCGGTCGTATAACGCATGGGTTGTGCTGCTGGACGAAAACCGTAAACCCAACCGGGGGCCCCACTTCGCCAGTCCCACAAGCATCGTGATCGACAGCGAGACCTTGGAGATCACGTACCGTTTCGACTATTACATGTACGGCCAGTTCATGAAATACATCGAGCGTGGGGCCGTGCGCCTTGCGACCTCCGGCGGGAGCCGCCTTTTCGACACCGTTGCGTTTCGTAATCCCGGCGGGGAACTGGTGCTTGTTGCCGCCAATGCGGAGTCCCGCGAGAAGCGTTTTACGCTGCAGTGCGGCGCTCGCCATTTTCGTGCCAAAGTGCCGGGTAAAACGGTGGCCACGTATCGCTGGCATTTGCCGGGGGAGTAAACCCTGTTCACATGCAGAGCGTTCTTAGCCCATGAGCCACCCGGAACAAGCAGCTAAGGAAGAAACAGGTTCACCGGCGTACAGGGAGCACACAATGAAGAAGGCGGCACTCGGCTTGGTTGCGTTCATACTTGTTTTCACGGCTATTGCCCAAGATGTGGAACAACAGGCGCCGCCGGTTCAGGAGGGCGCGGACGTCGAAAGCGCGGTGCACAGCACGCTTCTGCAAGCCGCGCGCGCTGGCGATTACTACGCCGCCCGGGATATGCTCGAAGCGCGTGCGCCGGATTGGCAGGCCCGTGATGACCAGGGCCGCAATGTGTTGCTGGCCGCCGTCGAAGGGGGGAATCCCTATCTGGTCGACACCCTTATCGAGGAGGGCGCCGATCTCGATGTGCGTGACCTCATGGGCAACTCGGCGCTCCATCTCGCCGCCGCCGCCAACGACGCATACCTCACCCAGCATCTTGTCAATCGGGGTTTGACGCCAAACGTACGCAATGAAGCGGGCGAGCAGCCATTGCATATTGCCGCGCAGGAAAACAACATCGAAGCCATCGAGGCCTTGCTCGAAACCGGCGCCCCGCCTCGGGAGCGCGTAAACCGTGACCGTCCCTCGGCACCGATCGACTACGCAGCGAAGGAAGAGAACTGGGAAGCCGTCGCTGCATTCCGTGAACATGGTGTGGTGTATGGCATACATATGGCCGTTGCCTATGGCGACACAGACACCATTGACTACCACTTGCAGGAAGATCCGCAGTTGATTGAAGCGCCGCACGCAGAAGGACTTACGCCGGTCATGACTGCCGTTTTGTTCGATCGCAAGGATCTCATCGAGTACTTGCTGGCGCGCGGAGCGAGCCTGCAAGTGCAATCGCTCGATGGCACCACGCCGCTCATGCTCGCGGCCCGCCAGGAAAATCGCGAGATGGTGCGGTATTTGTTGGAAAAGGGACTCAATATCAACAAGGCATCACGTGCTGCACAAGGCGAGACCGTGCTGCACAAAGAGGTGCGCGGCGGCAAGCCGGAAACAGTCGAGTTCCTGGTCGGCCTGGGGGCGAATATGGCGGCAATGAACCGGGATGGCTACACGCCGTTGCACCTTGCCGTGCAAGAAAACCGCCCCCAAATGATCGAGACGTTGCTCGACCTTGGCGCCTACGTCGAGCCCAAAGACCGTATCGCCCGGACACCGCTGCACCATGCGGTGGCGGAAAACCGCCCGGCCCTCGTGGAACTCCTGTTGGCACGCGGAGCCGACCTCGAAGCGAAAGACCGCAGCCGGTATACCCCGCTGCAGGTGGCGATCGAGGAAGGGCACACAGAACTGGCTGAAGAGCTTATCGCGTGCGGCGCCGATCTCTCGTGGCGCAACCGGGACGGCCGCGATGCCTTCCATCTGGCTGTGGCACATGAGCGTGTGCAATTTCTCGATATACTCACCGCGCAAGGGGTTGACATCGAAAGCCGGGACCGGGAAAAGAAGACCCCCCTGCATACTGCCTGCGAGACCGGTGCGCACCAGGTGGTGGATTTTTTGCTCAGCCAGGGGGCCGAGGTTTCCGCGGAGGACAATGAGCGCCGTACCCCCTTGTACGCCGCCCTCGAAGCGAACCGCATCTCGATGGCCGAGCAGCTGATCGAGGCCGGTGCACGCATCGACCACGAAGACCGCTACGAACGCACGCCCCTTTTCGCCGCCATCGAGGCCGCTTCCCCCGAACCTGCGCGCATGCTGCTGGATAGGGGGGCGCAGGCGGAACATCGCGATCGCACCGGCGCGACTCCTCTCCATTGGGCCGTTGGGCGTGGGCATCACGAAGCGGTCGACTGTTTGCTGGCACACGATGTCGATGTGGATATACGTGACAACGATGGCTGGGCACCGCTCCACCTCGCCTGCCGGCGCGGTAACGTGCTGGTCGTCAAGGCGTTGGTCACGGCTGGCGCCGACATTAACGCGACGACGGAAGAGGGGTGGCAGCCCATTCATGTGGCGGCGAACCATGGGCACTGGGGGCCCATTCAGTTGTTTTACCTGAAGAATGTTGGAATCAATACCCCGGACGAAAACGGCAATGCACCGCTGCATCTCGCCGCCGAGAACGGGCAGCACCGCCTTGCGCGCCTGCTCATTATGCGCGGCGCCGATATTACCGTCCAGAATGAGGACGGCCTTACCCCCCTCGGCCTCGCCGAGAAGAACATGCGCGAGCGGCCCGATACCGCTGGTCTCACGCCGGCGCAAGTGGCGGCCATTATCGGAACCGAGCGCACCGTCGCCTATTTGCGGGCTGTTACCTATGACGTGCTGGCCCAGGCAGCCACCGAGGGCGACGCCGACGTGATCCGCCAGATTCTAGACCAACATCCTGAATACACCGACGGCGCCTATCTCGGTGTCCCCTTAGTTTTCGTGGCGGCTTCGGATGGAGAAGTAGATGCGGTCCGCGCTTTTGTCGAGCACGGTGCCGCCTTGTCGCTTCCCGATTGGAGCCCCGGCGCCACCACGGCGCTGCATATCGCGGCGCAACACGGCCACACTGATGTCGTGGCCTACTTGCTCGATCTGGGCATGTCGTGCGATACGCGCAATACAGAAGGAGACACGGCCGCCGACAAAGCCCGTCAATCCGGCCACGACAGCGTGGTACAGCAGATTGAGGCCTTCGCGGAAGACGGCAATCCCGCGGGGGACGCCACCGCCCAGGAAGCCGTTGCGGCATCGGGGAAATAGCGCCGGATTAGGAGGGGGGCGGGGTGGGGGAACCCCACCGCCCGAAGTGCGGGGTGTGTTATAAACGGGGACTGAATAAGCGGGGCAGTCACCGTTTATATTCACATTCCGTTCGTTTGCGGGTAGCATGGGTGCATGCCAAGAATCGCGCGGATAGTCGTACCGGGGGCTGCACACCACGTGGTGCAACGGGGGAACAACACGCAGGATGTCTT
>CAZMVU010000044.1:0-26907 GCA_964569295.1 uncultured Nitrospirales bacterium
GTATGGGAAACGGCTCACGGCAAACGGCTAAAGAATTACCAATTCGTATTGTGGTGATGCACGGACGGCTTAATCGAATGCCAAGGTGTGCGCCTGCTGACAGGCGTGAACATAGATACTGCACTAGAGGCTGTTCGGGCGCGGTGTCACACAGACGCTTTGCCCGCTTGGGAATACCTCTTTGCGCACTGTGCGGCAACCGGCGGAATGTGGCGCGGTTTCGAGCGGCGGTATGGCCCCCAATCGCGTGCGGTGTTTCTCCCCGCCCACCAACTCCCATATACTTGGGCGCATCGCGGCGTTCTCGGACTTCGGCTGAACTGACATACAGCAGCGCCCCCGGCCACGAGTTGTGGCTGGGGGTGCGTGCCCTGTGGCCGGGGGCTATCGGGTTTCCAGCGTGACTTCGACGGAGCCGTTCTGGGGCACGGCGTTTTCCGCCGAAGCGGCCAGCGAGAGCGTGCCTTCGCCGGGAAACTGCACGAGATCGAGCGTGGCTACACCATCAACCACCTTAGCGCGGCCTATGGGGAACAGCCCGTTTGGTGTCTCTTTGTAAGCCGTGATAATGGCCTCGTCCAGCGGGTAACCGATTTCGATTTTGCTTTCCTGGATATTGATGATACTGAAGCCCGAGGGCAGGGGCAGCTTGTCCGGGTCTTCGGTCCAAATCTCCATGGTGGGGTCGCCGAGTACGTGGTACAGGTACAACTCGTTCACGGCGTCGCCGTAGGAGGTCCCCTGACCGGCCACGTCGACCTGGGTAAGCAGGTACATCTTGGCATAGTTCAAGATGTCGCCGAGCCGGCGATGCGACACCCCGGTACCATAGGCGGGCAGGGTGTTCGTGAAGATGGCGTCGTAGAGACCGCGGGTCAGGGCCGAGTTGGCCCAGGTCGGGCTCACGCGGGTATCGCAAATGAGCCCGACGGCGCCGTTCACGGGGTCGCGCAGGAGTTGTTCGGCGAAGTAGACGCCGTCTACGGATGTCCCGTCGGCGCCGGGGTCGGTTTCGTTGTCCCACAAACCGCTCGAACAGTTGATGCTGAACACGACCGGTTGCCAGGCGCCGTTGTCGAGCAGGTTCAGGTGGCCCCAGTGCAAGGAAGGCGTGCTCCAACCGCCGGGCCAGCCATGGTCCCGGTGCAGAATGAGGAAGCGTCCCTCGTTCCATGCATCGAGGATATCGTTCGTGTCGCCGTCCCAGGCGAATCCGGAATCCGGCCCAATGGCGGCGGGCAGCGGGGCCCCGAGGTGATAGCGGCGCGGCGTGGGGTCGCCGGTGTAGGCCGCGCGCGTGGGGTCGCAGGTGGCGCACCCGTTATCGACGGTGACCTGATAAATCCTGTCGACCTGATAGCCTTCCATGGTCATGGCCGAGCGCACGAGTTCGGACACCTCGGTGAAGCTGCGTTGCGCCACGCCCTGGATGTCGGTATCGGTGCGGCAGCATTGGAACTCCGCGGCGATGGCCGCGCGGCTGTAGAAGGGGTCGGCGGTGCCGCCGCCGGGCGGGGTTTGCTCGTAGGCGATGATCTTGTTCACCACATCGTTGGCCTGTTGCAGGGTGTCCACGGGGATGCGCCCGGTAGCGAATGTGGGCACGAGGGTGGGGAACTCCGTGCCCGGCGGGTCGTAAATGGCGTAGAACCAATCGGTGCCGATGGTGACACCGGGGTCGGCGCCGAGGCGCTGGGGATAGAACGGCGGGATGAATTCGGCATCCCCGAGCAGCAGGATATAGGTGGGCTTGATGCCCGCCACATCGTAGTGCCACTCGATGAAGTTATCTATTTGGTCAGCGGTTTCGCGGTCCGTAATCCCCGATCCCGTGCCGCCCTCGTAGACATTGGTCATGATGCCCTTCTCGTTTTTCCATGCGGCGAGGGTGTCGGCAGCGGCACGGAAATCGGGGTGGGTAATGATCATGAATTCTTCGCCGGCAAACTCGGGGGCGATCGTCCAGTCAAGTTTGGGTGCTGCGACCACGATATCGCGGTTGAGAACAGCGCTGAGGTAGACATCCGGGCTGCTCTCGAAGGGATTGCCGTTGAAGTTGTAGAGGAATCCGGCGGGGCCGTTGGCGAAGTCGAGGTCGAACGAGACTTCATTGAAAAGGGTGACTGCTTCGGTGTCGGGGTTGTACTGGCCACCAAAGAGCTCGAGCTGCACAAGGTCCATCCCCCGGAACTTGCCGAGGCGCAGCATGCGCACGGGGGCGCGTGGATACGGCGTGCTGCTGCTGTAGATGTTTTCGTTGAGCATGAATGGCAAGTCCGCGAAGAGTTCGAAGCCGGGCGGCTCGGGCTGCGGGTTGATCTTCTGGTCCACTGGCTGGGGTTGGAATGGCGCCACCGCCAGACTGAAGGTCTCACCGATACTGGCGTTGCTTGTAAGGGTGACGAAGCTGTCCGGCGGGATGGCCACCAGATGGCGCGAAGAGGGAATCCAGGGCGTGCCCGGCTCTCCGGATTGGTCCTGGAATCCCGGCTGGTGCATCTGGCTGAAGAGCACCCGGCCCATGGTTTCCTCGGGCGGTACGGCCGGGGAGAAGCGCGGCATGCCGAAGCGCACCGTGCCAGCGAGGTTCGAGGTCGAGCCATCTTCCACGCCCGGTTCCGCTTCTTTGCCGAAGCGCTCCCGGCCGGTGCAGGGGCTTTTCTGCGTGGCCGCCTCGATCACGATATCGTATTGCAGGTTGCGGGTTTGCATGTAGAGCAGGTCGGTGTAGGCCGCCGTGGCGGCTGTAGCGCGTGCGGCGCGGTTGCGGGTTGTGCCGGGGGTGAACACGGGGTCGCCGATGAGTCCGTCCAGCACATCCGCGGCGCCGCAGGGGTCACTGTCGCCGTAGGCGTCGCGTGCGCCGGCCAGGATATCCCGAAGGCGTTCCCCGTCTTTCGGGTCGAGATCATCCGGCCAGTCACCGAGCAGCGCGTCCACTTCCTCGGCCTGTTGGTCTGGTCCTGTATCATCCGGCGGTGCTTCCATAATCGGTCGAAAGCCATCCTCGGTGGTCACATCGAAGCCGTAGCCGTTGGTGTTGAAGAACTGGATTACGCGCAGCAGCTCGGTCAGGCCTATCTTCCAGTCGCCCGGATTGTAATCGCTGTCGTGGGCATTGCACGATTTATCGCCGCCGGGGTCAGGCGCGTAGCCATCCTCAGTGCCCTCGAGGCATGAGAAACCGCCCGAATTGAAGAATTGGATGATCCGCAGCAACTCTGTAAGCGAAATGCGGAAATTATGGTCCTGATCCACCGTGTGAAATACCAGTGCCTGAGCCGGGGCTGCCGCCAGCAACACCGCCAGCAACACACCCACCAAACGCCATACGCTCTTCGTCGCCATTGCTCCAGTCCTCCGTATTCGGCGGGATGGCTCTTGCCTGTTGAGCTGGCTGGCAAAATCCCCCCGCAATTGGCTTCCCCCCGAGACAATGCCCTTGTGGTTATTCTAGCATAGTTTTTTGTTTATGCAAGCTTTTTTCTGTTTTCGCTTTTCCGGCGTGTTTGGCTTTGGCGGCCCACACGCGTATACTTGCGCACACGCAGGGGGGGAAGGCTGGGCCGCACTCATCGGCCGCCGGAAGAAAACGCGAGCACTCAGCACGAGAGGAGTACATTGATCATGCGCAGTGATGCTGCCAAGAAAGGATTCGAGCGCGCGCCACACCGTTCGCTTTTGTGGGCCACCGGCCAGATTCAGTCCGGCGCGGATTTCCACAAGCCGTTTATCGGCATTTGCAACAGCTACACTGACATCGTACCGGGTCATGTGCATTTGCAGGAGTTTGGCAAGATTGCCAAGGATGCCGTGCGCGCGGCGGGGGGCGTACCTTTCGAGTTCAATACGATTGGTGTGTGCGACGGCATCGCCATGGGCCATGGCGGTATGCGCTACTCGCTGCCGTCGCGCGAACTCATCGCGGACTGTGTCGAGACGATGGTGAACGCGCACCAGTTCGACGGCATGATCTGCATTCCCAATTGTGACAAGATCGTGCCGGGCATGCTCATGGCCTCGATGCGTTGCAACATCCCCACGGTCTTCGTTTCGGGCGGGCCCATGGCCGCGGGGCGGCGAAAAGACGGCTCGGCCATCGACCTGATCACCGTGTTCGAGGGCGTGGGCGCGCACAAGAAAGGCGAGCTTTCGGATGCGGAGCTGAAGGAACTCGAGCAGACGGCCTGCCCCACGTGCGGTTCGTGTTCGGGCATGTTCACCGCGAACAGCATGAACTGTCTGTGCGAGGCGCTGGGCATGGCGCTGCCGGGCAACGGGACTATCCTCGCGCCCACGGCGGAGCGCCGCGAACTCGTGAGCCATGCGGCCCGGGCGCTTATGCAGCTTATCGAAAGCGACTTGAAGCCGCGGGACATCGTGAACCCGAAATCGATCGACAATGCCTTTGCGCTGGACATGGCCATGGGCGGCTCGACGAACACCGTGTTGCACACGCTGGCGTTGGCGAACGAGGCGGGGGTGGACTACCCCCTCGCGCGGCTGAACGAGGTCTCCGCGCGGGTGCCGAACATCTGCAAGGTGTCGCCTTCGAGCCACTACCACATCGAAGACGTACACAAGGCGGGCGGTATTTCGGCGATCCTGGCCGAGCTTTCCAAGAGCGAAGGCGCGCTGCACCTCGAATGCAAGACGGTCACCGGTAAGATGCTTGGTGAGAACATCGCCAGCGCGGCCACCCAGGACCCCGAGTGCGTACGTACAGTGGACAATGCCTACAGCCCCACCGGCGGTCTCGCCATGCTCTTTGGCAACCTCGCGCCTGAGGGCGGTGTGGTGAAGGCGGCGGGCGTGGACCCGGCCATCCTGAAGCATACCGGTCCCGCCGTGGTCTTCGAGAGCGAGGAGGACGCGATGAAGGGGATTCTGCTCGACAAGGTGAAAGAAGGCGATGTCATCATCATCCGCTACGAAGGCCCCAAGGGCGGCCCCGGTATGCGCGAGATGCTTTCCCCGACGTCGGCGGTGATGGGCAAGGGACTTGGCAAGAGCGTGAGCCTTATTACGGATGGCCGCTTTTCCGGCGGCACCCGCGGCGCCTGCATCGGCCATGTGTCGCCTGAGGCGGCGGCGGGCGGCCCCATCGGCCTTGTGCACGACGGGGACACCATCGAGATCGATATTCCGGCGCGCACCTTGAACGTGAAGCTTTCGGACGCCGAACTCGAGGAACGCCGCAAGCAGCAGCCCGCCCCGCCCGAACGCCCGATTAGCGGCTGGCTCAAGCGCTATCAGCGGCTGGTCACCTCGGCGAATACCGGTGCCGTGCTGGAGTAGTATAGATCGGTATTCTTTGTATATCAATAGTATAGAGCGGCACAAAGCCCAGGGGAATGCCTGCCCCGTTCATGGCTGTTGCACGTTGAACGCGCCATAATTCCTGTGAAACTGCGCGTCGCCTTGCCTTGTCCAAGCCTCATCTTCTATAGTCTTGCGCGACCCAACACGTGAGGTATCCCCTTGGAATTCGATTTTGACTTGCAGCGGATTGTTTTGCAGTACTTCTGCCTGCTGTTCGCCCTGTGCTTTCACGAGGCGGCCCATGCGGCCATGGCGAACTATTGCGGCGACCCGACCGCCCGGCTCATGGGCCGGCTCACCATGAATCCGGTTAAACATGCCGACCCGTTAGGCACAGTGATTCTGCCTATCATCATGATGGTCACCGGCTTTCCTTATCTCTTTGGCTGGGCGAAGCCCGTGCCATTCAACCCGCGTAATCTGAATAACATGCGGCGCGACCCCGTGCTTGTCGCGCTGGCCGGGCCGGGCTCGAACCTGCTGCTGGCGCTGGTGGCGGTAATTCTGCTGCGCATTATCATTATCATCGACAGTGCAGCGCCGGGTATTGCGGTGTTGGGTACGCTCAGCATGATCCTGTTCACGCTGATCGTGATCAATGTCTTGCTTCTCCTGTTCAATATCATCCCCGTGCCGCCACTCGACGGCCACCATGTGCTCGAGTTCTTTCTGCCGCCCGAGGGGCAGCGCGTGCTCAACCAGATTGGTCCCTTCGGCATCCTCATCGCCATTTTTGTTGCCCGCCCCTGGCTCAGCTTCAGCATGCCCAAGGTCATGGGCGCCCTCGAGTGGTTGATCACCATCGGTCAGGGCTGATTCGCCCCGGCACGCCGCATTTGCTATAATCGCGCGCCTGACGGCTCTCGGGCCGTGTCCTCTGCTATTCTCCAGGAAAACACGTACAACAGGATTGCACCATGGACCTGCCGAAGAAGTATAAGCCTCATGAGGTTGAAGAGCATTGGAAACAGCACTGGCTCGATACGGGCATCTATAAGTGGGATGCCACCCGTGGCCGGGAGGAGACCTTTGCGGTTGATACCCCGCCGCCCACGGTGAGCGGGTCGCTGCATGTGGGGCACATTTTTTCGTATTCCCACCAGGATTTCATCGTGCGGTACCAGCGTATGCGGGGCAAGAACATCTTCTTTCCCATCGGCTGGGACGACAACGGCCTGCCTACCGAGCGGCGGGTGCAGAACCTGAACAATGTCCGTTGCGAACCCCACGTGCCCTACGACCCGGACTTCGTGCCGGAGCCGGGGAAGAAGAAAGCCCCCACGCCCATCAGCCGGCGCAATTTCGTCGAGCTGTGCGATGGCGTGGTGCAGGAGGACGAGAAGGCCTTCAAGCACCTGTGGACCCGGCTCGGCATGAGCTACGACTGGGATCTCGAGTATGCCACCATTGACGAGCGCTGCCGCCGGTTCTCGCAGCGCAGCTTCCTCGAGCTGCTCGATAAGGGCGAGATCTACCAGGATGAGCGCCCTGTCATGTGGGACGTCGACTTTCAGACGGCCATCGCCCAGGCGGAACTGGCGGACAAGGAAGTGCAGGCCGCGTATCATTTCTTCCGCTTCTATGTAGAAGACAGTGACGCATACCTCGTCAATGCCACCACGCGTCCGGAATTGCTGGCAGCGTGTGTGGCGGTGCTCGTGCATCCCGATGACGACCGGTACAAGAGCTATATCGGCAAGAACGTGCTCACGCCGCTGTTCCGTGTGCCCGTGCCGGTGAAGGCGGATGAGAAGGCCGACCCCGAGAAGGGGACCGGCGTGGTCATGGTATGCACCTTCGGCGACCAGACCGACGTCGAGTGGTGGCGGGATTTCAAACTTGACACCCGCCAGATTCTCGGCAAAGACGGGCGGCTCATGCCGGTAACCTTCGGCGCGCCCGGCTGGGAATGTGCCGATGCCGACGCCGCCAACGCAGTCTACGCGCAGATTCAGGGTATGCCGCCCAAGGCCGCGCAGAAGAAGGTTGTCGAAATCGCCGAGGAACAGGGCTTTATCGACCGGCCGAGCGAACAGATCACGCACCCAGTCAAATTCTTCGAGAAAGGGGAGCGCCCCCTCGAGCTCATCCCCACGCGCCAGTGGTACACGAGAATCATGGACAAGAAGGAGGCGCTTATCGCCCAAGGCGAAAAGATCGACTGGCATCCGGCGTTCATGGTCAAGCGCTT
Organism: uncultured Nitrospirales bacterium; assembly: GCA_964569295.1. Lineage (GTDB taxonomy): Bacteria > Hydrogenedentota > Hydrogenedentia > Hydrogenedentales > JAGMZX01 > CAZMVU01. The sequence continues at coordinate 7,514 of CAZMVU010000044.1, forward strand.
CGAGCACTGGGTCGAGGGTCTCAACCAGGATTGGTGCCTCAGCCGGCAGCGGTATTTCGGCGTGGCGATCCCCGTCTGGTACAAGATCGATGCGCAAGGTAAGGTGCGTTATGACCAGTGCATCCTCCCGGGCGTGGACCAGCTCCCCATCGACCCGCTCATTGACGCGCCCGACGGCTACACCGAGGACCAGCGCGATCAACCCGGCGGCTTCACGGGGGACCCGGATGTGCTGGACACATGGGCGACAAGCTCGCTCACCCCACAGATCGCCACGCACTGGTACCTCGACCCCGAGCGGCACGCCAAGCTGTTCCCCATGGACCTGCGCCCGCAGAGCCACGAGATCATCCGCACGTGGGCCTTCTATACGATCGTCAAGGCATATCTACATGACCGTGAAATCCCGTGGAAGAACGTGGTCATCTCCGGCTGGATCCTCGACCCCGAACGCAAGAAGATGTCGAAAAGCCATGGTAACGTGGTTACACCCGAACCGCTCGTTGACCAGTTTGGCGCCGACGCCGTGCGCTACTGGGCGGCCCGCGCACGCCTGGGTGTCGACACCGCCTACGACGAGCAGGTCTTCAAAGTGGGCAAGAAACTGTGCACGAAGATTTTCAACGCCTCGAAGTTCGTGCTCATGCGGCTGGAAGGCGCTGCGCAGGACGACCTGCCGATTTCGGCCATCACCGCGCCCACCGATCGCATGATCGTGGACCAGCTCCGGCCGGCCATACGCCGTGCGAAGGACGCCCTAGACGCCTTCGACTATGCCCAGGCGTTGTCTATCGCGGAGGACTTCTTCTGGCGAACTTTCTGTGACAACTATCTCGAGTTGGCGAAGAACCGCGCTTATGACGACGAGATGACCGACGGCAAGCGCTCGGCCCTGGCGGCCTTGCGCCTGTTGCACCGGGCGATTCTGCGGCTGTTCGCACCGTTTATTCCGTACATCACCGAGGAAATCTGGAGCTGGTCCTATACCCGCGACACGGATATGCACGCCTCGATCCATCGCAGCCCATGGCCCACCCTCGACGAGATTAGCGCCCTGCCCGCTCCGGAAGCCGAGGGGGTCTACGACAATGCGCTCATCGTGCTCGATGCCGTGCGCAAGGCCAAGGCCGAGGCCAGCAAGTCCATGGCCGCGCCCGTGGCGAAGGTGCGCATTGTGGCGGCGGCGCCTGTGCTTGGCGCGCTCAGGCCCCTCGCCGACGACATATCGAGCATGCTTAACATTGAATCCCTCGAGATGGAAGAGGGCAAACCGGCGGACGGTCCCCTTGCCGTCGCCGTGGACGTGGGCGTGTAGGCCGGGCTCGAGAAGAGTGACCACAAGGGCATAAAGCAGTTCACAAAGCGAACATGAAGAAGCCGCTTGGCTGTTCTCGAGCGTGGGAAGGAAGCCGGCCAATGGCCCCCAACCTTCTTCGGAAGGCTTTGTACAGACCACCCAGTATCCTCCGGCGGCGTATCACGGACTCATTGTGCTTCGGCATCTAACCCCTACTTTGTCCGGGATGCAAGGGCTTATCCAGCAGATTGCTTTGGCACTTCGAAGCGAGTCTCCAGCAGGGCATTTCTGGATTGTTGAGCCAGGCCGCATCCGCATTCGAGGGCTTCGGCCAGACAAGTGATTGGCGGAGGTTGCGGGGGCGGGTTCTCGCTGGCGCCTGTGCTTCGCGATCCACGGTTTTGTGCTATAATTTCTCCGGGTCAGGATGGACCTTGGCCCTTGCAATACGAGCTGTCGGTTCAAAGGAATGTTTGCCATGGCCGCTCTTACAGGCGCGATACCGCCCGTAGATATGGGCAATGTGCAACGTGTTGATGCGGTTTCGGCGGTTGTGCCGGCACAGCGTGAACGCGGCGTGCCACCCACTGGCGGGCGGGAAACGGCGCCGGAGGCGTCCGCGCGTAAGGGCGCTCTCGTGCCGGTGCGCAATGCCTTTCCGGAAAAGCCGCTTGCACCCAGCCAAGGTCCGCGCGCTGAAAGTATGCCGGGGGCTGGCATAGCGTCGCGGACGGAACCCGGCACGGTACTTCCTCCCTCCGGCTTTTCACCTGCTGCAAGCCGTGCGCCGCTGTCTCGTTCCGGGTTGGCGCCGCAGCGGGATGACGCTTCCCGTGAAGCGCCATCCAATGGGACGGCGCGCGAGGTGCAGGCCGACGCCGCGCGCGAAGCGGAACCCGGTATCCGCACTCCCGGCGAACTCACGCCGGAGGAGCAGCGCGCGGTAACAGAGCTCAAGCAACGCGATCGGGAGGTGCGCCAGCACGAGCAGGCGCATGTGGCCGCGGGCGGGCAGTATGTGCGGGGTGGCGCGGACTTCAAATACACCACTGGTCCCGACAACCGCCGTTATGCCACCGGCGGTGAAGTAAACATCGATGTAAGTACCGAGCGCACGCCCGAGGCGACTATCCGTAAGATGCAGGTGGTGCGGCGTGCCGCCATGGCGCCGCGCCAACCCTCGCCTCAGGACCGGCGTGTGGCGGCGCAGGCGTCGCAGAACGAAGCCCGGGCGCGCCAGGAACTGGCAGAAGCACGCCGTGAGGAAGAATCCGGCGCGGCGCGGCAAGCGGACAGGGCGCGACCGGAGGATATCGGTAAGGCCGAGGGCACCCTGCAACCTGCAGGCGCCGGTATCGATGACGCCGGTGGTTTGTTGCCTGGCGCCCGCCAGACCCGCGAGTCTATTGGCAGCGTGTCCAATCAACAGCCTGAACGACGGCCGGAACCTTCCTCATTCACGGGAGTGCCGGGCGGGGGCGCGTTCACCCCCGGCAATGTCATCCGCGAGGTGATTGGCGGCGGCTTTGTTGGTGGGGTGCAGGCCCTCGACTACCGGGTGTAAGGGACGGATTCCGAGTGCGCACTACGAACCTGTACGAACTCTTACTGGTTTCCGGGGGGTATATGACGTGACGTAGAGCCGGATTTCTGACCGGAATCCTAGTCGAACAATTGCCCGAGCTGCTTCTCATATTCGCGGATCAGCAGTTTGTTCCCTTCCGGGTTCAAATGGCAGTGGTCGTTGAACAAGGTTTCGCCGGGCACTCCATGCGGCTCCGCCTCGGCCACTGCCTGTGCGACATCGGCCAGCGGCGCCTGCATGCGATCGGCGAGGCTACGGATGATGCCGTTCTCGACGGCCGATGCCTGGTGCCGCGCCACGTTGCTCAAGATTTCCTGTGCATGCGCTTTGCCTTCCTCGTATTTGCCGGCTTCGAACAGGGGGATGACCTCGGCTTCGTAACGTTCGCCGGATTCACCTGGCAAGGCAGGGCGCACAAGGTTCGAGGGGACGGTTCCGATGACGACGGCCACATCCGCGTCACGGCACATGGCGATAATGCGGGCGAGATTGTCGCGGTAGTTGGCGGCGCGCGCTTCCACCTCTTCCTCCGAGAAGTCGTAGCCCCAGGCGCGGGCGCTGTCCGGAATGCTCTCTTGGGCGATGCGCGCGTTCTGGTCGCGCTCGAGCCGGTCGAGTTGCAATGCGGCGATGCGATCGCGTACGACACGGTACAAGGCGCTATGGCTGAGCACCTCTTGCAGCGGTACGCTCGCGGGTTTACTGAGTGCATATTGTTCGAGCTCTTCGAACTCGTTGTGGCCGCTGTAGATCAGGATAGCGTCCGGGGCGTAGCTGAGCACTTCTGCAGCGATACGCACCAGCCGGTGGCTGCCGTAGGAGAGGCCGCCGCAGTTAATGATTTCCGCGTCATCATAGGCCGGCAGCGCCGTTGCAAGGCGCTTCTCGAACATGGGGAGTTCATGGTCAAGGTAGTTCACGGAAGACCCACCGAGAAAGAACGCGCGAAATGTATCCGGCTTTTTTTCCCGGGCGAACGCTTGCGGGCGGAAAAGTTGCTGCCCGCGCACATCGACCACCTTGTTCGGGCTGGTCACCAACATGTCCGGATTGTCGGGGTCGGGCACGAACAACCGGCTTTCTTCGGTAAAACCTTGGCCGATATCGACCGTGCGCGGCGGCGCCCACAGTTCGAATACCCGGGCCGCGCTCTCGAGCGCCGCCACGAGCAACAGCGCGGGCAGCAGCGAGAATACGAGCGTTTTCTTCCAGCCGAAGCGGGCGGGCTGTTCCCGGGGAGTGCTCATTCGCTTGCTCCTGCCACATAGGGCTCGATGTGCGGTGTGATGGCGTCGGCATAGAACGCATGCCCTTTGGCCGTGAGGTGGCCATCGAGTTCGAAGAAGAACTCCGGGTTGCTGCGTTGGCTGCGGAATGCGCCGGTCACGGTGTGAAACGGCAGTCCAGCCGCTTCGCTCGCCCGGCGTACCCCTTCGTCCGGCGCGTTCGACTCGAGCAGTGTGCCGGGGACATCGTAGCCGATGCGGCGGATGTTGCGCAGGGCATGCTCGTTGACATACACCCCCTCGGGAATCGTCACCACAACGGCCTTCGCGTCATATTGTTGTGCCACATGGCGCACCCGGGCGAGGTGGCTGCCCACGCGCTCGATGCAGGTCTGGGTCCATGGGTCTTCGAGATCGATGGTGACTTCATAGAACTTCGGGTTCTGCAGCGCGAGGTCGATGAGGTAGGGGTTGAGATTACCGGACAAAAAGGCCTCTTTCACCTCGGTGTCGAGCGCGTCGAACCGGGCGCGTTGTTCTTCGCTCCAGTTGTCGTCGTAAAACTCTTTGGCACGGTTCGCCTTCCAGCGGCGGTTGTCCTCGGCGGTGCTGGTTTGGGGCGGGGTCATTTCCTCGGTACGTCCGGCGAAGTCACGGTTTCGGCGCAGGTCGCGCAGCCAGCGCATCGTGTTCGGGTAGAACCACTGCATGAGCGATGCGGCAGCGGCCCCGGGCGAGGGCGACTTCTCTTCACCGGCGGCGGCCAGATCGTTGCCAAGCAGCATACCTACGATGACGAGATCGGGCTCGAGCAGGGGAATCGCTGTCTCCGCGAATTCGGCATAGTCCGGCGGACCGGCGCCGGGCTTACCCATGTTGATGGTCTCGACATCGTGGCCTGCGGCCTCGAGGTTCTCTTCGAGCTGGTTGAGCCATGTATCTTCAAGGTCCACACCCCAGCCGAAGGTGTACGAATCGCCGATGGCGAGAATCCGCACGGCGTCCGAAGGTTCGGTGGCAATCTCCTCGTCCCGCAGGCCGAGCCGGTTGATGCGCTCGACATAATGGAAGTCCACGGTCTTGTGCTCGTGTTTTGACCCCGGTGGAAACAGGAGTTCGATGCTGTCCGGCAGTGGGGGGGGTGCGAGCCATGAGGACACGATCAACCGGTCAAGCGCGAGGGTTACACCTAACCCCACGGCTACGGAAACGATGACCAGGGCGATGTTTTTCAGAGCGGATCCGGGGCGGGCCATAAACTCTCCAGTACCAGGCTGTGGGGCGGCCGCCTGTACGTCCATCCAGGGGAAAACCCATGATGATGTGGCCGCGCGTATGGCAACGGAGCCGGTATATTATCAGGCCCCTGTTGCATTGGAATTATTCCAAATGCCATGATTCGTTGCAACTTTTCCGTTGCGTGGCCACTGATGCCGCGTGGCGGTGCAACCCCAGGAGGACGTGTGTGAACACGGAATCCCGTCGAGAAAACAACATTACTGGCTCCCCGCAACAGGGGACCGGGTGGATTCTCCTTGGCATACTGCTGCTGGCGCTCTTCGTGCGCGCCTATGGCGTGTGGGAGGAGTCCTACTGGTGGGATGAGTTCACGAGCATTGTGCACCTCAGCCCGCCGGCCGCGTGGGAAAACGCACCCGAGTATGAGCGCTGGAATCAGACCGTCGATAGGGAGACCGCGCAGGGGCTGCTCGGCTTCTGGCAGGCGAACCGATCGATGGATCCCGCCACGATGCCGCTCTACTACACCCTCGAGTACTTCTGGAACCAGTATGTGAGCCGCGACTATGCATCCCTGCGCATCCTCTCGATTGTCATCGGGCTGCTGCTTATACCGGCGATATACCTTTTCGGCCGCACCCTGTTCGGGCGTACGGCCGGGCTTCTGGCGGCATTCTGCGTGGCGCTGTCGCCCATGCACTGGCAATTCGCGCAGGAAATCCGCATGTACGGGGTCATGACGCTTATCGCGTTGCTTTCCTGCTGGACCTTCTACCGGCTGACCTACCGCCGTGTGGAGCGCCTGCTGCCGCGCACACTCACAGCGGCGAGCGTGCTGCTGCTGTTCTACGCCATCGCTTTCGTGATCCTCGTGGCCGCACTGATTACGGGCGCTGTGCCGCTGGATCGCGATGGAATCGCGGTGTATACAGCGGCGGTGGCCATGCTGGCCGTGGTGGGTCTCGCCGTTACCGTGTTCACCGATAAGGCCGCGCGCCCCCTCTGGCTGCATGCATTGGTAAACCTGCTTTTGTTCTGGACGCACCCTTTCGCCGTGCTCGTGCCGCTGGTGCAGGGTGTGTTCTGGTTGTGTTTTCACCCGCGCGACTTCAAGCGCCTTGTCGGCTGGAGCGTGCTTAATGGCGTCCTGCTCGCGCCCACCGCGGCCTACCTCATGACTATTCGTTTCTGGGGGCGTGCGTCGACTCAGGACTGGATGCGCGTGCCGGGTATGCGCGAGTTCATGGGCGATTTGCTCGGCGATGACCTGGTAAGCATGACCTGGCAGTTTGCTCCGTTGCATGGCGTCTGGCCGCCCATGGAAGCCTTCTGGCGCGGTTTGTTGCCCGATTCGGCGGCGGCCTGGGTCGTATCGTGGGCGCCGGCGGTGGGCTGGGTGATGATGGTTGTTTTCGTGGTGGCGGCCGTCGCGTTATGCGTGATGGCGGTTCGCCGGCGCAAACAAGAGGCACAACCAGCGGACACGGGCGGCCCCGCACCCTGGACATGGGCGTTCTTCCTGCTCATCTGGTGGCTGTTGCCCGCCCTCACGCTCATGGCGGTTTCCCTGGCATGGCGGCCGTGCGTCATGCCACGCTACACCATCCACAGCACGCTGGCCCTGTACCTCATTCTTGGCGGTGTCATCGCGATGGTACGTTGGCGCAGCCTGCGCACGCTGCTTGTGGTGCTGGTGGTCGTGGTCTTCGCCTATCAGCACAGCCTTGTGCTTGCCGGACCGCGCCACCCCGACTACCGCGGCGCCGCACGGCTCTTGCGCGCCGAGGCCCGGCCGTGCGACCTGGTGCTGGTGCACAACAGCCTGTGGAAACGTGTGTTCGCGTTCAATATGGGTCCGGCGCCCCATGTCATCGCCTACGCGGACACGTTCCCGACGCTGGCGGATCAGTGCTTGTTCTATTTGAACCTCGAACGTCCCGCACCCGATGCGCCCGATGGGCAGTGCGGCGTGTGGGCGGTCATTCGCAAGGATTATTTCCAGACGGGGCCGAGCATTGCCTTTGATCAAGCGCTCGAAGCGCGGGGGCTCGTAGCCAGACGCACGGAATTCGGCGGCATTCAGCATGTGCTCGTTTATCACATCAGCCGCGGGCCGGATGTGGCGCCGCTCGAGGAAAGCGCCGCCCACCTTGATGACCAGGCCCCGGTCGTCTATGGCGATCTCAGCCTGGCGTTCTGGCGCGCAGAGCAATACGGCCTCGCCGTCGAGGCGGCCGCACGCGCCGTCGCGCTCGACCCGCGCTATGGCCGCGGCTGGTCCTATATGGGTATGGCATACAAGGAGATGGGCGCGCGCCAGGAGGCGATTCGCGCCTTCAGAAAGGCGGTGACGATCGACGCGGCAGGGTACCCGTGGGACCTGGTGAACCTGGGCAACCTCCTCGTGGAAGCCGGCCGCGTGAACGAGGCCCTCACAGTATTGCACCAAGCCCTCGAGCTATTGCCCGACGACTGCTGGACCCATGCGAGCCTCGGCCGGGCGTACGCCCTTCGGGGCGACCAGGAGCGGGCTATAGCGTTTCTCGAGCGGGCGGTGGTGTTGGATCCGGACGATGCCCGCCCGCAATTGTTGCTCGATGCCGTGCGCACGGGCGAGAGCGTGGAGGATGTGTTGTGAGGAGCTGGGTGCGCTTGGTCTTCATTTTGGGAACGGGCGCACTCTGGCTGGTGGCGCTGCTTGTGGCCGCGGAATTGTACACGCTTTGGCAGTGGCGCCAGATCGATGCGCATAATCCCTACCTGCGCGCCCGCCGCGGTGAGATTCCCTGGCCCGGCTCGGATGTGTCCGCCAAGCGTCTTGTAGTACAGACACCGGAAGAACCAGCGGAAAAACTGCCTGTCCCGCCCCCCATCGAGGAACGCACCTGGCGTGCGGCATACTTCGCGACCCTTGACGAAGCGGACCGGGAGATTTTCTCCGCCGTCTATGAACAGAACATTTTTCTGTTGGACCCTGGCGGCGCGGTCCGCAAGGCCCATATCATCGGCCCGACTCCGCCGGCGTTGACCATTGCCGCCACTTGCGGGGCGGAGACGTCGAAGGCGGTTGACGCCCAACGCACGGCGGTGTTGCAGTCGGGTGTGCCGCAGGAAGTGCAGGTGCCCAGCACGGGCCACACGGCCTATCTCATCCCCTATCCCGAGCCCGGGCCGGGCCGCGATATCCTCGGGGTGTACATCGAAGCGCCTCGTGAACCGCTGGCCGGCGACAACGCGGTCTGGGAGATTCCTTTTCTCCTGTACCGCAAACACGCCGAGCGCGGGCGGATCCCCTACAGCACCGAGAACCTCGGCGTCGAGCAGTTCGCCACCAACAACTACGGTTTTCGCGACGATGAAGTGCGCATGCCGAAGCCGCCCGGAACGTATCGCATTGTGTGTGTCGGCGCCTCGACGACCGAGGAAGGGCCGACCAATGCCGTCACGTATCCCAACGAGCTTGAACGGTTGTTGAATGATCACTTCCCCGGCCGCGACTTCGACGTGATCAACGCGGGCGTCGCGGGTATGAACATTACCAAAGAGCGAATGCGCATGAGCGATTATCTGGCGCTCGATCCCGACGCGATCATCGTCTACAACGCGGTGAATGACATTGCCCATTTCCACTTCAAACGCTGGCTGAGGGAATGGTGCCCGTGGCAGCGGTTGCTGGTGCAATCGCGTTTTCTCGCCTACCACTTCAACGGCTTGCTGGTCCCCGCCGAGGCCGAAATCGCGCGGGCCCTGCGCGAGAAGACGATAAGCAAACTGCTCGCCATGCATGCCTATGCCGCACGCCACGGCGTGCCTGTTATCTTGAGTAGCTTCGCCCATCCGGATATCGACAACCTTTCCGGAGATGAGCGGGATTACTTCGACCTGCACGCCTACGACATTTACGACGCGGGTTCCGGCAGAGGGCAGGAGATTACTTTTGCCACGTATTGCCGCGTCGTGGGCCTGTACAACCGCTTACTGCACGAGGCCTGTAGGCAGGAGCAGGTGCCTTTCGTGCCGATAGCGGAGAACATCCGCGGGGGCACAGAACTCTTCGGCGATGTATGTCACATGAAAAACCGCGGTATTCGCAAGAAAGCCCGCGTCTTTTTCGAGCAGCTCACGGGCCCGCTGGCCCATTTGTTACCTGATCGCGCATCGCCTGTTGAGCCCCCCGAGGTGCCATGATGCTCCCGGGCAATATCGAGCAGAATCGCTGGGGGCGCAGCAGGGCAGGCGCCGCGGTTGGCCTGGGCATCCTGCTGCTTGCCCTGGTGTTGCGGCTGTGGAACATTGGCGAGGTCTCGGTTTCTTATGCCGAATTGCGCTGGTTGGGCGCCGCGATCGATAAGACCGCTATTGCCCAGGAGTACCCGGCTTCGCCGCTGTACGGCCTTGTGCTGCGCGCTTCCAACGCACTCTTCGGCAATGCGCCGCTGGTGCTCCGGCTGTGTTCCGTGGGATTTGCGGTGGCGGGTGTGGTGGGACTCATGGCGGCGGTGTCGCACCTCTTCGGCCACACGGCCGGTTGGGTAACGGGTTTGCTCCTGGCCATCAGTCCGGCGCACATCGCCTTGTCCCGTAGTATCGGGCCCGCATCGCTTGTAGTGGGACTGGCGGCCGTCGCGTTCTACAGCATGCTTGCGGCGGCTCGCACCAGAAGCCCGGCACGCTGGCTGTTTCATATTGTGATGAATGCCGCCCTGTTCTTCAGTGATCCCTTGGCGGTGGTGCTTGTGATGCCGCAAGCCGTGTCGCTGTTGTCGCAACGCTATATGCGCGGCTGGCCTTTCGTTGTTTGGGCTGGGGCGCAGGGGGTGTGTGTCTGGCTGGCGTTGCGGGCGTGGACGCCGTTGCCGGCATTGCCGTTGCCGGGAACATGGCCAGAGTGGACGACACTCTACGCACGCTTTTTGCCGGAGGGCGGGATTGTTCCCCGCATTGATGCGGGCCTTTCCGGTGTGGCCGAGAGCGCGCCCCAGTGGAGATTGGGGCCGTGGTTTTACCATCACTATGACTTCTTGTACACGGCCCAGGGACTGCTTTTCCTCGGCATCGCCGCCGCGCTGCCGCTGGTCGTAGCCTGGCGTTGGCTGCGTACACTGCATGCGCCGCTGGGGAATGCGGGGGGGTGGTCTGCCGCCTGTCTGCTTGTCTGGTGGCCCGGTCTGCCGTTGTTGTTGGGCATAGCCGTGGTGACATTGAGCGCGGTGGTGCTGAAAGGCGCCGTGGTGTCGGCGGTTACCCTCGGTGCATTCGCATTGGCTGGGGCCATCGTCGGCTGCACCCCGTGGCGTGCTGTGCGCGCGTTGCTCGTGGTATTGCTGCTGGCCGTGTTTCTATGCCGCGGCGCTATTGCGGTGGCTGCGCCGCTGCGGTTGGATTGGCATGCTGTCGCGCAGTGGCTCGAGGCGCACCGGCGGGAGCCGCCCGAGGCACCGCTTCTCACCCAGGACACCTCGATCGCGGTTCCGATAGAATTTGCCGGGGGCCCTGCCAATGCCGTGGTGGAACTGGAATACGCGGATATCGTGGTTGCCGCGGAGGCGCGCCTGGCGGATTGGGGTGTATTCTGTGCCGTGATGGGGTGGGAAAGCGTATACAAAGCCGCCGCGCTCGTGGCTTATTTTGACAACCGTGGTGTGGCGCTTTCCCCGTGTGTGTTCTGGGGCGCCCAGCCGGTGCTGGCCGTGACCGGCCGAACGACGCAGGAATTTGTGCCCGGGGACGAAGAAAACGCCTTTTCGGACATGCCTCACGATGCACATCCCAGGACTGTGTATTGGGCGGGACGGGTGCTGGAAAGCCAAGGACGGCCCGAAGCGGCCGTGCACTATTACCTGCGAGCGGCCGAGCACGCGGCACGGGATGTGCAGTTGGCGCGCGTCCTGGCGCACGCGCTGACACGCCTCGGGGAAGGTGCGCAGGCACGGGCGCTGCTGGGCCACTCGCCGGCCGGTGATACGGTGATGCAGGCCATCAGCAAGGCGGAAACGCTGGAAATGGAGGGCGCCCTCGCGGAGGCCCTCGCGGCATATGAGACAGCCCTGGCGCAAGCGCCAGAATCGCCGGAGCTGCTGCGGCGCCAGGTCGAGTTGTTGCATGCGTTGGATCGGCCCGCTGAGGCCGTGGCGGCCGCACGACGCTTGGTCGCCGTGCGTTCGGCGCCGGACACGCGGCATCTTCTGGGGCGCATGCTGCTGGGCCAAGGCGCGTCTGAAGAAGCGGTGCAACACCTGCGGCGCGCTTTTGATGCCAGTGTTGGGCCCGGAGACACAATACCGCTCGATCTGGCGCGGGCATTGGTGAAGAGCGGCGATGCGGGCGCGGTGTTCGATCTCTACCACGAACTGAAGAAGCGGGACTGGTCGTGGTACCAGACCCAGGTTGTCTACGGCATGGCAGTGGCTGCCAGTGGCGACTTTTTGGAAGCGCTGGAGGTTTTTCAGGAGGCCATCCTGGCCGAACCGGACCGGGGTATTGCCTATGAAGAAGCTGCGGATATCCTCAGGCGCGCTGTCGAACCCGAAGGTTGGGTGGCCTACTGGCGGCAAATTGTGCAGCAAGATCACGAAGCCGCCCGCGCACATTTCATGCTGGGCATGGCCTATGCCGCCGCGCAAGCGCTGTCTCCCGCGCGCAACCACCTTGACCGCGCGGTATCGCTTGTCCCGGACGACCCGGGGTTCCGTGCGGAGTTGGCCGTGGTGCTGTATCGCCTGGGCGCTTACGCGCGTGCCTTGAAGGAAGCGGAAGCCGCCCTGGCGCAGCGGCCGGCCACGGTTCGCGCGCATGTCGTACGTATACGCGCGCTGCTGGCCTTGCGCCGGTTCGATGCGGCGCGCCAGGCGTTTGCCGAAGCAGGGCAAGCCATGGGGGAGATACCCCAATCCCTGCGTGAAGATGTGGAAGCCGCCCCGGCCGCGAACTGACGGCTGCCCGCGTGCTATACGGCGTTCAACGCGCCTTATACTGGGGCGCAAGTCGCTTGAAGAGGCGCATTCGGGCGGACCATCGGCCCCCGATCGCCGATTCGCTACGGCCTTTTTCTGCACTGCTTTTGGGGTACAGGGGCGGGCTCTATTGGCGCGGTTTGTCCAACGCCGCCAACGCGTCTTGCGCCCGCTGATGTCCGGGTTCAAGGCGCAACGCCGCTTCGAAATGTTCGCGCGCGCGGGTGGTCTCGCCGTGTTCTAACAGAAAACGGCCGAGGGCGTAGTGCAGCTTCGGGCTTGTTTCGTTGCTTGCGAGCCCTTTTTCAAGCACTGCAAGCCCGCGCGCGTGCTTGCCGGCCCGGGCCAGGAGTTCGGCCAGGTTGATATACGGCAAGTCAAAATCCGGCGCCGACGCGATGGCCTGGCGGTAGTGCTCTGCCGCTTGTGCGGCATTGCCCTGCCCTGCCAGGAGCATCCCGAGGTTGTTCAAGGCCCGGGCCTCATCGGGGACGATGGCCAGGGTTTGCCGGTACTGTTCGATGGCGGCGTCTACCATACCGGCACGTGCGAGCAGCCGCCCGAGATTGTAGTGGAAGTCCGGATTCTCCGGCGCCAACGCGGCCGCCCGCCGGAACGATGCGATGGCGGCCTCGATCCGGCCAGTTCGGGCTTGCAGGTCGCCGAGGTTGCTGTGGGCGAGGGCGAATTTCGGTGCGACGCGGATGGCCTGCCGGTAGTGGCGTTCGGCCCTTTCAAGGTCGCCCCGATCCTCGGCAATGACGCCGAGATCGTTTAACACCCGGGGGTCCTCAGGATTCAGCGCCCGTGCTTGCTCGTAGGCTTCCAGCGCCTCTTGTGTGCGTCCAAGCTCGAGCAGGTTCGCGGCGATGTGGTACGTCAGATCCTGGGTGTAGGCCGGATGTTGACTTTCGGGGTCTGTGGCCCGGGCCTGTTGCAACAGCCGCACCGCCATCCTGTGGCGGTTTTCCCGGGCGAACTGGTGCCCCAGACGAAACGGCATGTAGGGGAGCGGCGCCCCCGGCAGGCCGAGCATGGCCTCCGCTTCCGCGATGGCGGCGTCCACACGGCCCGACCGCAAGTAGGAGTCCGCCCGGGCATAGTGCCAGCGGGCATGGTCCGGCGTATACGGTACCCACTCGACGGAAGCCAGTCCGTACAAGACGGCCAGCACAAGCACCCCCGCCGCCGCACGGGCCCATGCCCCCCGGCGTACCACCGCCGCCAGCCGCCACAGCCCGTAAGCCCCAAGAAACAGCAACACGCCATAGAGCGGCGCCCGGGCGCGCGCATTGACAAAAAACGGCAGGAAGGTGCCGAAATAAACAGCGACAAACGCCACCAGGAGAAAGACCACCTGCGCCTGGGTAGGCCCCATGCGCGGCGTGGCCGGATGGGCCAACCTGCCCCGCCAGGCGTCGTGTGCGAGCGCTCCGAGACCGAACAGCAGCAATGCCAGCACCATGGGGAAGCCCGGCATGTACTTCAACGGTGGATAATGTGCTTTTTCATAGTGGACGACCTTGTTCTCCGTGATCTCCACTGGAGACCAGAACAACAGCACCTTCTTGAGCGTGAGCCGGAGCGTGCGCGCCGGGTGTGCGGCCATATAGTCGAGGGCCTTTTTCATGAAGATGTCCGAGGCCTCGCTGTGCGTGAGTGCAGGGTCGCCGATTTCGCCGGCAAGGCCCCGCACGATGTTCGGGTACACCCACACGGAGAACTGGCCCGTGCCTTCCAGTTCCTGCAAGTAGGGCAGCCACGACGTGTAGCCGTCGCTGCCGGGGCCATTGCCGATCAGCAGGTTCTCGCCGAAGTAGGTCGAGATCGGCACGAATTCGCCCGAGACCACGTAGTTGCGCACGGTCACCGGGGCGATAAACACCAATGTGCCGATCAGCAGGGCGGCCCACGACCCTGCCAGGCGGCGCATGCGCCCGTGCCAGTACAAGTGATGGAGCATCCACAGCGCCATGACCGGCCCGAAGGCGAGAATGTTGGGGCGCATGAGCGTGTAGCAGCCGGTCAGGATGCCCGTGAGCGTTGCGCGCCGCCAGCCCGGCCCTTCGGCCCACCAGACCAGCGACCACACAATGCACGGGATGAGAAAAAGAAACAAGGCGGGATCGTTCACCTCGCCTTCGTAGTACACCGATCCCCAGTAGGTGACCGACAATCCCGCTGCCAGCACCCCCATCCACGGGTTGAACACGCGCCGCCCGAGCAAAAACCACAGCACCGCCGTCAACAGGCCGAGGACCATGTTGACCAGCCTCGGCGCGAGGTAGCTGCCGCCGGTGAGGGCATACACGGCCGCCAAAAAGCAGGGGTAGCCCGGCGGCCGGTAGTACGGCGTCGACGAGATTTCCGGGTCGGCAGGGGCATGGGCGGGGAGTGTCCAATCGCCGGTGAACATGGCGCGCGCGTGGTAGTCCTGCACGTCCATGTCTTGGCGCAGGGCGCGGAAATCCGGCGCATCGACGACATAGGCCAGGTACCACAGCCGCAGTGCCACGCCCACAAGCAGCACCACCCCCAACCAGAATGCCGGACGGCGGAACCCGGAAGGGGAATGAGGCGGTGCCCCGTCTTGTGTGTGTGCTTGGGAATGGGGGGTCATGGGCTCATACTCACTCACGTCCGGCGAATAATACCAGAGTCGTGGTGGTTGCCTTCAATCCGTTGGTTCTGCATCGAGGCGCGTTATACCGTGTTGCGCACGGGGCGAGTCCGGTGCCAGCTCGAGCGCCTTTTCATAATGCCGCCGGGCGCGGCGGGGCTTGTTTGCTGCGGCATAGAGGTCGCCGAGGAGAATGTGCGTGTTCGCCGTGGCCGGGGCAGCGTCGAGTGCCCGCTCGAGTGCCTCGAGTGCGGTGTCTTTCCTGCCTGCACGCAAGAGCGCCCGTACATAACGCACATGCCCCTGGGCGTCCTCCGGGGTGAGCGCGACCCGGCGTGCGCGCAGTTCCAAGGCTTCCTCGTGTTGACCCTGCTCCGAGAGCAGCGCCGCCAAATTGTCCATGGCGCGTACGTTATAGGGATCCAGCGCCAGTGCCGCACGGTAATGGTTTTCCGCGCCGGCGGCATCCCCGTTCCGGGCGAGGGCGTGGCCCAGGTTGTTGCGCGCGACCACGTGCTGGTGATTCGCGTCGACAGCCCGTGCATAGTGGGTGCGTGCGGCCGCCGGCTCGCGGGCATTGTCCAGCACAAAACCTATCTGTACATGCGCTTCCGCGTGCGTCTCGTCGATAGCCAGGGCCGCCTCGAATGCGCGCTTGGCCGCCTCGATGCGCCCCGCGCTGCGATGCGCGATCCCTTGGTGTAAATGCCAGGTGGCCTTGTTCGGCGTGTAGGGAATCCAGGGGGCATGGGTGAGCGCACAGGCCGCGCCCCCCAGTGTCAACAGGAGCAGGGCGCGCGCCGGTTGCCGGGCGCGCACGCTGGCGCATAGGGCGGCGGTGTAGGCACCGGCCAGGATGAGGAGAAACGGCGCGATGGGATGCCGGTAACGTTCCGCCGTGAAAAAGGGCAGAACCGATACGAAATAGCCGGCGATCACCAGCAGTACAAGCCCGGTTCCCGGCGGCAGGGCTTCGTGTCTGCGGACACGCCGCCATGCCAGAAGCAATAGGCCGGCCAAGCTCAGCCCTGCGGCCAACGGAAAACCCGGCAACCAACGCAGCACCCGCGAGTCCGCACGGGCGTGGGCCACCACCTTGCTGTCCGAAATTACCGCCGGGCCCCAGAAGAGAAGCGTTTTTCTAAGCGTTAAGGCGAGGGCGTCCGCCGGGCGCCGCACGATGAACCCCACCGCCCGGTTGTAGAAGAAATGCGAGGTATCCGCGAAGTCCATGTGGGGACGCCCCATCGTGCGGCCAAGCCGATCCACGAGATCCGGGTAATTGAAGCAGTTCCAACTGTTCATCCCGGTGAGCGGCAACAGATCGGGTATTACCGGCGGCGCGTGGCCGGTGGCGTCCGCATTGTTGCCGATGTACGCGTTCACCCCGCCATAGCAGGACACCAGAAAGAAGTCGCCGCTTACCTGGTGGTTGCGTGCCACGGCGGGTCCCACCAGCGCTGCACAAGCCAATACGAACGCCACCGCATGAACGCCGGCCACCGGCCATGCCTCGCCCTGCCGGTGTGCCGCCATGCCCAGCCACAGGACCGTCAGCGGCAGCAGGAGCAATATGTGGGGGCGCAACAGCGCGAGGAAGCCGAGAAGCAACCCCGCTGACAGCGCCATGAGCACACCGCCGCGCTTGTCCAGGCGCAGCAGGGCGATCGTGAACAACAACAACCCCAGCACTTCGAATGCCGACGAATTGAGTTCGCCCTCGAAAAAGGGGAAGGGCCAATAGACTGCCCCGATAGCCGCCGCTGCCAGGGCTGCGCCCAGGCCGAATAGCCGCCGCGCGAGCAGATAGATCAAGAGCAGGTTCACCACACCCAACGCCATCTGCACAATACGCGGGGCGAGGTAGCCCGGACCGAAAACGCGGTAGGTAGCGGCCAGCAGATAAGGATATCCCGGCGGCCGGCCGTAGGGCGTGGTGCGGATTTGCGGGTCGGCGGCATAGGGCGGAGGTTCCCAGTCACCGGTTACCAACGCGCGTGCCCAATAGTCATTGAGTTGCGGGTCGAGGATGGGGGCGTCGAAATCGGCGGAATGGACAAGCTCGGCGGTGAACAATGCGCGTACACACGCCGCAGCTACCAGGATCAGCGTCAACAACACGAGACCGCCGGGGCCGGCCCAATGCGCTGATCGCACGCGAACATCTGTAACAGACGTGGAATTGTTCGTTTCCGGATCCATGGCCACCCTTTGGCTGCCGTCATTGCGGTACGAAGCGCACGCATAGTGCCGTATTATGCCTGGCAATGCAACAAAGGCGTGTGCGCAATGAGAATAAAAAGAATCCGAACTCCTTGCAATTGGCAACGAATTATGTTATCGTCTCAAATGTGATGGCCGGTACGAGCCAGAAAATACAGCGTACATAGACAAGCTTACGGTTAATCAGGGTACCGGCGAACAAACGGGTCATCCGTAAAAATTGGGTATGTAACCAGCGTAGAAGGTACACTTCGCAAGGAGGGTCTTAGCAGTGGAGAGCATGAAGAAGACAGCGCGGCGTTTTACGATTTGGCAGTGGTGCGTTATCTTTGCGGTCGCTCTCGTAGCGATCGGCGGTACGGCGATTGCAGCCATCGGAAGCGGCGCGGCAACGGCAGATGATGTGGATACGGCAGCGCTTGACTCGGATGCTCTCGGTGAAGTCGATCTGAGCGAACTCGAACTGATCGACTCTCCGAGCGGTGCGCTGGGCGGCATGGCTGGTGGCGGGGGCGGTGGCGCTTCCGGTGGTGGCGGTGCCGACATCCAGGTCGCGCAATACAACTAACAGTACGGCGCGTTCCAGAACGATACACAATGATTGTGCCTGCACACGCTGTTACTGGCAGCGTGTGCAGACGTGTGTCTAAACGAAGTATTGCGCGACGCGACCGGTATATAGGCCGAAGTCGTTGCGTTTATTCAGGTTATCACGGGTCTACAGCCATTTTTTCCCGGTGTGTGATGTTTCTTGCACCTCTTTTGGGGGACCGCGGCGGGGTCGCGGTTTGTCCAGCCCTAGCCACCATGAGGTTGCCTGTACGGCGGCCCCTCGCGGCTAGGGCGTGGCGTGAGGACGACACGCCGTCCGGGGTGCCCACATGAACACAAACCAATACATACCACCGGAAAACATTGTACCGACCAATGACCCCGGTACAACCACTTTGGAACTGCGTGGTGCGGTCCTTCTGTGCCGCCATCGCTCTTGGGCCGAGCAGTACGATGCCTATATTCCCGGTGAATGCCTGAGCCTTTGGCATAATGCGAAGCGGGACTGGCGGCCCCTGACCGGAGCCAGCGCAATGCTGCTGGGCGTTGCCGTGGTGGCGATGCTCGCCGGCCTTGCGTACGAGAGTGTGCAGCCGGTGCATGAATTGCTGCGGATGGTAGCCATGGGAGTGTTCGGGGTGGCGGGCGGACTGTTGGTGCTTTTCGGGGCGGCGAGGGCTGTGTGGGGGATATGGCGTGCCATGCAATCCCATCCGACTTTGTGCATTGCGTTCAAGGATGACGACGAAGGCGGACAACTGGAGTTCTGGTACCGGCCGGGCACGAATCCCCGGCTCGATGCGCTTGTAGGGCAGCTCAAGAAGCTGAGCCGCAGTCCCGCTGAAGGCTTCGAGCGGGTAGGCGCGGCTGTCAGCTATACCCGGCGCCACGTGCGTCCCGTGCGCGCGTTGGTGACCGGCGCCGCAGCGATGACGTGCATGCTGATTCTGCTGACCACGCTGGTGCTGATTTTATGGGAGGCGTGGGCAGGGCGGGATATCGCGGTACAGCCGGCGTTGTTGTCGTTATTTGTTCTTCCATGGCTGTTTGTGTTGGCCATGTACCTGCTCGATCAGGTCCGCGTTCACTTCGAACCCGCCCCCTATCGCACCGGCCTGCGCCACTACTACCGCGAAGAGTTCGACAAGGCTGAACGGCGGTTTCTCGATACGTTGCGCGAAGCGCCGCAGCATGTCCCCAGCCTCTACTTTCTCGCGCAACTTACCGCGCAACGCTTCGATTTCGACCGCGCGTTCCATTTCTGCCGTGATCTTGGCCGGGTTGCCCCCGAGGAAGCCGAAGAACTGCAAGAGGAAATCTGGACTCTCAAGCGCATCAAAGGCCGGATGGAAGGGTGAAGGTGCGCCGCAGGGCATGGAGTTACCGCGCACAGTGCCTGTTCGCGGTGGCGCGCGTTGCGCGCAGGTTCCGATTACATCCAAGCAGCTACCGGGACCCTGCGCCGCCGGCGTGAAAAGGCTTCGCGTGCGGACCGATTGCGCTTGCCGATAGGTCCGTGTAATTGCAATAACATGGACTGAATGCGTCAATGTGGGCTTTGCCCACAACCCAAGGCTGAGAAGGCGTCCTCCGTGGTTACTGGTTCGGGGCGGCTTGTGATTAGGGCCTGCGGCGTGTTTCCGTAGCGCCGAAGGCGCGGTTCCATACCAGCCTGGGCCAACGGCCCAGGTTATGGATG
>CAZMVU010000045.1:0-14368 GCA_964569295.1 uncultured Nitrospirales bacterium
TGCCGTGGCCACATCGCGCTTGAGCACGTGTCCGCCCTTCCATGACGTAAGGCCCATATTGGGCTGGGTGGCGTCCGCGCGCTGCCGAATGATTTCCGCGGCGGTCATGCCGGCAGCGGCAAAGTGCATCTTGTTTTGCATGGTGGCAAAGAAGCGCTGGGTTTCCTTTTCGTCCTCCACATAGTCGCTGGCCAGGGCGAAGATGTCGCGGATGCGCTGGTATACCCGTGCCTCGCTCGCACGAATTTCCCGGATACGGGCGAGCAGCTCATCGAAGTAATCCGCAAGGCCGCCGCCACCCTTCAGGCGCTCGTCGTCAATGGTGAAGCCCTTGACCAGGTACTCGCGCAGGTGCTCGGTGGCCCATTGCCGGAACTGCGTCCCTCGCGGTGAGCGGACCCGGTAGCCCACGGCGATGGTCATGTCGAGGTTGTAGTGCTTCAATCGACGCCTGACCGCACGCTGCCCTTCGGTTCGAACTTGTAAGTATTCTTTACAAGTTGCCTCTCGACTGAGCTCGCCTTCTTCGTAAATGGCACGGATATGAAGGGTTATGTTCTGTGGTGTGGTTTCATACAGTGCAGCCAGCATGGCCTGCGTCAGCCAGACGGTCTCATCCTTGAGCAGAACACAGATGCGGTTACTGCCGTCTTCCGCCTGATAGACAACAATCTCACCGCCCGGCGCTTCCTGTGGCTCGCTCATTGGAAGTCCCCATTCATTTCCCGGTCAATGCGCAATGTCTGAATATTATATCAGCCATACTGGCAAGTGCAAATCTTGCCACGTCCCGTCAGCGCCCCCGGACCGATCCGACCGATCCGACTGATCCGACCGGTCCGTCCTATCGTTCCTTCCCAAAGGGCACTACCAGCCCCAAAAAAAATGAGGGAACAGGCAAGGGTGTCTCTCTCGCCGGTTCCCTGGTGAGGGGACGCCGTGGCGGGACGGAAGCTGGAGCACGGGGTATCGCCGTGACGCTGCGCAGTATGGCGCGCGGATATTTGCCCCGGGTTAGCGGTTGGTTGGGGTTTTGCGGCCTTTCAGCAATCTGCTATATTCGCGCTCAGTGTGGAGTACGGGATGCCGGTCGGGCGTCTCGTCGAGCCTGAAGTTGCCACGACGGGGCAGGCCGCCCCGCAACCTGCGGAGATTCTTCTATCATGCGCGAAGTTGTTGTCGTTTCTGGTGTTCGCACCGCCATTGGCGTCTTTGGCGGCGGCTTGAAAGATGTGCCGGCCCCGGACCTCATGGGCAAAATCATTGCCGAGAGCCTCGAGCGCGCCGGCGCCAACCCCGAGGAAGTGGAGGACGTCATCGTCGGACAGTGCATGCAACGCACCGACGAAGCCACCACGGGCCGCCTCGCCGGGTTGAAGGCGGGCCTGCCCATCCATGTGCCGGGGGTCACCATCCAACGCAACTGCGCCTCGGCCATGCAGGCCGTTATCTACGGTGCGCAGCAGATCATGCTCGGCGATGCCGAAATGATCGTGGCGGGGGGCGTCGAGAACATGAGCCGGGTGCCCTACATGCTCTATGAAGCGCGCTGGGGCAAACGCTTGCAGCATGGCAAAATGGCGGACGGGGTTTGGGACGGCCTCACGGACCCGTGGAGCGGGCTCATCATGGGGCTCACGGCGGAGAACCTGGCCGAGAAATACGACATCAGCCGCGAGGAGCAGGACGAAGTGGCCCTGCGCTCGCACCACAACGCCGAGGACGCCACGGAATCCGGCCGGTTCAAGGAAGAGATCATGCCCGTCGAGATTCCCCAGCGCAAGGGCGACCCGATCGTCTTCGACCGCGATGAGCACTACCGCCCGGGCCTGACCGCCGAGCAGCTCGCGAAGCTGAAGCCGACCTTCAAGAAGGACGGCACGGTGACGGCCGGCAATGCCTCGGGCATCAACGACGGCGCGGCGGCCCTCGTGCTCATGAGTGCGGAGAAGGCCAAAGCCGACGGCCTCACCCCCATCGCCAAGCTGCGCGGCTATGCCACGGCGGCAGTCGAGCCGGAACTCATGGGCTATGGCCCCGTGCCCGCCACGAAGAAGGCCCTCGAAAAGACCGGCATGAAACTCGAGGACATGGAACTCATCGAGCTGAACGAGGCCTTCGCCGCGCAGTACCTCTCCTGCGAGAAACTCCTCGGCCTCAACCGCGACATTGTGAACGTGAACGGCTCCGGCGTCGGCCTCGGCCACCCGGTCGGCTGCACGGGCGCGCGGATTATCATATCGCTCCTGCACGAAATGCGCCGCCGCGGCAACACCATCGGCCTGGCGAGCCTCTGCGTCGGCGGCGGCATGGGCCAGACCACCATCTGGGAAATGGTGTAAGCCAAGAAAATGAGCAAATTGGACGGATCGGACGGATCGGGCCGATCCGTCCGATTTTTTGTTCCGCTTCGCGGCGCCGTCAGCGGCCACGCGGCGCAAGCGCCATCCGCTTCTTCGCGGTCTACTTCGTGGCCTTTGCGCCTTTGTGATTCATTTCCGCGGCCGTCCGCACGGCCTGCATGAGGTGGGCGGCGGCGGCGTTCCAGGTGAAGCGCGCGGCCTGCGCGGTGCCGCGGCGCTCGAGGGCGTGGCGGTAGGCGCCGTCCGTGAGGAGGCGCGCGAGACCGTCCGCGATGGCGGCGGTGTCTGCCGGGTCGGCCAGGTGGGCGGCATCGCCCGCGACCTCGGGCAGCGACGAGCAATTCGAGGTGAGCACGGCCGTGCCGCAGGCCATCGCCTCGACCACCGGCAGGCCGAAGCCTTCCCACAACGACACCAGCGCGAGCACATCGGCGGCGGCCATGAGCGGCGGCAGATCGCCGTCTGCCACGAACCCGAGAAAACGGATGCGGTCCCGGGCGGACGAAGCCTTGGCGTGCGCGTAGATGGGCGCATCCAGCCAGCCGGCGTCCCCGGCGATGATCAGCTCATGGGGCAGTGCAGGGTGTTCCTCACATACCCGGGCAAAGGCGTCGATAAGCCGCACGAGGTTCTTGCGCGGTTGGATGCGCCCGACATAGAGCACGAAGTGCTCGGGGAGATCATGGGCGGCATGTACCCGCGTGAGGGCGCTGGCGGGTTGAGGATAGTGAAACCGGTCATCGACGCCCCCCCGCGTTATCCATATACAATCCGCGGGTACACGGTAGTAGCGGCGCAGATCGGCCTTCGATGCCTCGCTCACCGCGCACAGGCACGCCGCACGCCACGCGGCCAGCCGCAGCTCTATCCGGGCAATCAGCCGGCGGCGCCATGTGAATTGCCGGGGAAATCGGCGTACGGCCAGGTCGTATATGGTGGCGGCAAGCGGGCATGGCACACCCAATGGCAATTGCAGCACGGGCGACCAGAACACGCCGGGCGGATCGCGGCGCAGTTCACGCGCAAGAATTCGGTGCGTCCAGAACCGGCCGGGCGGCAACACGCGTATGTCGGCGTGTCTTCGCGCGGGCAGGTCCGCCGCGGGTTCGGCGTCGAGGTAGAGCCGCAGTTGGGTGTCGCCCATCACGGCGGGCAGAGCGCCGAGCACGCCGCGGCAAAAGTTGCCCACACCAGCGCGCTGGGGCGCGTTGGCCAACCGTGCGTCTATGCCGAGAGTGAGCGTCATAAGGCATCGGGTAGAAGGCGAAGAGAGCAAGACCCGGGGAAACTTCTTTTTGAGAAAAGAACGAATTCACCCCCTTCAAGATAAACCGCTGTTGTCATGTGTATGCTGATACCCCGCCGTTGAAGTATCTCACGCGCTATCGTAACAGGTGCGGCAACGTGGTGCACATTCCTCCACTCACCCATGCCGCAAGCCCGCCAATACGCGGCGCACCTGGTTCGGCTTCAAAAGTCCGGTGACCGGCGCCAGGGCAAGGAAGAGGCTGAGTGCGGCGAGCGGCGCCCCTGCCCCTAAGCCATATTGCCGCAATACAAAAAGCAGGGCCAGCGCACCTGCAAGATTGCTGTGCGGACGCAGGTACGGCCACAAACCAAACCGCATGCCGCTGAGGTGCACACAGCCGGCATGGAGCATATGGCTCACGCCGATGGCGATCACGGCCGCGTACCCCGCACCAGCTATGCCGAACCGGGGAATGAACAAAACATTGAGGCCAAGGCTCACGAGCGCCAGCAGAATATTGATAACGGCGATAGGACGCGGCCGGCCAAGGGCGACAAGCGACTGGCCGAAGATGCCCGTTTGCAGGGCGAGCAGGCCGGCGGCAAGCATCCAGCCGAGTACCGGCAGGGCTGCGGCGTAAGCTTCGGAAAACGCCAGGCGCACGAGCGGCCCCTGCACCAGCAGGGTGAAGAGCAGGCCCGCATAGCCGAGAAAGGCGAACATATCGTAGACCTGGAGCATGAGCCGCGTGGCGCCGGCACGGTCATCGCGCGCAAGGCGCTCGGCCAGACTCGGGAGGAAGGGCACCAGGCTTGCATTAAGCACGCTCACGGCATATTGCGGCAGGCGCTTGGCGCCGATGTCGAAGATGCCGGCGGCGGCGGGACCGAGCAACGCCCCAACCAACAGCGTATCCATGCGGTTGAAGACATAGCCGAAGAGGTTGTTTATCCACAGGGGACGCGCGAACCGGACGCCACCGCACCAAGAGCGCAGATCGCGGACGGGGCGCAATGGCAGGCGCAGGAGCGCCAGCAACAGGAGCACGGCGGCGGCGTTCGCGGCGGCAATCACCCACAGCAGGGTGGTCAACGCGCCTTCAGCATACCATACAAGGGCCGCCACCAGCACAACCTGCACCACAGCATAGCCCGTGAGGCCGAGGGTGCGGCTCACGTACTGATGCAGGCCGGCCTGCATGGCCAGCAGCAACTCGCGCAAGGTAAAGACGAGCAGAAACGCGGGAAGAATGTACAGGTACGGATACAGCCGGTTCCAGGAATCGTTTTCCGCAAGCAGGGCCGGCACGGGCGCCAACCACCATACGGCGAAGATGACCAGCCCAAGCGCCAGGGAAACGCCCGACTGTGCGGTCAGGGTGGCGTTCACCAGGCTGCGCTTGCCCGCTGCGTCCGCGCTCCCGATAAGCTTTGGGAGAGCCGTGCGCATGCCAAACCCGTTGAGCGAGACGAAGAAGTCGGTTACCGCCACGAACATTGCGTAGACACCGATGTCGGCTTCGCTCAGGGCAGGCGCATTGGTGATCAACTTGAGCGCGACGAGGCCGCTGCCGAGGGCGACCACCATGCCGCCGCCGGAAAGCAGCACCCCCCGGATGAAACGCCCCGGCAGACTCACAATACCTCCTTGCGGCGATGGCGGCCCCCGCCGGGGCTACTGCGCCTGCTCGAGCTGACAGGCATAGCGGCGCAGCGCGTGCATGGTGAAAAAATGAACCGGCACGGCCAAAACAGCGAGAAACACCGCCACGACGACGATAAGCGAGCGCCAGGGGCCGGACTTCTCTTGGGGCGGCAGGGCGCGGGAGACAAACTTGAACTCGGGGCTGATGTCGTCCGACTGTAGCCGGGTGGCATACTGGCTCATAGCCAGTTCTTCAAGCTGTGTCTCGTAATACTTCACTTTGTGCTTATGCAGGGCGAGGGCCGTTTCCACCTCGGCGAGGGCGGGGCGCAGAGTGCCGATTTCAGCGGAGAGCCGCTCGATACGCGCACGGACATCCTTCAGCGCGCGGCGTGTGCCCGGCAGTTCACCCTCTTCAGGACTGCCAGACGCTTCTTCGAGGCTGGCTACCATGACTTCGAGGTCGTTGCGCTCGAGCTGGAGCGCCGTGAGTTCCGCCTCGAATTTGCCTAGCCGCCGCTCGAGCGACTCGGGGCGGTGCTCCCGTGTGACCCCGGCAATGGCCGCACGTTCCGCCTCGAGCATGGCCTCGGTATAGGCGATCTGCTCGTCTAAATGTTCGAGGGCGCCTTCCTTGGCCACGAAACGCATCTCGTTGGCGAGCGCGATGCTTCTCTCCGCCCAGAAATTCGCGGCCTTTCCCACGATTTCCGGCTCATGCCCGCTCAGTAACAGTTCGATGACCCGTTGATACTCGACTTCCTCGTAGGTCTGCATGAAAATCTTGGTGTTGACCTCCATCGAGCGTTTCACCTTTTCCATGGTCAGGCTGATCTCCGCCCCACGCTCCTCATGAAGCGCCTCGATATGGTCCCGCACCTCCGCCACAAGCTCATCGCTCATGAGGATCATCTGGTAATCGGGCATGGGCAGGGATTCAAGATAGCCCACGCGCAGCCAATTCGGCCGGGGCGTCGGATCCTCGCCATAAAAGTCCACCTGCGTTACCGGCGCCGCCTCGTCGTCAAATGGCATGGGCGCCTGGATAAGCAGGGCGCGGGCACGGTAGCTGTCAGGCAGGCGCAGCGTGAAAACAACCGCCGCCGCCCCGGCAATGATACCCACAACGACCATGCGCAAAAAAAGCGAGCGAACTATGCGCGAACCATCGGCGGCCATGCGCGACTCCTTCCATTGTGTCTTGGGCCAAACTCGGGCGCGGCACAGTATAACAACGGTGCTGCGAAGGGACAACGACGGGAAGGGCAGCGGGTGGTTTGCCGCCGCAGCCCGGCATGGATAAAAGACAGGTTGACCTGACCGCGCTCAACGCGCCTGTTGATTCGCGCACCCGCCCTTTCCATCGCTATACTTCAGCTCCGGAAGGAGTGTGTGCATGAAGGTTCTTGTCGTCCTAGGCACCCGGCCCGAGGCCATCAAGATGGCGCCGGTGGTACTCGAGCTGGCGCGCCGGCCGGGATTCGACGTGCGGGTGTGTCTCTCCGCGCAGCACCGGGATCTGCTCGATCAGGTGATCGCGCTGTTTAGCCTGCCCGTACACCACGACCTCGACGTCATGCGCCCGGGTCAAAGCATCTTCGACGTGACCGCCAGCGTACTCAGGGGATTGCGCGGCGTGCTCGAGGAAGAAGCGCCCGAGGCCGTCCTTATCCACGGCGACACGACCACCTCCTTCACCGCGGCCCTCGGCGCGTATTACCTGCAAATCCCCGTGGGGCATGTCGAGGCGGGGCTGCGCACCTACGACAAATTCCGCCCGTTCCCTGAGGAAATGAACCGCCGGCTGAGCGACGCACTATGCGACTATCACTACGCACCCACCCCCCGGGCGGCGGAGAACCTGCGCGCGGAGCACATCGATCCCGCGCACATCGTGATAACCGGTAACACGGTCATCGACGCCCTGCTCGATGTGGCGGCGCGGCCCTATAAGTTCGACGACCCGCTGCTCGATCAGGCCGGCACCGGCAAGCGCCTCGTGCTCGTAACCGCCCACCGCCGGGAAAGCTTCGGGCCGCCCTTCCACCGGATGTGCGAGGCCATGCGGGACATCGCCGCGCACAACGAAGACGTCGAAGTCATCTACCCCGTTCATCCGAACCCGAACGTGCGTGCCGTAACCGAAGAAATTCTGGCGGATACCCCCCGGGTACACTGTATCGCGCCGCTCGGCTACGAACCCTTCGTACACCTGCTGAAGAAGGCCCATATCGTACTTACCGACTCCGGCGGCATTCAGGAAGAAGCGCCGGCACTGGGCAAGCCCGTGCTCGTCATGCGCGAGGTCACGGAACGGCCCGAGGCCGTCGAAGCGGGAACCGTGCGCCTCGTGGGCACGGACTACAACGCCATCACCACCGGCGTGCAGCGCCTGCTCGGCGACGCCAACGCCTACGCCGCCATGGCCAACGCGGTCAGTCCCTATGGCGATGGCAAGGCCTCAGCCCGGATTGCGGACCATCTGGAGGGCGTGGCCCATGCCTGACCTGCGCCAGCAACTCTTCAACGAGATTCTCATGGCCCGCAAGCGGGTCTACGCCGTGGCGGAACCGACGCCGCTCGAGCGGCTTGAAGCGCCGGTGGATGCCGAGGTTTTTCTCAAGCGCGAGGACCGCTCCCCCATCCACGCCTACAAGTGGCGCGGGGCCTACAACGCCATGGCGCTCCTGTCCGATGAAGAAAAGGCCCGGGGCGTGGTGGCCTCGTCGGCGGGGAATCATGCCCAGGGCGTGGCCCTTGCAGCGCGCAAACTCGGCGCCCCTGCGCGCATCTACATGCCCGTATCGACGCCGAAGATGAAGCAGGCGGCCGTGCAACACCACGGTGGCGGCCAAGTGGAGATCGTGCTCATCGGCGATGCCTACGACGTGGCGGGGGCGGAAGCCAGGCAATACGCGCAGGATACCGGCCGGACTTACATCCACCCCTATGACGACTTGCGCACCATGGGCGGGCAGGGAACCCTCGCCGACGAGATTGTTATGGCGGAGCAAGGCCCCTTCGACATCGCCTATGTGCAGATTGGCGGTGGCGGCATGGCGGCAGCGGTGGCCTGCTGGCTGAAGACCTATTACCCGGCTATCCACATCGTCGGTGTCGAGGGCGTCGACCAGGCGAGCATGCAGGCGGCGGTCAAGGCGGGTAAGCCGGTGACGCTCGACTACATCGACGTGTTCTGCGACGGCACCGCGGTGCGCACGGCGGGCACGAACACCTTTCCCCTCTGCCGCGATCTCATCGACCAGTTCATCACGGTGACCAACGAGGAGGTGTGTGCCGCCATCGAGTTGCTATGGGAAGCGCGCCGGTGTATCGCCGAACCATCCGGCGCCATGGGCGTGGCGGGGCTCATGAAACAGCGGGATGCCCTCCGCGGCAAGCGTGTGCTCACCATCCTCTGCGGCGCGAACCTCGACTTTGACCAACTCGCCTGGATCGCGCACCATGCGGGCATCGGCGCCGCAAGGCGCAAGTACTTCCGCCTCGAGATGGACGAACGGCCGGGCGGCCTGTTGCACCTGCTCGACACGATCATGGAGGGCATCAACATCATCGAGATCCAGTATGGCAAAGTGGCCGAAGACCGCGCCTGGCCGGTCATCGGGTTCGAGGCATCGCCGCCGGAGCTCGCCTTGCTCGACCAGCGCCTCACCGGCCACGCGGTGCGCCATACCGACGTAACCTCGCAGGCCGATGTCGAGTTCCGCATCATCAACTACGAGCCGGAACTCTTCCACCATCCATACTTCATCACCATCGAGTTTCCGGAGCGGGCGGGCGCGCTGAAAGAATTCCTTGCCGCCACGCAGGGCCAGGGGAACGTCTGCTACTTCAACTACACCACTACCGGCGAACAAGTGGGCCACGCGCTCATCGGGTTCGAATTCGAGAGTGCCGGCGCACGCGACGAGTTCCGTGCCCGGCTCGACAAGACCGGCCTCACCTGGCGCCAACTGCCGGAGCATGTGCGCGCGCGTATATTGTAGCGCCGTTGCACGGGAACCGGCCATAACCGAGGACCATGCCTCTTTCCCACGGCGTTGCTTCGCGCTTACGGCCCCGCCCTTTCCCCTGTTCACCGACGGCTGTGCTATCCTGTCCCCGTTATGCCCGTATACACGCGCGAAGCCATCGAGCTCCAGGCCATCCTCGATACGATGGCCGACGGCATGTTCTTTATCGGCCCGGACCATGTTATCCGCCACTGGAACCGCGCCATGGCCGAACTTACCGGCTACACGCCGGATGAAGTGGTCGGGCAGTCCTGCACCCTGCTGTGCCGCGAGGACCACTGTGGGCCGGGCATGGAGTTGGTCGAGCAACGGTTAGGCGAGGCGGGCCGCCTCTCGAAGGAGGAGATCATCATCCGCCGGAAGAACGGCGAACGCATTCCCCTTGCCGTGAGCGCACGCGCCATGACCAGCCCCCAGGGGGAGCACCTCGGCGCGGTGGTCACATTCTCCGACCTCTCGGAGTTGCGCCGCCTCGAGCGCGAGAATCGCGAACTGCGCGACGCCGTGCGCCGGCAGATGCTCGATGAACTCGTGGGCGAGAGTCCGGCCATGCAGGAGGTCTTCCGCCTCATCGATCTCGCCGCCGCCTCGGAGGAGACCATTCTCATCCATGGCGAGACCGGCACCGGCAAGGAACTCGTCGCCCGGGCCATCCACCGCCGGAGCACACGCCGGCACGCTCCGCTCATCGCCGTGAACTGCGCGGCCCTCTCCGAGTCGCTGCTCGAAAGCGAACTCTTCGGCCATGTGAAGGGCGCGTTCACCGGGGCTGTGCGCGACAAAGAAGGGCGTTTCGAAGCGGCGGACGGCGGCACGATTTTGCTCGATGAAGTGGGCGAACTCACGCCCTTGGTGCAAGTGAAGCTGCTGCGCGTGCTGCAGGAGCACACCATCGAGCGGGTGGGCGAGTCCGTATCGCGCCGGGTCGATGTGCGCGTCATCACCGCCACCCACCAGAACCTGCGCGAATTGGCCGCGGAAGGCCGCTTCCGCCAGGACCTGTACTACCGCCTCCACGTCTTCCCCATCCACGTGCCGCCCTTGCGAGAGCGCCCGGGCGATATCGAGCCACTGCTCAGCCACTTCCTCGCCCGCTTCCGCGAACGCACCGGCAAGGATATCCACGGCATGACTCCCGAAGCCCTGCACCTCGTCATGGACCACGACTGGCCCGGCAACGTGCGCGAACTCGAAAACGCCGTCGCCCATGCGTTTGTCACCTGTCCCGCCGGGGAGATCACCCCCGCCGACCTACCCCGCGACCTGCGCCAAAACAAGCCCGGCCCCAACCGGCAACCCGCCCCGGCGTCCCCCGGCAACCGCCAACTCTCGCGCCCAGAAATTGAACACGCTCTCCACGAGACCGGCTGGAACAAGGCCGAGGCTGCCCGCCGCCTCGGCATCGACCGCACAACCCTCTGGCGCCGCATGAAATCGCTGGGCATTCCATTGCAAATACCGTTGCAATAGCGGTGTTGCGCAACACAATTGCAACGTTGTGAAGCAGATGTAATGCAACACTCCTGCCGGCCTGAGACCGCTGTTACGTCCTTGTACCACAACCACTTACCGTCTTCTTGCCAACGTGGCATCGAAATTGCACCCTTATCCGGCAGGACGGTATTTTGTTGTCAGCCCATACCCATACCGGAGATGTACGCACCATGCAACCACGGAGCAAAAGCAATAAGCGCAGTCTCATCAACGGCATCATGGGGAAGATGTTCGGCGGTATTATCGCCGAAATCATGGGGAACAAAGTTTCCGCCGATGAACATGCCATGCTATCTTCTCTATTGAAATAAGGGCATAAAGCAAAGGATTGGAACAATGAACGTCGAACAAGCACTACGCGCAATCGCTGGCACCATTGTATTGCTGACTGCGGGCCTTGCCGCTTGGCACAGCCTCTACTGGCTGCTGTTTACGGCCTTCGTGGGCGCGAACTTGTTGCAGTCGGGCTTTACGAACTGGTGCCCCATGGTCTGGATACTCGAGAAGGCGGGGCTTCCCCACTGCGAGAGCCCAGCCGCTGGAACGGGCCGGCAGACATAAGCTTCGCGTTGAACCGGCTTCTCGACTATACTGCCTCATTCGGGCTAACATCCTGCAAAGAAACGTGGGCGCCGCGCACCCGCGCCCTGCGGAAGGAAATAGACGATGATTCGATTTGGCACGCGCATGGTTGAAGCTGGCATGAACCACCCCCGCGCTGTGACAGGTGTCATGGTGCTGTTGTGTGTGCTCTTCATTGGCTTAGTGGCCGCACCGACACTCGCGCCCGGCACGTTCTCGATGCTGCATCCGGTCGAGGTCGACACCGACCCGGAAAACATGCTGCGCACGGACGAGCCGGTGCGTGTGTTCCACAATGCGATGAAGGAGAAGTTCAACCTCTACGACATGGTCGTGGTCGGCGTGGTCAACGAAGAGCACGAGCACGGGGTCTTCAACCCGGACACGCTGCAACACGTTTACGAACTCACCGAATTCGCCAAGACCCTCCAGACCGAGACCGACGAGCCTGTTGCGGGCGAAGACCTTGGCCAGGGGATCGTGCAGGACTTTCTCGATGGAACCAACACGGAGACGGTAACCGAGGCCCCTGAGCCTGAAACGGACAAGAAGCTGGTCTCGATGGTCATCGGGCGCGACATCATCGCCCCATCGACAGTAGACAATATCGAGCAGGACGGCATCGGCACGGTGCGCTTCGAATGGCTCATGAATAAGCCGCCGGAAACGCAGGAAGAAGCGCTCGCCATTCGCGACAATGCACAGCAGATTCCCTTCCTCAACGACACGCTCGTCTCGGCGGACGGCAAGGCCGTAGGCATCTATTTGCCACTGCGATCAAAGGATCTCAGTTACCAGGTCTACAGCGCGCTCAACAAGGAGATCGAAACATTCGGCGACACGGACGACGAATACCACATCACCGGACTTCCCGTGGCGGAGGACGTCTTCGGCGTCGAGATGTTCATTCAGATGGCTATCTCCGCACCCTTGGCGATGCTGGTCATCTTCGGCCTGCTCCTGCTCTTCTTCCGGAAGCTGATACTCATCATCTCCCCCATGATCGTCGCGATTGTCTCTGTCATTTTCACGATGGGTCTGCTCGTGACCACCGGCAACACCGTGCACATCATGAGCAGCATGATACCCATCTTCATCATGCCCATCGCCGTGCTCGACTCGGTGCATATCCTCTCCGAGTTCTTCGATCGGTACCAAGAAACCAAAAACCGGCGGAAGACCATGACCCATGTCATGCAAACCCTCTTCCTGCCAATGCTGTTTACCTCGCTCACGTCGGCGGCGGGCTTTGCCTCGCTTGCACTCACCCCGATTCCACCCGTGCAGGTGTTTGGCATCTTCGTCGCGTTGGGCGTGCTCTTCGCGTGGATTGTGACCATCACTTTTATCCCCGCGTATGTCATGTTCATCTCCGACAAACGCCTCGAGGGATTCGGCGTAACCGAAATCGAGCAAAAACAGATACTGCGGAGAACACTCAACGGCACGCTCACATGGCTGGGCCGTTTCACATACAGCCAGTGGAAGCTAATCCTGACCGCGGCCGTAATCGTGCTGGTTATCGCGGGCTATGGCATCAGCCTGATCCAGGTGAACGACAACCCGACCAAATGGTTCAAGCCGAGCCATCCCATCCGCGTGGCGGACCGGGTGCTGAATGACCACTTCGGCGGCACCTACATGGCCCACCTCGCCCTCGAGTACACCGAGCAGCCCGCGGCAGAGGATTATCTGCCTAAGTTCGAGGAAGCGCTCGATGCCTACGTGACGGAAAACAAGGACGTCACCGAAGGCCTGGAGCAGGCAGGCGACCAGCTAAAGCAGCAGGCGCAACAGGCGGCTGGAGAGCACGCTACACGCAAGGCCATGCTGGACGCGCTGCTCCCGTATGCGGAAGAAGAAAACAAACGCGCCGCTGCGGACAACTACGCGTGGGAAGACCTCATCACCTTCCTCGAAACCGAGCAGCAGAAGGTGGAAATATTCAAGCAGCCGGAGGTTCTGCGCTACACAACCGAGCTCGAGAAGGCATTGCTCGAGATCACCACGCCGGAGGACAAGCCGCTCGTCGGTAAAGTGAACTCTCTCGCCGACATCGTGAAAACCGTGCACCGCGAACTGTTCGAGGGCGAGGAAGATGCCTTCCGCATCCCGGACTCGAGCGACGCCGTGGCGCAGACGCTGCTTACCTACGAGTCGAGCCACCGGCCGCATGACATCTGGCACTTCACCACGCGGGACTACCAAACCGCCAACCTATGGGTTCAACTCAAGAGCGGCGACAACAAGGACATGGACCGTGTAGTCGAGGCCATGGATGCATACATCGCCGAGAACCCGCCGCCGGTACCCCTCGAGACGAACTGGTTCGGCCTCACCTACATCAACGTCATCTGGCAGGAAAAGATGGTCAACGGCATGTTGCAGGCCTTTCTCGGCTCGTTCCTCGTCGTACTGCTCATGATGACCATTTTGTTCCGCTCGGCGCTGTGGGGCCTTTTGAGCATGATCCCGCTCACCCTCACCATCGCGCTTATCTACGGGGTTATCGGCCTCGCCGGCAAAGACTACGACATGCCGGTGGCCGTGCTCTCGTCGCTCACGCTCGGGCTCGCCATCGACTTCGCCATCCACTTCCTCGCCCGCGCGCGCAGCCTCGAGGATACACACGGCACGTGGGCCAACGCCCACGAATACGTGTTCGGCGAACCGGCACGCGCCATCCTGCGCAACGTACTTGTCATCGCCATCGGCTTTACGCCGCTGCTGCTGGCGCCGCTCATGCCGTACGTCACCGTGGGCATCTTCCTCGCCAGCATTCTCATTGTCTCCGGCGTGGCCACGTTGGTGCTCCTGCCCGCGCTCATACGGCCACTGGAGAAGCTGCTGTTCCCGGCCACCAAGTTCCTCGGCGTACTTTGCAACTCGATGACCTGCGCAATCGCCGGGATGACCTTCGTGGCGCTGCTCATCGTGAATATCCACCAGTTTTTCACCGTCGGGTGGACCGCGCTCACCTGGTTCTCGCTCGTGGCGCTGCC
>CAZMVU010000045.1:14468-26864 GCA_964569295.1 uncultured Nitrospirales bacterium
GAAGAAAGGAAATACCCCATGAGAAAACTCACAGCCCTTGCCGCCGCACTCGCCCTGTTCGCCGTGGCGGCCCCGGCCCAGGACACGCCGGATGTGGACACCATCGTCGAAAAATCCAACCACATGGCCTACTACCAAGGCAAAGACGGCCGCGCGCGGGTATCCATGACCATCGTGAATGAAGATGGCCAGGAGCGCAACCGCGAACTCACCATCCTGCGGAAGGATATGGAAGATGACACCGACGGCAAACAGCGCTACTATGTCTACTTCCACCGGCCGGCCGATGTGCGCGAAACGGTCTTCATGGTGCACAAGAAGGTCGGCGGCGACGATGACCGCTGGCTCTATCTGCCGGCGCTCGACGTGGTGAAGCGCATTGCCGCTTCGGATGAGCGCACCTCGTTCGTGGGCACTCACTACTTCTACGAGGATGTCTCGGGCCGCGGCATCGAGGAAGACAAGCATGAGCTTGTCGACACCACCGACACCTATTACGTGCTCAAGAACACGCCCAAGGACCCTGACTTGGTCGAGTTCGACTCGTTCACCATGTACATTCACAAGGACACCTTCATCCCCGTCAAGATCGAATACGAAGCCGGTGACGAAGTCTATCGCACCGCGGAAGTCCTCGAGGTGAAGGACATCCAGGGCTACAAGACCGTGGTCAAGTCGAAGATGACGGACAACGACATGGGCGGCCATACGGTCATGACCTACGAAAACGTCGAGTATGATGTCGATTTGCCCGATGACCTCTTCAGCGAGCGTTTTTTGCGCAAGCCGCCCCGCCAGCACATTAAGTAAAACAAGGGGACAAAAACACGTTTCCTTTCACCCAGAACCCAGCGCAGCCGGTGGTGCTGCTCGCAATGCCGGGTAAGAGCGGAACATCCTGGCAATGATGGGGTTGGAGTATTACCACATGAAGAAGAATTGTTTGTTTGTCGTATTCCTCCTCGTCGCCCTGCCCCGTGCCGCGCAGGAACCCGCACTCCCCACGGGCCTCGGCGGCGAGGATGCACAACAAACCACATCCGAAGAGCCCGCACTACCCAGCGGCCTCGGCGGCGAAGCGCAGCCATCTCCGGAGGAACCGGGCCTCCCGGAAGGGCTCGGCGGTGACGAAGAAGCAACAGACACCGCGGCGGAGGATGAAGACCAGTCTTGGCGCGAAAAACTCCCCTTCCCCTTAAGCGGCTTCTTCGAGACCCGGGGCGCACTTCGGCTCCAGGATGATCCGGCACAGTCAAAATCGGCCGTGCTGGGTGAATCCCGCGTACAGCTCGAGTCAGAGCATTACCTGGGCGATGCCTTCGTCTTCGATTGGCGGGCTGACTTCTTCCTCGACGCCGTGCGCGAGCAAGGCGATTTCGACATGCGCAAGGCGCGCCTCCAAGTTTCTCCGCTCGAATCACTCGACATTTCCATCGGCCGTCAGATTCTTACCTGGGGCACCGGCGATCTGCTCTTCCTCAATGACCTCTTCCCGAAAGACTGGCGGTCTTTCCTCAGTGGCCGCGAGGTGGAATACCTCAAGGCGCCTTCGGATGCGTTGAAGCTGGGGTGGTACAACGACCTCATCAACCTCGAACTCGTTTATACGCCCCAATTCGATCACGACCGCCTCATTACCGGCGAGCGCATCTCCTGGTACGACCCGATGACCGCCCGTTTTCGCGGTGCGGACGACGACCTGGATTACAACGCCCCATCAGACTGGTTCAGCCACGACGAGTGGGCCCTGCGCGCCTACCGCCACGCCGGCGATTGGGAACTCGCCGCGTATGGCTATACAGGCTACTGGAAGAGCCCCGGCGGCCAGACGCTCATGCCCCCATTCCAAGCCATTTTCCCCCGGCTCGACGCCT
Organism: uncultured Nitrospirales bacterium; assembly: GCA_964569295.1. Classification (GTDB taxonomy): domain Bacteria; phylum Hydrogenedentota; class Hydrogenedentia; order Hydrogenedentales; family JAGMZX01; genus CAZMVU01. The sequence continues at coordinate 16,343 of CAZMVU010000045.1, forward strand.
ACGGCGCCAGCGCGCGCGGCACTCTCGGGCCCGGCATCTTCAACGCAGAGGTCTCCTACTACCATTCACGCGACGACACATCGGGGGATGACCCGGGCATCAACAACAGCGAGTTCCGCGCCCTCGTGGGCTATGAACAGGAACTCGCCAAGGACTTCACCGGCGCCACACAACTCTACCTCGAGCACATGATGGACCACGGCGCCTACACCAGCTCGCTCCCCCCCGGCCTCCCCGCGCGTGAGCAGAACCGTCTCGTCTGGACATTGCGCCTCACCAAGCTACTGCTCCAGCAGAACCTCACCCTCTCCTGGTTCAGTTTCTACAGCCCCACCGACCAAGACGCCTTCCTGCGCCCGGCGGCCACCTACAAGATCACCGATCATTGGACAGTCGAGGGGGGCATGAACATCTTCCTCGGCAAAGAGGACCACACGTTCTTCGGCCAGTTCGAGAACAACACCGCCGCCTACTTCGGCGCACGCTATTCGTTCTGAGCCAAGCAGTACGCAAACGGCGCACGGTCACAAGGAAGATTTCGCGGCTTGGACAAGCTGCCGAACGAACTCTCCCACCTGCGCAGCCGTTCCGGGCGTATCACCCAACTGGGCAATGTGCCGCACGAGGGCGCTGCCCACCACGACGCCCTCGGCCATGCCGGCCACCTTGGCCGCCTGCTCGGGCGTCGAGATGCCAAATCCCACGGCGACCGGCTTGTCCGTGTGGCGCTTTATACCCGCAAGAGCCTCGGCGAGATCGGCGCTGAGCTCCTGCTGCTCGCCCGTGACGCCCAGGCGGCTCACGTAGTAGATGAAGCCGGTGCACTTCTCGGCGATGCGCGCGAGGCGCGCCTCGGACGTCGTCGGCGCTACGAGAAACACGGTGCACAGGCCGTGGGCGTCCAGCGCCTGCTTGTACTTGTCGGCCTCCTCGGGCGGCAGATCGACGCATAGCAGGCCGTCGGCTCCCGCATCGGCCGCATCACGCGCAAATACTTCGGCGCCATAGGCCATGATGGGGTTGAAGTAGCTGAAGAGCAATATGGGCACCTCACTCTTCTGCCGGATGTGCCGGATACTTGCCAGAATGCCATCGAGGGACACGCGCCCCGCCAGCGCACGCTGGGCCGCCTCCTGTATGACCGGGCCATCACCCACGGGATCGGAGAAGGGTACCCCGAGTTCGATCACATCACACCCCGCCTCGGCCAGCGCCAGCACGATCGCTTCGCTCTGTGCGAGGCTCGGATCCCCCGCGGTGATGTAAGGAATGAAAGCGGTCTCGCCACGCTCCCGCAATTCCTGAAAGCGCGCCTCGATACGGTTCACGGTGCTTACTCCTCCTGCTAAGAAATCGATTTGAGCTCCGCCCGAAGGCACATTGCGTAACCGGTCCGCTTGCCTTCATGGAGCGCCACCCCAGCCAACGGGTGCTACCCGCCCGGGTGAATGAATTTCATGGCCTGCTGCACATCCTTGTCGCCGCGTCCGGACATATTGAGCAGAAGTGTCTGGTCGCCACGCATAGTGGGTGCGCGCTTGACAGCCTCGGCCACGGCATGCGCCGACTCGAGCGCCGGCATGATGCCTTCGAGACTGCTGCACAATTGGAAGGCATCGAGCGCTTCCTGGTCCGAGGCGTGCGTATACTGTACGCGCCCGATGTCGTGCAGGTAGGCATGCTCGGGACCCACGGACGCATAGTCGAGTCCCGCGGAGACGCTGTGGGTGCCGCCGATCTGACCGTGCTCATCCTGCAACACATAGCTCAGGGCGCCCTGCAGCATACCATGTGTACCACCAGCGAACCGCGCCGCGTGCATGCCAGGGGCTATTCTTGTGCCGCCCGCTTCAACGCCCACCATCGCCACGCCCTCATCACCCACGAATTCGAAGAACAGGCCCAGTGCGTTGCTGCCGCCGCCGACGCAGGCCACGAGCACATCCGGCAGGCGGTCTTCCGCTTCGAGAATCTGCGCGCGCGCCTCGCGGCCGATGATGCTCTGAAAATCGCGGCAGATCATGGGGAACGGGTGCGGCCCATGCACCGTGCCCAGCACGTAGTGCGTGTCACGCACCGAAGTCACCCAGTCGCGCATGGCATCGTTGATGGCGTCCTTAAGCGTTTTGCTGCCCGAGTCAACCGCAATGACCTTGGCCCCGAGCAGCCGCATGCGAAACACATTGAGCTTCTGCCGCTCCATATCCTCGGTGCCCATATAGACCTCGCAGTCGAGACCGAGCTGTGCCGCCGCCGTGGCCGTGGCCACGCCGTGCTGCCCGGCGCCGGTCTCCGCGATGACCCGCCGCTTGCCCATGCGCTTGGCAAGCAGGCATTGCCCCAGGGCATTGTTGATCTTGTGGGCGCCCGTGTGTGCCAGGTCCTCGCGTTTCATGTACACCTTGGCGCCGCCGAGGTGGCGGGTCAGGCGCTCGGCGAAATACAGCGGCGTGGGCCGGCCAACGTAGGTACGGTTGTACAGATCGAGGGTAGTTTTGAACTCGGGATCATCCTTCGCCTCGGTATAGGCGCGCCCGAGTTCATCCAGGGCGTACATGAGCGTCTCCGGCACGTATCGCCCGCCAAACTCGCCATAGCGGCCCTTGGCATCAGGCCAGGGATGCTTTTGCCGCGTGGATGAAGGCGTGTAATCTGTCATGGTCTTTCTTTCCCGGTTCCGCTTCGACCCCCCCCGAGGTGTCGACGCCATAGGGCATAACAGTCCGCACGGCATCCCGAACATTATCCGGCGTGAGGCCGCCCGCGAGCACCACCGGTTTCTCGGCATGGGCCACGATTGTCCGGGCAGTCGCCCAATCGGCCGTCTTGCCCGTACCCCCGCGAGCGTCCGGGTCGTAAGCGTCGAGCAGGAATGCACGCGCCGGGTAATCAGCCAGTTGTTGGACATTGAATCCACCGCCAAGCCGAAAGGCCTTGATAGCCATGTGGCGCAACGGCCCGATGTCCTCCGGCGATTCCTCGCCGTGAAACTGAATGCAGTCGACAAAACTGAGGTAATGAATCACGTCCGTAAACTGCGCATTCACGACCACCCCCACCGTGGTCACGAAAGGTGGTATCCGCTCGATGATGTGTTGGCAGTTTTCCGGTGTAATGAAACGGTTGCGTTTCTTGGCTTCCTCGGCAAAAACGAACCCGAGGGCGTCGGCGCCGGCCTCGACCGCGGCCAAGGCATCCTCGACATTCGTAATGCCGCAGATTTTCACCTTCATCGATCAACCTTCATCGCGGCCCAGCAATTCCCCGATCTTGGCCTCGATATCGTTGCTCGTCATAAGCGACTCGCCCACCAGGATACCGTCCACGCCCCCATCCTCGAGCGACTTCACCTGGCTGCGGCTTTGGATGCCGCTCTCGCTCACGAGCACATGCCCCCCCGGCACACGCCGCTTGAGTTCCAACGAGGTGTTCAGGTCCACCTCCAGCGTATCCAAGTCACGGTTGTTGATCCCGATGATATGCGCACGTGCGCTTACCGCGCGCGCGATCTCGGCCTCATTGTGCGCCTCAACCAGGGCGTGCATCCCCAAGCTCTGCGAACGCTTCAAGTAGTCCGCAAGCTGCTGGTCCGTGAGACAGCGCACAATAAGGAGAATGGCATCGGCCAGGGCGGCGCGGGCTTCGTAGATCTGATACTCATCTATAATGAATTCCTTGCGCAGCACCGGCACTGCCACATTCTGCCGCACCGTGGTAAGATCGGCCAGACTGCCCTGAAAAAACTTGGCATCCGTGAGCACGGAGATGGCGCGCGCACCACACTGCTCATAGAGGGCCGCCAGTTCAACCGCGTCAACATCGGGCAAAATCGCCCCACGCGAGGGCGAGGCGCGCTTTACCTCGGCAATCAGGCTGATGCCCTTGAGCCGCAGCGCGGTGCGCAGGTCGCGGGCGGCCGGGGCCGCTTTTGCCTGCTCACGAACCTCAGCCAGAGGCCGCGCCCGCCTGGCCGCCGCCACTTCTTCGCATTTGTGCGCGATAATATCATCGAGAATCATGGGATAACTTCACCAGCTGTTCAAGCTTGTCCAATGCGGCGCCGGAATCGATGGCCTGCCGGGCACACTCGATACCGCCGCGCAAATCTTCGGCCTTCTCGCCAGCCACAATGGCGGGGGCCGCGTTCAGCAACACGATATCGCGGCGCGGCCCCGGCTTGCCTTCGAGCACGTCGCGCAGAATTTCCGCATTCATGGCCGCATCACCGCCGCGAAATACCTCGCTGGACGCTGTATCAAGGCCAAATTCCGCCGGCGTAAGCCTATACTCTTTTACCGCTCCCCCACGCGCTTCCGCCACGCGGGTCGGGCCGGTAAGACTCATCTCGTCGAGGCCGTCGTCGCCATGCACCACAAACACATGCCGCGCCCCAAGCCGCAACAACACCTCGGCAATCGGCCTCACGAGACTGCCGCTGTAAACCCCCATGACCTGCCGGTCGGCGCCGGCCGGATTCGTGAGCGGGCCCAGCACATTGAACACGGTGCGTACGCCCACTTCCGCGCGCACCGGCGCAACATGCCGCATGGCATTGTGCAGAGAACGCGCGAATAGAAACCCGACGCCCGCCTCGTCGATACACCGGCCCACATGCCCCGGACCACAGTCAATACTCACGCCGAGCGCCTCGAGCACATCGGCACTGCCACACCTGCTCGTGGCCGAACGGTTGCCGTGCTTCGCCACGGCAATGCCCGCCCCCGCCACGACAAAGGCGGCAGCCGTCGAGATATTGAACGTGCCCGAATGGTCACCCCCCGTTCCGCACGTATCCACTAATGGACTGCGCTTTGTGGGCACCTTCGTCGCAAAGTGGCGCATGGTCTCGGCGAAACCTGCGATCTCGTCGACCGATTCCCCGCGTACATGCAGTGCTATCAGGAACGCGGCGGCCTGCGCGGGCGAGGCCTCACCGGCCATGAGCACCTGCATGGCATGGGCCGCCGCCGCACGGGTGAGATGCTCGCCGGCGCATACAGCGGCGATCGCTTCGGTGATAGCCATGACTGGTGTTCGCCTCTGGTGTGTGCGGCGGATAAGCGCCGCGGCCGCTGGAATGGGCGGGATCCTCCACAAACCCCAAAAACCGGCTCCAGCCGGGCTGGTCGCGCTTCGAACCCGAAGTCTAGCAAGGGCGCTCGCGGGAGATCAAGACCCCTGTCCCCGTGTGCCCGGCGTCACACTTGATCATGCCCGCCCGTTCCCGGTAGAATATGAACCTACACGTCGGGGTGTAGCGCAGCCCGGTTAGCGCGCTTCGTTCGGGACGAAGAGGCCGGAGGTTCAAATCCTCTCACCCCGACCATTTTAAGCACAACAGCGACAAGGGTTTACACAAACGGCCCTTGTCGCTCTTTTTTTTGTCCCGCTCGATGGCAATGGCACACATATGGCACAAAAGACGCATGCAAAGCATGAATGCATGCTTCGCGCCGCCCCCTCCTGCCGCCGAAGTCTATGCATCGCGGCGTAAGTTCGTAGCCCGGAGCAGTTTCGACACGCCCTGTCCGGCTGTGCTGGCGCGTCTGGCCGAGGTAATCTCGAGTGCACCGCGCATGTGGGTTTGCAGGTTATCAAGAACCCTGGGATGCGCGGTCCGCGCCACGGCCACCGGCTGTGCCACAGGTCCGCGCAAACCCGTTTCCAAGCTTTCGGCCAACACAGTGGACTGCGCGGTGTCCACAGCGAATTCCTCGGCTACCCGTGCCGCCGCCTCGCACACGCAGGATTGCAAGTCCTGTAACAGGCACGCGCCATTGTTACCATCAAGGTGATTCTCTAGCCGTATGGCGCAAGGGAGCGCACTTGTTCCGCCAATCTGCCCCGTGATCGCGAATACCAGCATGCGAAGGGGATAGCCATGCCGTTGACGCAATTCTGGAGTGCGGTTGCTTGCCACCGCACTCCAAAGGGCGCCTACATCGTGAGTCATAGAAACAGCCGGTGGGCCAGAACCGCTCTCAACGGTGATACCGGGGGACGATGAACGCTTCAAGCCGGAAGAAAAGCCAGCAGGCATAGGGAGGTGTTCCCCCTTCGCCACGCACGCATCGAAGATCACCCGTGTGATGTGAAGGGCCGGCAAGTCTTAGCTGCATAAGAAGCACCCCGCAGGTCCCACGATCGGCGGGGCGCAGCGATAAGCTGTATGTATGACCGCTTATGATTCAGCAGGAAGCGCTATTCGGCATCTTCCTCCTCCGCTTCCTCATTATCATCATCCACCGCCTTCCAATCCGGCACCTGCTCGGCGGCGCGCTCTATTTCTTCCGCATCGATTAGCACGACAAGGACATTGTCGCCCATGCCGGCGCTGGCGGAGGTTCTTATGGCGCGCATGACGCCGATGCCGACAAAAGCACCGTCTGTCGTGAAGGCGGGTGAACAGGCCACGGCACGGCCGCGGTCTTCTCCCAGCACATAGAACGTTATGGGCCTGGCCACGACCGCCTCAACACGCTCCACAAAGGCCATATGTTCACGGCGCGCCACTTTGCCGAGTTGGCCGAGCACAACCAGTTGGTCGAGCACCTGCGGCTGCGCCCTATTCTCGATATCCACGTAGGGCAAGGGTTCCTCCGGCCTGGTGACGGGGCGCACAAAAGCGAGATCGAGATCCTGATCCCGGAGCACCACCTCGCCATCGACTTCGCTATCATCGGCGAACAGGAGCGTGAGGTTTGTTATTTTGCTTACAATGTCGGCATCCTCGCCGCGCATACGCTGCATCATGATCGTGGGATCGAGGGCCGCGAGGGAGAGTACCGTAAGGCCATCGGGCGTAATGATGGTGCCGTTGGCCTCGTTCTCCCGTTCGTCTTCTCCGCCGCCGTAGGAGATATTGAGCACGGAACGCACGGTGATCACAGCCCCGCGGTTCTCCTCGAGGAGGGCGCGGCCTTTCTCGGCGACCTCATCGGCAGACGCCGGCACGGCGAGGACAAAGAGGACCAGGAGGAGACAGACCATCGGCCTTGATTTGTGCAACAACATAGGTGTTCCTTTCTGTTACCGGAGCATGCCTCGTGGCATACGGCCGGTGTTACGAGCGGCCCGGTATTTTCCGGGCATGGGCTTCTGCGAATAACTCAGCCGGCATCTTGGCCGCGCCTTGTCTTTCCAACAAACGTCAGCAGGGCATCCCCGCACCATAGGCCAGCGCGGAGTATCCTCATCGCTGGTAATAGACGACCCGGCCATCAGCGCCGCGCGTGCGCCGCAGGGCGCCGTCCTGAAGGAGGCGCAACAGCACGGGCGCCAGCTCGCGCCGGGTAAAGTTGAACCCACTACGATTCACATACAACACCACGTGGGTCACCGTGCGCGCCGAGGTGAAAAAGCCGCGCCGTATCAGGTCGCGCACAATGGCCGACGGACCTACGATGACCGTGTGGACTTTTTTTTTGATTGGCCCTTTGCGCCGCCCTTCGCCTTGCCCTTGGTCTTGCCCGCTGATTTGCTGCCGCTGGCCGCACTTTGTGACGTGGACTTGGGCTTGGTTTGGGGTTTGGATTTTGCCTGGGCTTTTGCTTTGCCCCGGGCGCCTGCACCCTGCTGCGATCCGGGTCTCACCTTGCTGCGTGCAGTAGGACGCGGGGCCTCGGGGCCGGCGGTTTCCTCGGGATGGATTACGCGGTACAAGGTCTCGCCGCCACGGCGCACCGTGGTCACCACGCTATCGGCGCTTTCGAGCGCGCGTGCTACAACCCCCTCGTTTACATGCACCCCGAATCGCTCTTCCAGGGTGTCGGCAACCTGCTCGGCGCTCATTTCCTCGAGCCCGAGGTGCGAGCCGGCAAGGTTGAGGGCCGCGACGGATTTCTCGAGTACGAAGCTCATGCCGGGTATGCCGCGAATACCGCGTTGCGCCTCATGGGCCGCTGTTTCTTCCGCTTCGTCCTCCGCGGCGCCCGCACCGGAACCACGCAGATGCGCCGCACCGCCTTGCTCGCCGAGGATTTCGTCAAGCGCCCGGTTAAAGGCCGCCTCCCGCAGGGATTCCGGCATCCCCTCGGCGATCTCGGCGGCTTCCCGAAACGCACGCTTCAGTTTGGCATCATTCATGGGCCCACCTTTCCAGTTACACCTTCCGCCCTTCTCAGGTCATCCGCCTGCACAAGACAGCCTACCAGAACGCCGCGGATGGTGCATTATTATAACGTATCCGCGCCGGCGGCGTCGCGAAAGTGCGCGTAGATGCCGCCGAAGGCGCCGTTGCTCAGGATCAACACGACCTCGCCGCGCGGTGGGGCTTCCAGGACCGCCGCGACAAGCGCCTCGACGTCGTCGTCGTAGCCAGCCACCACACCACGTTCGCGTAACGCGGCAACGAGTTGTGCGCGGTCCAGGCGCTCCGGCTCGGGAATGCGCGCCGCCCGATGGATTGGTCCCAGCCACACTTCGTCGGCGCCTGCCAAGGCCTCCGTGAGTTCCGCATGGAACCGGTTGGTTACCGTTGTGTTTGATCGCGGCTCGAAGAGTACCCGCAGCGAACGTCCGGGCCAGCGCGCGCGCGCGGCGGCGATAGTGCCGCGGATCGCCGTGGGGTGGTGTGCAAAGTCGTCGACATAGAGGCGGCCCGGCGTTTCGAGAAACACCTCCATCCGGCGGCGCACCCCTTGGAAACGCGCCAGCGCTTCGGCCACCGCCGCCGCCGGCGCGCCGAGAATGCCCGCCACCGCCACGGCGGCCAACACATTCTGCAGGTTGTGGGGGCCCGCGAGCGGCACGCGCAACTCCGCCCAGGGCTTGCCCCCATGTACAACGCGCAGGCGCGTCAGCCCATCCTCCATACCCAGGGCCTGCCCCTGCCAATCGGCACCGGCGCTGAAACCATAGGTAGCCACGGGCCCATAGGCATGGGCGGCGAGTCCGGCGGCGGCATTGTCCGCACAAGCCACGAGCCAGCCTGTTCGCGGTACCTGGCGCAGCATGCGTTGGAACGCCAGAACAATCTCGTCGAGGTCACGGTAAATGTCGCCATGATCGAATTCGACCGAGGTCACCACGGCAATCTCTGGCAGATAATGGAAAAACTTGGCGCGCTTGTCGAAAAACGCCGTGTCGTATTCGTCGCCTTCGATAACAAAGGGGGCACCGGCCGGTCCGAGGCGCGCCGGGTGCGGGAAATCGAGCGGCTGCCCGCCGATGAGAAAGCCGGGCGTCAGGCCGCAACGGTCGAGCAAGTAAGCCGTGAGCGCCGTGGTTGTTGTCTTGCCGTGGGTGCCGCACACTGCCACCGGCCGGCGGGCGCGCAACACATGTTCCTTCAGCCACTCGGGCAAGCTCATGTAGTGCATGCGCTGCATGAGGGCCGCCTCGACTTCCGGGTTGCCGCGGCTCAGGGCATTGCCGATGATTACCCTATCCGGTTGCCAATCGAGGTTCTCCGCCGCATAACCCGCCGCCACCGGCACACCGAGACCGGCCACCATGTGCGAGGCGGGCGGATACAACGCATTGTCGCTGCCGCGCACTGTCCACCCGGCCTCGAGGGCAAGCCGTGCACCCGCGACCATGGCCATGCCGCCAATACCGCTGAAATGAACCCGGGGCGTCTGGGGTATCGGGGCTGTATGGGGGGTTAGCGCATCGGCCATGGCAAACTATTTCCTGGGCTTTCGGTAACGAGAAACGGTGTTGGGCGTAGTATACGTGCCCACCCGAGCGGCTTGTCCAGCCCGTGGCGCTGATAAGCCCGGGGTGGTTGACACTGTGGTAGACTTCAGATGGCGCTGGTATAGCAAGAGACCGTGCGGCATCGGCGAAGTCCGCTCCCTCCGCGGCATCGGGCTGCGGAGTTTCCATAGATTTGCCCCGGACCGCTGACGGGCGGCCCGGGGCCTTCCTTTTGGAGCAATTCTCTAGCCGCTTGCCGTAAGCCGTTTCCCATACTTCATAGCCCCCCGGTATCGGCGCGGGGAGCGGTTCTGGCCCACCCGCTGCCTCTATGGGTCACGATGTATGCGCCCTTTGGAGTGCGGTGGTTTGCCACCCCTTTTTCTGCGAGGGCCGTGGGGAGACGCTGGCGCGCAAGCCGGGAGAAAAAGGGCTTCGCGGCCTTCAGCCCAAGGCCCTTTGTACCCGCGAAGGTACAAGGACACCGCTGGCGACTGCGTACGGTTTCTCGCTCGCCTTGGACGATCACACGCGCTTCAGCCCACGCGCGCAATAGCGGTGGCAAGCCACCGCAGTCCAGAGTGGCGCCAACGCCTTGGCTATCTCCGTCGCACGATGGTATTCGCTATCACAGAACAGATTGCGAAACGAGCTTACGTCGCGTTTCGGCTCGCGGGGACGCTCGCCCTCCCTTTTGTGCGCCAGGGTTTGTATTCGGCTCGCGGGGACGCTCGCCCTCCCTTTTGTGCGCCAGGGTTTGTATTCGGCTCGCGGGGACGCTCGCCCTTTCTTCAGGGGCAACGGCCCGTACTATACCAGCCTGGACCCCAGGCCCATACGCGTTAACTTAAGGATGCAGCCCTGACAGTACCGCCTTGCATCA
>CAZMVU010000046.1:0-7606 GCA_964569295.1 uncultured Nitrospirales bacterium
GCCGCTGGCCGTCCCGCCGCCGCCGCCGCCGAAGGCATAGCTCCCGCCGGTGCATTCGGTGAACTGCCCGCTGGCGGTGCCGAACGCCCCGAAGGCGTCGTGACCGCCGGTGCAGTGCACAAAGGTGCCACTGGCGGTGCCGGAGTTTCCGCCGAAGGCGTAGTTGCCGCCGGTGCAATGAACGAAGATGCCGCTGGCCACGCCGCCATCGCCGCCAAAGGTGTTCCGGCCGAGGGCTGTGCAATGCTCATAGAGCCCGGCATATTCCACGCCGGTACGCATGCTGTTCATGTTGGACTGGGCACGGAATTCGCAGTTCCGAATGCGCGTCTGGGGCGGGGAGCCGGTGACGCCGGTACCCCAGCTTGCATCGGGATAGTACGCAAACTTGCCGGAATCGTCACCGGCGTAGTCGAACACCAGGTTCTCGATGCGCACATCGCTTGCCGTTTGCACCACGGCCGTGTCCGCAGTCATGCCGCCAACCAGCAGGCTTGCATTGTAGATGTATTGGTTCTCGCGCGCCGTCGACAGCCCGACGAGGTCCACGAACTCGGCGTCGAGCGTGATACCGGTCGAGCCGATGCCCGTCACCCTGCCCAGGTTGTAGCGGCCGGGCGGCACAATCACGGCGGCGCGGTTTGTGGCGCTGAGGGGTTCGCCGTGAGGCGTCAACGCCGCCGCCGCCGCGTAGGCATCCCGCAGGTTGGCGCCGTTCTTCTGTTCACTCGAGGTCACCTCGACCACGATGAACGCCTCCGAAACCCGGGTCAGTTTTTCGTCCAGCGCCTCCTGCTGGGCCGTGCTGACCGGCTTGTCCACGTCGGCCGTGTTGTCCACTTCACTGACATCTTCGGCGTTCGCCTTGGCGTCCAGCGCATCCTGAATCGGCTGCACAACACCGGCCAGATAGCCGAACTCCGTGTCGTTCACCGTGCCGCCGCCGATCTGGCTCACGTCCACATGCACCACGCCGCCCGCTTCCAGGGCAAAGGGGACACTGTGCACGCGGACGCGCTGCGGAAATACGTCGCCTTCCGCATCACCGTCTGGCGGGCTGTCCGTGTCGATGCCCAATTCATACCACACCGCCGGCGCGGTCAGGGCCTCCGGCGGCATCACGATCGAGAGATTGAACAGTCCTTCCGCAGACACTTCGACCGACCCGGTCAACGCGCCGCCCAACTGGGTCCCTTCGCTCTCCGCATCGAAGAACCGGACCACATAGGCTCGCACCCCCGTCAGCGGTTCTCCCTCGGCGTCCAGCAGCGTCCCATGAAGATTTGCCGTTTCCGGCGGTTCCGCCCATGTGGTCACCGCCGCCAGCAGCACCAGCACACACAGGCAACCCATGCGCGCCCCATTGACATGTAACAATACACCCATTGGTCTTTCCTTTCGGCTGGTTCCCACGGACTGGAATGGCCGCCCCCCCACGGAATGGTAGCCGGCTTCACCCATCACATGGCCCCCGAGACAGTGATTGAAATGCCAAAACCTTTAATATTAGTAAATACCAATTGGCTATGTTTGTCAAACAAAATTTTCCGGGGCGTGAGACCGTTTCCCTTTCGCTTGTGAGGATGGCGATGGCCCACGGCCCGGATTGAAACGGATGTGGCACGGTCTATGCCCCGCCGGTATACCACCGCAACGGCCACGTACCGAAAGGAACGCCGGCCCATGGCAGCACAGATGGTGAGCCTCCTGGAGCACGGGGAAGTGGCGGCCACCGGCAACGTGGCGCTTGTTCTACGCGGTGCAAGCCTTCGCGGGACTTTGGGCGGCTGAGGCGCGGACCTTGCGGATGGACGATCTCGAACTCGAAGGGCCGAAGCCGGGCATTCGATTGCGGGCAGCGAAACATACCAAGCGGTATGGGCACCAAATTCTGCCCCGAAGGGGCAAAACGTGGCATTTCCTGGCCCGCAAGTAGGACAGCGGGTGTCGAAGATAGCCCCACGGACAGACCGCAATAATCCCCAGCATTCATGCGGGTATCCGCGTAAACAGCGGGGAAATGAAGGCGAAAAAGATGGTACCGAGGATGGGACTCGAACCCATGGCCTCTGGATCCACAATCCAGCGCTCTAACCAGCTGAGCTACCTCGGCCCAAGGGGGCGTGCGCGGGAGGATGCGCACGGTCGGGTAGTATACGAAGTGTCGTAGGCGTGACGCAAGTACCGGGTTTCCGATAGATTGTTCCTCGTGGGTATGGGCAGCGCACGGTGCCATGGGTGTTTCGTGTGCCTGCCTGGCCGCATGCATTAACGTCGAGGAACACCATGCACGCAAGTGAAGACACCATCGCCGCGATTGCCACGCCGCCGGGCGAGGGGGGCGTGGGCATTGTGCGGTTGAGTGGGCCGGGGGCGCTTGGCATCGGTGCGGGGCTGTTCCGCTCGAGCACGGGCAAGAACCCGCTTCAAGGCAGACAACGGGTCTATCATGGCCACGCCGTCGATGCACAGGGTGCCGTTATCGATGAGGTTCTGCTTCACCTGATGCCGGCCCCGCACAGCTATACGCGGGAGGATGTGGCCGAGATCAACGCACATGGGGGCGCGGGCCCGCTGAACGCCATTGTCGATGCCGCCCTCGCACTGGGCGCACGGCTCGCACAACCGGGCGAGTTCACGCAGCGGGCGTTCATGAACGGGCGCATCGACCTGGTGCAGGCGGAGGCGGTCATCGACACCATCCGCGCGCGGACGAAGGCGGGGCTCCGGGCGGCGCAGGCGGCGGCGGCGGGCAAGCTGTCGCAGGAAATCCACGCGCTGTCGGACAAGCTCGCCCACGCGCTGGCGTGCATGGAGGCGGCAGTGGACTTTCCGGAGGAGGATTTGCCGGACTTGGTCACCCCGGAACTCATCGACAACCTGCGCACCACACACACCGACATGCAGCGCCTGCTCGACACGGCAGAGGCGGGCCGGCTCCTGCGCGAAGGGGTTACGGTGGCCATGGCGGGCCGGGTGAACGTGGGCAAGTCGAGCCTGTTCAACGCGCTGCTGCGCGACAACCGCGCCATCGTCACCGAGGTGGCCGGCACCACGCGGGACCGCCTCGAGGAGACCATTACGCTCGGCGGCGTGCCGGTGCGGCTCATCGACACGGCGGGCCTGCGTGTGACGAACGATGCGGTCGAGGCGATTGGCGTGGCCCGGGCGCGGGAGGCGTTGGCGCAGGCGCAGTGTGTGTTGCTCGTGCTCGATGCCGCGTGCGAACCCACGGCGGAGGAGGAGGCGCTCGCGCGGGAGCTGGTGGCACTCGGTACGCCGCTGGTGCGGGTGTTAAACAAGATTGACCTCGCGCCGGAGGCCGCGCCGCCGGCATTGCCCGCCAATTTCGTACACACGGCGCGCATCTCGGCGGTTACGGGGGAGGGCATGGAGGCTTTCGAGGCGGCCCTCGCGCAACTGTTGCTTGGCGAGGCGCACATCGCCGCGGACCAGGCCATGCTCACCCGCGCCCACCAGCGCGACAGCCTGCGCCGGGCCACGGAAAACCTCGGGCATATGCTCGATAACCTCGGGCAGTCGCCGGAGTTTCTGGCATTCGACTTGCGCGAAGCGCTGGACGCCCTCGGCGAGATTACGGGGGAAACTACGCCGGACGATCTGCTCGGGCGCATTTTCAGCCAGTTCTGCATCGGGAAATGATGCGGGCCCCGCCTGCGCGGCAACGGTGGCCGGGATGTATTTGGAGCCGCCATGGCGTAAGGCGTACACTCGGGCTGGAAGAGGCCTCCGGCGTCTCTATGGATACGCGCCGGAATACCGCAACGACGTTGCCCGGAGGAGCAGGCCATGCCATTGACCCGACGTGATTTTCTCAAGACCGGCGCGGCCGCAATGACGCTGCCTTTCGCTGCGGGCGCCGCCCCCGCCAAAGACCGTACAAACGTACTTTTTATCTGCGTGGACGATCTGCGCCCGCAACTCTCCTGCTACGGCAAGGACTTCATGAAGACGCCGAACCTCGACAAGCTGGCGGCGAGCGGCGTGGTGTTCGACCGGCACTATGTGCAGGTGCCCACCTGCGGTGCGTCGCGGTGCAGCCTGCTCACCGGGTTCCGGCCGCACGATCCCAAACTCCTTAGCAACCGCGCGTTCGAAACCCTGCCGCGCAATGACCCGGGACACACCCCCTCGATGCCGGGCCTTTTCCGCCGCAACGGCTACACCACGGTGAGCGTGGGCAAGGTGAGCCACAATCCGTCGGGGCGGCGCTATCCGAAGCCCACGGGCCGGTTCGATGACGAGGGCAATATGACCTACGCCGGCCCTGACGACCATGAGCCGGAGCTGGCCCTTGCCTGGGACCGCGTATACACGCCGACCGGCGAATGGGGCGATCCGTGGGCCGCATTCTTCGGCTATGCCGGCGGCGAGACACGCAGCTACACGGAGGACAAGTCGCCGCCGGTCGAGCACGCTGATGTACCGGATACGGGCTACCCGGACGGACTGATCGCCGAGGCGGCCATTGACGAACTGAACGAGCTGAAGGATGAGCCGTTCTTCCTTAGCGTCGGATTCTACAAGCCGCACCTGCCGTTTTGTGCGCCGCAGAAGTACTGGGACCTCTACGACCGCGACGCCATCCCGCTGCCGGAACACCCGGAACCGCCGAAGGGCGTGGATACGAGCCTCAGCCTCCACCGCAACGGCGAACTCACCGGGCGTTATGACGCGCTGAAAGATCCCGCCGATGCCACCGAAGCGGAAACCCGCCGGCTGCGCCATGGCTACTTCGCCTCGGTAAGCTATGTGGATGCGCAAATCGGCAAGGTGCTCGACGAGCTGGACCGGCTCGGCCTGCGTGACAACACGATGGTTGTGGTGTGGGGCGACCACGGCTGGCACCTCGGCGACCTGCACGTGTGGGGGAAACACACCACCTTCGAGTTTTCCATGCGCAGCGCCTTGCTCATGCGCGTTCCAGGCCTCACCCCGGCGGCAACGCATGCCGATGGGCTGGTCGAGTCGCTCGACCTCTACCCGACACTCGCCGATTGCTGCGGCCTCGAACCGCCGGGCGACCTGCACGGCACGAGCATCAAACCGCTGCTCGCCAACCCGGACCACCCGGGCAAGACGGGCGCCTTCGGCTACTGGCGGCGGGGAAAACACACCGCGAAAACCCTGCGCACGGACCGCTACCGCTTGGTGGTGTGGTATGACCGGCGCAAGGATATCGCGCAGACCGAGCTTTACGACCACCACACCGACCCCGGCGAAACCACCAACATCGCCAAAGACCACCCGGACACTGTGAAGCAGTTGCGCGCGCAACTCGAGAAGGAATCGCCGGCGCTCACGTAGGGGCCGGGCGGGACGTTCCCCCCAACGTCTTCTCGTCTGCCCCTCATGTACCCCATGTGCGTTTTGTCATGACCGGCTCTTGGGTTGTAAACTGGCGCGATGGCGGGACGGCCATAGCATGGACCAAGGCCGTCCAACAAACGACAGGGGACCACGCGCGCTGACTGGGCGGCATACCGTCCGCCGGATCGCGCAGGGAGGACCGGGATGAATGTAGCCATTATCGGATGCGGGGGGATGGGGCGCATGCATGCGCAGATGGCGCAGAACTGTGGGTTCAATGTGGTGTCGTGCGTCGATAAGGACGTGAGCCTCGCCAAGAAACTCGCGAAAGAGCTCGATGCCCACGCCACGCACGACACCTCCGGCGCGATTCGCCGGCCGGATGTGGATGTGGTGTGCATCACCACGCCCACGCCGCGCCACAGCGCTACCGTAACCGCCGCGGCGAAGGCGGGTAAGCACATTTTCTGCGAGAAGCCCTTCGGGCGCACCATGCAGCAATGCCGCTCGGCCCTCAACGAGGTAAAGCGCACGAAGGTCAAGCTATTCGTCGGGCATGTGGTGCGCTACTTCCAGGAATTCGAAACCATGAAGGCGCAGCTCGAGGCCGGTAAGATCGGCACACCCGGCTTCACGCGCATCTACCGCGGCGGGATATTCCCGGGCGGGCCGGGCAGTTGGTTCCACGATTACCAGCAGAGCGGCGGCGTGATCCTCGACACCATGATCCATGACCTCGACTGGGTGTGCTACGTGTTCGGCAAGCCAGTGCGCATCTTCGGCCAGGCACTGCGGCGCACGGAACCGGAGATGATGGATTACGGCCAGGTGACCATGACCATGGACAGCGGCCTCATCGCGAGTTTCACGGGCACGTGGGCGCACCCGCAAGGGTTCCGGGTGAAAGCCGAAATCTGTGGCGACGGCGGCATGCTTCAGTTCGACAGCGCCGATGCGCCCATCGCCACGCAGACGCGCGCCAGCGCCCAGGCGGGGCCCACCATGATCGTGCCGGGCAGTCCCATGGACGTGAGCCCCTACCAACTCGAGTGGGCCGATTTCAAAGCGTGGCTCGAGGAGGACCGGGAGCCGCGGGTGACGCCGGACGATGCCGTGCGCGCGGTTGAAATCGCGCTCGGCGCCCTCAAATCTGCGGATACCGGCAAGCCGGTGAAACTGTAAGGATGGCCACCATGACGAAGATCGGAATCATGAGCTTCGCGCACCCGCATGCCAACAGCTATGCCGCCGCGCTCAACACGCTCGACAACGCCGCACTCACCGCTATCTGGGACGACAGCCCCCGCCGTGGCCGCGCCGCCGCAAAAGCCTTTGGCAGCAAGTTCGTGAAAGACTTGGAGAAGTTCCTCGCTATGGACCTCGACGGGGTGATCGTGTGCTCGGAGAACGTCCATCACCGCGAGCTGGTCGAGAAGGCTGCCGCCGCCGGCAAGTGGATTCTTTGCGAGAAGCCGCTTTCCCCGGCCACTGCCGACATACACGCCATGCGCACCGCTTGCGATAAGGCGAAGGTCGGCCTGGGCACCGCGTTTCCCTGCCGGTTCTCGCCGCCCCTCATCGTTGCCCACGACCAGATTCATTCCGGCGCTTTCGGCGAGGTCTACGCCGCCACGTGCACCAACAACGGCACGATGCCCGGCGGCTGGTTCGTCGACGAAAAGCTGGCGGGCGGCGGTGCGATCATGGACCACACGGTCCACGTGGCCGATGCGCTGCGCTGGATCACCGGCAAAGAATTCACCAAAGTCTATTGTGAAGGCGGCCATTTGCTGCACAAAGGCAAGTTCGACGTGGACGATCTGGGCAGCCTCCACATGGAAATGGAGGGCGGCATCCATATCTCGCACATTGCCAGTTGGTCGCGGCCCAAGAGCTTCCCCACCTGGGGCGATGTGACCATGGAGATCATCTGCGAGAAGGGCGTGATCGAGGTGGACGCGTTCCGCCAGAAGATCGATGTCTATTCCGACGCCGCCATGAAAACCGAGTGGGCGCCATACGGCGGCGACCCGAACCTCGCCCTCGTGCGCGACTTTGTCGACGCGATTGTGGAAAAGCGCCCGCCGCGCGCCAACGGCATCGACGGCCTGCGCGCCACCGAGGTGACCGTCGCCGCGTACAAGTCATTGAAAAGCCAGCGTATGGTGCCGTTGTAGACGGGTGAAGCATCGAGGTTCTTGCCGTTTCCGGCGGCCACACCATGGCCGCCCCGCACGGTGGAGCGTTTGATCATGAAAGAATGTGCCGGTTTCGT
>CAZMVU010000046.1:7706-26851 GCA_964569295.1 uncultured Nitrospirales bacterium
GTGCGGTGGAGCGTTTGATCATGAAAGAATGTGCCGGTTTCGTCTTCCGGCGGCCTGAAAGGCCAATTACATGATAGCCCAGGGCAACGCCCTGGGTTACGGATATCCCCATAGAGGCAGCCCTGAAAGGGCGTTACAGGATAGCGGCCATGGCTCAATCGTTGGCACTCAACCTGATTCACCTTGTGTACAGCACCAAACTCCGAAAGACATGGCTAAAACCGGATGTACGTCCATCCTTGTTCGCTTATCAAGCTGGCGTGTTGAGAGAGCTTGAATCTCCGGCCTTGGTCATTGGCGGTACGGATGATCATGTGCATGCATTGTTCATGCTGTCTAAGAAACGGCACCTCACAGGGGTAATTGAAGAAGTGAAAAAGAGTTCTTCCAAATGGCTGAAGACCCAGGGGCCGGCGTTAGCAGATTTTCAGTGGCAAAGCGGATACGGTGCGTTTTCCGTGAGTCAGTCCAAGGTGGCGCACCTCCGGCAATATATAGAGACGCAGGAGACACATCATCGCACGGCAACATTCAAAGACGAGTTTCGGAGACTGCTGGAGAAGCACGGCATCAAATACGACGAGCGCTACGTATGGGATTGACCGGGATGTGCCGCCCTTTCAGGGCTAAGTATTGTTGGGGACTCCTCATACCCAGGGCGTTGCCCTGGGCTATCATGTTGTGCCCCTTCGGGGCGAAAGAGCGTGCAGCCCAAGCCAAGTTTGATAGGGTGAGACCTGTACGGCAAGGGCTCTATCCCGTAAGCCACCGAACACCCTGTGCATTAGGTGGTCTTCCGAGAGCGGTTCCCCGACATGCGGGTAAGCTGCCCGTGCTCACCTTCTGGGAATATGCGGAGATCGCCTCATCCTTCGGGGCGATTCCCGCAGCGAAAGCAGCATGGCCCGGGTTCGCTTACGCCCCGAAGGGGCAAGACAAGATAGCCCAGGGCAACGCCCTGGGAACGCAATTACCCCCAAGCTCTTCAGCGCTGAAAGCGCGTTACAAAGACCACGTATTGACTGCGCCCGCTAAGTATTTCCAACCCCCGAAACGCATCCATGCACATCGCGATAGAAACCGAGGGCCTTACCAAACACTTTGATGCCGTGCGTGCGGTGGATGGGCTTGATCTGGCCGTGGAGCGCGGCAGCTTTTACGGGTTCCTCGGGCCGAATGGCGCCGGCAAGTCGACCACAATGAAGATGCTCACAGGCATCCTCGCGCCGACGGCGGGATCGGTGCGGCTGCTGGGCCGGGATCTCGCGCGTGAGCCGCTGGCCATCAAGCAGCATATCGGCGTGGTACCGGAGGAATTGTGCCTGTTCGAGAACCTCACGGCCCGGGAGTACCTCACCTTCGTCGGGCGTATGTACCGGATGAACCGCGATGATGTCCGCCGCCGCAGCGATGAATTGCTGGCGTTATTCGGGCTGGAGGGGCAAGAAGCCACGCTCACCCTCGAGTTTTCCCACGGCATGAAGAAGAAATTGTCGCTGGCCGCGGCGTTGATCCACGACCCGGAGCTGCTCTTCCTCGATGAGCCCTTCGAAGGGATCGACGCGATCACGTCGCGGGTGATCCGGCGCGTGCTCGAGCGTGTGGTGCAGCGTGGCGCCACGATCTTCCTCACCTCGCACATTCTCGAGGTCGTCGAGAAACTGTGCAGCCATGTGGGCATTATTCATCGCGGACGCCTCGCCGTTCAGGGGCCGCT
Source organism: uncultured Nitrospirales bacterium (assembly GCA_964569295.1). Classification (GTDB taxonomy): domain Bacteria; phylum Hydrogenedentota; class Hydrogenedentia; order Hydrogenedentales; family JAGMZX01; genus CAZMVU01. Next base: position 9,424 of record CAZMVU010000046.1, read on the forward strand.
CGGCGAACTCACGGGCGGCGAGGGTCTCGAACGGGTTTTTGTCGACACGGTGGGCGCGGAGGACCAGGCCGCCATCGGCCTTTCGTGGCTCGAGGACTCCGCCTGATGCGGCGCCAGTTGCACGCCCTGATAGCACTGAAACTCGCGATTCTCCGGCACACTTGGACGGTGCGCAAGGGCGCCTCGACGGCGGTTATGGGGCTGTTTTTAATCCTCGGTTTTGTGGCGGCGGTGGGCGCGGCCTTCGGTCTCTATCGCCTGGGCATGGCTCTGCCCGATGCGCCGCCCCTGGGCGCGCTCGTCATCCTTGATGGCGTTGGGCTGGTGTTTCTTTCCTTCTGGTTGTTCGGGCTGATTCTGGATATACAACGCACCGATATGATCGACGTGCGCAAGATGCTCTACCTGCCCGTGTCGCTGCCGGTGATCTATGGACTGAACTACGTGGCGTCACTGCTCACGCCGGGACTCGTCTTTTTCACGCTGGGCGTGGCGGGGCTGTTTGCCGGTCTCGGGGCGGCCCATGGTGCCGTGGTGTTGCTGGCGCTGCCGCTGGCCGTGGCGTTTTACCTGGCGCTGGCGGCCTGGGCCTATTACCTGCGCGGCTGGCTCGCCATGCTCATGGAAAACCAGCGCCGCCGTCAACTGGTCCTCGTGCTGCTCACGCTCATGATGATCGCGCTCTCGCAGATGCCGTACCTGATGAACATTGTTCTGGTGCATAAGGGCGGCTGGGCGGCCTTTGCGGGTGATTGGTTATACACCGCGAACATGCTCGTGCCGCCGGCCTGGCTGCCGCTCGGGATTCTCCGGCTCATCCAGGGCACGGCCTGGCCGGCCGTGGTATGCGCACCGCTATACCTGTTGATCATGGCCGTCGGGCTTCGCCTTGGCTACCGCAACACCCTGCGCTATTACCAGGGGGCCACAGCGGCCGTGGCGGCGCCCGCGGCCGGGGGCGCCATCGCGCCCGGGAAACCGGCGCGGCACCCCTTCACCGCGCGCCCCGTGCCCTTCCTCGACGAACCGGCGGCGGCGGTCGTGCTGGCTTCGGCGCTGAGCATGTGGCGCCACCCGCGAATCCGGATGACGGCCGCGATTAGCCTTTTTCTCGGGGCGATCATTTTTTTTGTAAACGTTTCCGGGAAACCGGGCGGCGCGGCCGACGTGCGCACGGCCCATCTGCTGTTGCCGGCCATGCTGGTGGTATGGCCGTATTTCAACTTCGCCATGATCTTCTTCAACCTCCTCGGGCTCGATGTCAGCGGTTTCCGGGCGTTCATCATTCTGCCGGCAAGCCGCACGAGCTACCTTTTCGCGAAGAACCTCGCACTTTTCCCCTTCGTATTGCTCCTGGACCTGGTCTTCCTCGCGGGCGGTCTCGCCCTCACCGACATCCCGGCACACCGATTGGCCATAGCCGGGTTGCACGGCCCCATTCTTTTTCTCGCCTTCGCCACCGTGGGCAATTTCCTCTCGATCTACTTCCCCTACCGGATCAGCGGGCGCAATGTGCGCGGTAAAGGCGCCAAACGCGGGCTCCTGCTCGTGGTCAGCCTGGCAGCCATGGGCGTCGTGGCGGTCATGACCCTGCCGGTACTCGGGTGCTTCTTCGCAGATGACGCCATGATCGAGGCCTGGGACTGGCCGGCGGGGCTGGCCGGCAGTCTGCTTTCCCTCGTGCTCCTCGTCCTGGCCATACCCGGCTACGCGGGCCTCCTCGCCATAGCAGGCCGCGCCCTGGTCCGGCGGGAAACGCACATTCTCGCACGGCTCATGCGTGATACCGACTGACGCGGGCCATTTGAAAAAAACGGTCGGAAAGAGGCATCATACCAAGCTCTCCGGGCCCCCGCGGCATCCCCGTAAACGTCTATTGGGCGCGGTGCATTAAACCTATGTTCGACATGAGGACGTTCCCATGAGTAAGCAGGCCTTCGACCCCGTGCAGACGCCGTTCAACTTCTCGAAGGCGGAAGAGGCCATTATCCGGTTCTGGAAGGACCGCGAGATTTACCACAAGAGCCTGGCGCAGCGGGAGGGCGCGGCGCCCTTCGTGTTCTATGAGGGCCCGCCCACAGCCAATGGCCGCCCGCATCCGGGCCACTGCCTCACGCGCACGATCAAAGATATCTTCCCGCGCTACAAGACCATGACGGGCCATTTCTGCGAGCGCAAGGCGGGCTGGGACACCCACGGCCTGCCGGTCGAGATCGAGGTGTGCAAGGAACTTGGCATCCTCGAGGGCGGCAAGGCGGCCATCGAAGAATATGGCATCGAGAAATTCAACCGGGCCTGCATCGACTCGGTGTTCCGCTACACGAAAGACTGGGAAGACCTCACCGACCGCATCGGTTTCTGGGTCGATCTCGATAAGGCCTATGTCACCTATCACCAGAGCTATGTCGAGAGCGTGTGGTGGGCGTTGAAGTCCTTGTTCGACCGCGGACTCCTTTATCAGGGCCACAAGGTCGTGTGGTGGTGGGCCCAGGGCGGCACGGCGCTGTCCGCCGGGGAGGTGGGCGAGGGCTACCGCGACACCGACGACCCGGCGATCACGGTGCGGCTCGCGCTCACCCCGGAAAGCAACCAGCACCTTGGCCGCAATCCGGACAACGACGTGAGCCTGCTCATCTGGACGACCACGCCGTGGACCTTGTCCTCGAACTGCGCCTGCGCCGTGGGCGAAGACATCGACTATGCGCTCGTGAGCACGCCAAACGAAGACGGCACGGAGGAATACCTGATTCTCGCGAAGGCGTGCGTCGAGCGGTATTTCAAAGAAGGCGCCTACGCCATCGTCGACGTGTTCCCCGGCAGCCGGTTGCTGGGGCTCACCTATACGCCGCTCTTTCATTACGACACACCCGTCTCGATGGAAGGCAACGAACCCAGCGGCAAGCACTGGCTCGTCATCGCCGGCGACTTCGTCGATCTCGAAACGGGTACGGGTATCGTGCACTTGGCCCCGGCCTTCGGTGAAGACGACTACCGCGTATGCAAGGAAGAGGACATCGGGTTCCTGTGCTTCGTGAACACCGACGGCACCTTCGACGAGCGTGTGACGGACGTCGATCCCTACGACCAGACGCCCATCGCCGGGCAGTTCTGCAAAGCCGCGGACAAGGCGATCAACCGGGTCTTGAAGGAGCGCGGACGGATGTTCAAGCAGGACACCTACCGCCACCCGTATCCCTTCTGCCCGCGCGCGGAGGAGGACCCGCTGATCCAGTATGCGCGCAAGAGCTGGTTCATCCGCACTTCGCAGTTCATCGACAACTTCCTCGCAAACAACAAGAAGATCAAGTGGCTGCCCGAGCATATTCGCGACGGGCGCTTCGGCAATTTCCTCGAGAACAATGTGGACTGGGCGCTTTCACGCGAGCGCTACTGGGGCACGCCGCTGCCCGTGTGGGTGTGCGAGAAGACCGGCCACATGGAGGCCGTGGGCTCGTACGCTGAACTCATGGCCAAGCCGGATGTGCAGGGGACCGAGGTGTGGGAACAGGCGAAGGCCGCGGACCCCGGCCTCCAGGACCACCTCAAGATTCACAAACCCTACATCGACGCGGTCACCTACCAGAGCCCGAAAGATCCCGAGGCGCGCATGCGCCGCGTGACCGAGGTGATCGACGTGTGGTTCGACGCCGGCTCGATGCCTTTCGCACAGTGGGGCTACCCGCACGTCGCGGGCAGCGAGGCGAAGTTCAAGGAGCGGTTCCCGGCGGACTTCATCTCGGAGGCCATCGACCAGACCCGCGGCTGGTTCTATGCGCTGCTGGCCATCTCGACCGTGGTTCACGGCGAGGAAATCGCGAAGTGGCCGCACCCATTCAAGACGTGCATCTGCCTTGGCCACATCATGGGCGAGGACGGTACCAAGCTCTCGAAACGCCTCCAGAATTACCGCGAGCCCCAGTATCTTTTCGACCAGTATTCGGCCGACGCGCTGCGCTGGTCCTTCTTCGCGAAGAATCCGCCCACGAGCACCGGCCGGCTTTCCGAGCACAACGTCGAGGAAGCGCAGCGCGAGAACCTCATCCGCTGGTTTAACGTGTTCTCTTTTTTCAACATCTACGCGAACCTCGACGGCTTCCACCCTATGAACGCGCCCGCCGAACTCCTGCGCGAAGCCGCCGCCAACCCGGACGACGCCCCCGCACCGAGCAATGACGGCCCCGCCAAGTGGCGGCCACGGGACGAGCGCGCCGAACTCGACCGCTGGGTGCTCCATGAGCTCGACCGCACCATCATCGATGTGCGTGAGAACATGGACAAGTACGAGTTGAACCCCGCCGCCCGGGCGGTGTCGGGCTTCATCGACGGGCTGTCGAACTGGTATGTGCGCCGGAGCCGTGCGCGGTTCTGGGCCTCGGGCTGGACCGATGACAAGGCCGACGCCTACTGGACGCTCTACGAGTGCCTGCTGAAGCTCGCGCGTATGGCCGCGCCGTTCCTGCCGTTCTTCTCGGAGGTCACCTGGCAGAACCTGGCGAAGCCCTTGCCCGGCGCGGCGGAGAGTGTACACCTTACTTTCTTCCCCGAGGCCGACGCGAAGGCCATCGACCACATCCTCCTCGGCGCCATGGGCGCCACACGCGAGGCCGTGCGCCTCGGGCTTTCCGCACGCCGTGGCGAGAACATCAAGGTGCGTCAGCCGCTCGGCTTGTGCGAGCTGGTCGTCGCCAATGACCGTGTGAAGCAGGGCCTCGCGGACCACACCGCGCTCATCAAAGAAGAGCTTAACATCAAAGAGGTCGAGTTCACGGAACAGGCCGACCAGTATGTCTCCTACGAAGTGAAGCCCAACTTCAAACTCCTCGGCCCGAAATACGGCAAGAAGGTGAAGGCCATCGGCAAAGCCCTCGCCCAGAGCGACGGCGCCGCCTGTTACAACGCACTGCAAAGCGGTGTGCTCGAGCTCGATGTCGAGGGCGAGACCGTGCAGCTTTCGCCCGAGGAGGTCGAGGTGCGCCTTGCCGCGAAGGAAGGCTTCACCGCGGCGCAGGGGCGCAACATGGTGGTGGTCCTCGCCACGGAAATCACGGACGAACTGCGCCGCGAGGGCTGGGTGCGCGAGTTCATCCACTGCGTGCAGAACATCCGCAAGGAACAGGGCCTCGCCTACGACGCCCGCATCGACGTGACCGTCCAGACCGCGGACGCCGAGCTCGCCGAAGTCCTCACGCAGTACAAGAACAACATCGCGCAGGAGGTGCTCGCCACCTCGGTCAGCATGCGCGATGTCGCCGATGGTTCGAGCGCCCGCATCGAAGACCGGGAACTCACCATCGGTGTCGTGCCCCGGTAACGCGCGGGACGTTGCCCCAACGTCTTCTTCTGTATAGGGGTGCGTGAAACGAGTCCGCGAACGCAACGCGCCATCTTCTCCTTGTTCTTCCCGGCACAACTTCCTAGAATGAATCACGGCGGAACAATCCGTCCCGTGGCCTATTGAGCAACCCAGGTGGAGCACCGCACATGATCGCACGCATCGAAGCGCTGAACTACCGGTGCCTGCGCTATGTCAGCCAGGACCTCGACCGGTTCCACGTGCTCGTCGGGCCCAATGCCAGCGGTAAGACCACCTTCTTGGATGTGGTCGCGTTTCTGGGCCGCCTCGTGGCCGATGGCCTCGACGCCGCCATCGAAGAGCGCACGGCCAACCCGCAGGACCTGGTTTGGAGCCGGGCAGGTGACCGGTTCGAGCTTGCGGTGGAGGCGGCGATTCCCGATTCGCTGGCAGCCACCCTACCCAAGGGTGACTACGACACCATTCGGTATCAGGTCGCAATCACGCTCGAGGATTCGACGGCGGGCGTGGGCATTGCCGACGAAACTGTCCAGTTTGTGAAGCGCACAAATTCACTCAGCGAATCGCAAGCACAGGATGAGTTTCCTACGCCTGGGCATCCGCCTGAGTCGGTTCTGCTCAGTAGCCACGTTCGAAACACCAAGACGATTGTGACCAAACGTTCGGGCGGCAATGACAACTTCTACCCGGAGGTGGAGAAAGAAAAGGCCAAGCGCTGGGCTATGTCGTACAAGCTTGGCCTCAGGAAGTCCGCCCTTGGCAACCTGCCGGAAGATGAATCCAAATTCCCCGTTTCGACGTGGCTGAAGACACTGCTCTCCGAGAGGGTCCAGCAATTCGCCCTGAACAGCCTCGCCATCCGCCATGCGAGCCCGCCGACACGGACGAAGGGCTTTAACCCCGACGGTTCCAACCTGCCGTGGGTGATCAACCGGCTCGAGAGAGAGAACCCCTCGCAACTTCAGGAGTGGGTGGCGCACCTGCGAACCGCATTTTCAGACCTTACGAACATCCTCACCATCGAACGGCCGGACGACCGCCATCGCTATCTTGTCCTTGAATACGAAGGCGGCCTGCGCGTGCCCTCGTGGATGGCGTCCGACGGCACGCTCCGCATGCTCGCGCTCACGCTACCCGCCTACCTGCCCGGCCTGCGCGGCGCATACCTCATCGAGGAACCGGAGAATGGCATCCACCCGCGCGCCGTCGAAACCATGTACCAGTCGCTGTCATCCGTGTATTCCGCTCAGATTCTCATGGCCACGCATTCGCCGGTTATCCTTAGCCTGGCGGAACCCCAAGACGTGTTGTGCTTCGCCAAGACGCCCGAAGGCGGCACGGATATCGTGCGTGGCGACCGGCATCCCTGCCTGCGCGATTGGCATGGCGAGAGCAATCTGGGCGCCCTCTTCGCCGCCGGGGTGCTCGGATGACCGACGAAGGCGTCAAAGACCTGGTCGTGCTTGCAGCGGATAAATGCATCGAGGCAGCCGTAACGGGATTGTTGACCCGGCACGAATCCCTGCGCATCCGTCAAATCTCTTACGATTCCTTCACGCATCCGGAAAACGATTCCGGTTGTCGAAAATATGCGGGCAATATACTCGGTCCCTTGTCGCAGCGGTACACGTACGCGCTCGTTGTGTTTGATAGAGACGGGTGCGGCCGCGAGAAGGATTCCTCTCAAACACTCGAAGCAAGTGTCAGGGAGTCGCTGTCCGCGGAAGGTTGGGGAAATCGCGCGGAAGCCGTGGTCATTGTACCAGAGTTAGAAGCCTGGGTCTGGAGCGATTCGCCCCACGTTCCATCAGCTCTCGGCTGGCAAGGGCAACCAACAGAACTGCGCGCCTACTTGGAGAAGCAAGAATTATGGCAAGCGCAGGCTTCCAAACCAAACGCCCCAAAGGAATGCGTCCAGGATGTGCTCAGACAGGCACAAAAGCCATTCTCTTCGGCCATATTCGCCCGACTCGCACAAAACGTCGGCCTTGCTCGCTGCACCGACCCAGCCTTCGCCAAGCTCAAGCAGGTCTTGCAGCAGTGGTTTCCTGCAACTTAGATTCCTGAATCGCGCAGGAGGTGCTCGCCACCTCGGTCAGCATGCGCGATGTCGCCGATGGTTCGAGCGCCCGCATCGAAGACCGGGAACTCACCATCGGTGTCGTGCCCCGGTAACGCGCGGGACGTTGCCCCAACGCCATGCCGCGCTACGCGCCTTGTCCGCCTCAGGCAACGATTCCACAAGAACCCCTGTCATCACGCATCCCCTTTCGGTCTGCCGCCTACACGCCGCATCGGAAGCCGGTTGAGGTTCTGGCTCCTCCCCCTTGTAATTGTCGCTGATCTTTCCTCTAGCATAAACCGCATTTCTTTGCTACACTGGGCACAGCCTTGGAGACGGGGTATGCGGCTCCACAGGTTACGTTTTCTGGTTCACCGTACTAATCTTAAAAGGAGGAAGGCGTTATGAAGTGTCGTGGCAACAAGTCAGGCAGGCGTGGGTTCACACTCATCGAGTTGTTGGTGGTTATCGCCATCATCGGCATTCTGGCGGCCATTTTGTTGCCAGCACTGGCCCGGGCGCGCGAATCCGCACGGCGGGCGAGCTGCGCGAACAATCTCAAGCAGATGGGGGTTATCTTCAAGATGTACTCGAACGAGGATCCGGGCGAACGCTTTCCGCCGGTGCTCGCCATCGGGGACGTGAACGAGGTGGATTGCGACAATCCGGCGCTTCCCGTCGTAGACACGGGCGATCTGCTGGGGGCCGCGCCGGATATGCGCACGATCTATCCTGAGTATCTCACTGACCCGGCCGTGCTCTTGTGCCCCTCGGACGCCAACACGGAGGAGGAATTCTGGATCAACGACGTGACGGGCGAACCACACCTGCATTTGCCGTGTGATGGGGGCGACGGCCTGGTCGAGGCGGACGACAGCTACGTCTACCTCGGCTATGTGCTCGACAAAACCCGGGCGGACGACCCGGTCTTCGACGTGGCCATGTTGACCGGCGCACTCGGCGACCCGGTTAGTGGGCTGGGCAGCGCACAGCTCGGCGCCATGCTCGTGGTCACGATCGAGAAGGCCGTGGCGGCGCTCGGGCTGTTCGGCGGCGTGCCGATTGACGGCGCGAACGATATGGATGTAAACCGGGACGACATTGAAACCGTCGCCGGCGTGGTGGGCCTGCCGACGGATGTGCCGCTTGGCAATGGCGGCGGCGAAACCATTTACCGGTTACGCGAAGGTATCGAGCGGTTCCTGATTACCGACATCAACAACGCGGCGCGGACCGCCCAGGCACAGAGCACCGTCTGGATCATGTCGGACGTGCTGGCGACTACCGTGGCGGACTTTAACCATGTGCCCGGCGGGGCGAATGTCTTGTACCTGGATGGCCATGTGGACTTCCACCGGTATATCGAGGATGGCGGCGAACCGCCAGCCAATGGGACGGTCGCACGGCTGACGGGCGCGATTATATCGAGCTAACGGCGGGGGCCGGGCCACTTACCCGAACGGAATCCAGGCGCCCCCGTCGTCAGGTATGACAGGCGGGGGCGCATTTTCTGTGGCCGGCGGTTCCCGGCCGCGCTTGCCCATCCCAATAGGGCGCGCACGAAACCACGGCCGCCCCGCGCGTGTCTAAACGCCATTGTCTAAAACCACTCCGGAGATCCTTACATGATGTTTCCCCACCGCCTGCATCGCGGACTTTTCCTGCCGCTTGTTTGCTGTTTTCTCACGGCCTTCGCCGCGTCCGCCGCCGAGGACAGCGCACTCTACCCCCACGCACGCGCCACGGCCGAGACCGCCACGGCCCTCGACCGCTATGTCGCCGAGGAAGACCCCGCATACGACTGGGAGCTGGTGAGCACACGGCGCGGTTCGGATTGGACGGGCTACATCATCAACCTCACCTCCCAGACCTGGCGCAGCGCGGGCGAGGTGGACCGCCCGGTGTGGCAGCATTGGCTTAACATCATTGTGCCGGACGAAATCACGCATGATACCGCCATGCTCCTCATCGGCGGGGGGCGCAACACCCCGGAGGCGCCCACGAGCCCGGATTACCTGCACGTAACCATCGCCCGGGGTATCGGCGCCGTCACGGCATCGCTGGGCCAGATACCCAACGAGACCCTGCAATTCGCCGACGAGGACAAGCACCGCAATGAGGACGCCATCATCGCGTATACGTGGGACAAGTTCATGAAGACCGGCGATGCCAACTGGCTGCTGCGCCTGCCCATGACCAAAGCGGCCGTGCGCGCCATGGACACCATCCAGGCGTTCTGCGCAAGCGAAGCGGGCGGCGGCATCGAGGTTGACGATTTCTTCGTGGCGGGCGCGTCGAAGCGCGGCTGGACCACCTGGACCACGGGCGCCGTGGACAAGCGGGTCGCGGCCATGTGCCCCATGGTGATCGATCTGCTCAACATCGTGCCGTCGTTCCGGCACCACTGGTCGGTTTATGGCTTCTGGGCGCCGGCGGTAAACGATTACGTCGAGATGGACATCATGGAGCGCATGGAAACCCCCGAGTACAAAGCGTTGATGGATATCGTCGAGCCTTTTTCCTACAACGAGCGCTACGATTTCCCGAAGTACCTCGTCAACGCCTGCGGCGACCAGTTCTTCCTGCCGGACTCCGCGCAGTTCTATATCGACGATCTCACCGAACCGGTCTGGATACGCTACGTGCCGAATGTCGGGCACAGCCTCATGGTCAGCGACGCGCCGGAGTCGGTCATCGCCTTCTACCGCATGTGGGCCAGCGGCGCGGCATTGCCCACCTACGACTGGTCGTTCCCGGATGCCGAGACCATCCGCGTGACAGCGGACCAGAAACCCGAGGCAGTACACCTGTGGCAAGCCACAAACCCCGAGCAGCGTGATTTCCGCGTGGATGTGCTGGGCCGGAAATGGGAATCCACAGCCCTCACGGCCGCGGAAGACGGCGCCTGGACCGGTCATGTGGACACGCCGGACAGCGGGTGGACCGCCTACATGGTCGAGCTCACCTTCGCCGGCCCCACCGGCCGCAACCTCAAGTTCACCACGCCCGTGCGCGTCGTACCGGAAGAAACGCCTTTTACCTACACCCCCGCGGAAAACCCGGAGCCGGGATTCCTCTCGGAGTAATGCGGGGGGAAGGAGGATGCGGGCTGTAGCGCGAGCGCCGGGACTGCGCCGGTTTCATTGCACCAACGCCCTGCCAGGCGCACTCCCCGCTTTCCCCATGCCCGCCGGATTCGGTACAATTGCGCGCCATGGCCACACAAGCTCCCGATATCTGGACCGTATCGCAACTGACCCGCCGCGTGAAGCATCTGCTCGAGGGGGAGGTGGGCCGGGTGTGGGTGGCGGGCGAAATCTCGAACTGGCGCGCGTCCCCGGCGGGCCACGCCTACTTCACCCTGAAGGACGAGGGCTCCCAGCTCGACGGGGTCATGTTTCGCGGACGCCTGCAACGCCTCCGGTTCCGCCCCGAAAGCGGGATCGAGGTGGCCGTGTTCGGCCAGATAACCGTCTACGAGCGGCGCGGTAACTACCAGATCATCTGCGAGAAGATACAGCCCAAGGGCCTGGGCGCGCTTCAACTCGCCTTCGAGAAGCTGAAGAAAAAACTGGCGGCCGAGGGGCTCTTCGACCAGGCGCACAAGCAACCCCTTCCTATGCTCCCGCGCCGCATCGGGATCGTCACCTCGCCCACCGGCGCCGCTATACGCGATATGCTCAACGTCATCAACCGCCGTTTCGCGCATGTGCATGTGGTGCTCTATCCGGCCCGCGTACAGGGCGCGGAAGCGGCACGCGAAATTGTGGCGGCCATCCGCGCGCTGGACACTTACGGGGTCGATGTCATGATCGTTGGGCGCGGCGGCGGCTCGCTCGAAGACCTGTGGCCCTTCAACGAGGAAGCCGTCGTGCGCGCGGTCTTCGATACGCCAACCCCTATAATCTCGGCCGTGGGCCATGAGATCGACTACGCGCTCACGGACTTCGCGGCGGACGTGCGCGCGCCCACGCCCTCGGCCGCGGCAGAAATCGTCGTGCAGGAACACGAGGCGCTGGTCGAACGAATCGCCACGTTGCGCCGGCGCCTGGGCCGGGGCCTGGGGGCCACGCTTGACCGCGTGCGCCATCGTGTCGCGGCCGCCCTGCGCAGCCCTGTCTTCCGCCGTCCCGATATAATCCTGCGTGAACGGCGCCAGACCTGCGACGATCTGCGCATGCGCCTCGAACAGCTGACCGCACAGCACATCGCCGTGCGGCGCAACCACCTCGAGAAAACGAAGCGCGGCCTCGCCCTGCTGTCGCCAACGAACCAGGTGCGGCGCAGCCGCGAACGCCTGGCCGACCTGCGCCGCCGCAACCTGCGCATCGGCGCCGCCGTCGTCGAGCGTGCCCGCGCCCGGCTCACGCCGTTGCGCACCCACCTCGACGCGCTCAGCCCGGTGGCCATACTCGCGCGCGGCTATGCCATCGCGTTCAAGCAAGACACCGGCGAACTCGTTCGAGACGTCCGGCAGCTCGCTCCCGGCAACACCCTCGAGGTGCGTTTGGGCCGGGGAAGTGCCAGCGCCTCGGTGACCCACTTGAAGGATGAGAACCATGGCAGCGCCTAGCTTCGAAAAGGATCTGGAGAAACTCGAGGCCATTGTGGGCGCCCTCGAAGAGGGCGGACTCGAACTCGACGATGCCCTGAAACGGTTCGAGGAAGGCATCAAGCTGGCCAAGCGCTGCGAGAAAGCCCTCGCCGACGCGGAAAAAAAGATCGAGGTGCTCACCAAGAACGCCGAGGGGGAAATCGAGGCCAAGCCGCTCGACACGGGGGATAACGGCGCGGCGCCCCCGGAAAACCAGCGCCAAGCGCGATCGGAAGAAGCCGCGCCCACGGGGGAACAGCCGCCGCCGGAAACCGCCCCGGAGGAACATGGCGAGGATGACGATGAGGACTTGCTCTTCTGATGGACGTGGAAGCCTTCCTCGCAGCCAAAGGAGCGCGCACCGAGGCCGCCCTTGAGGAACACATCGCCGCCTGGCGCAACGTACCGCCCCGCCTCGCCGACGCCATTCGCTATAGCCTTTTTGCCGGCGGGAAACGCCTGCGCCCGGCCCTCGCCCTGGGCGCCGCCGACGTCATTGCCGGAGACGACGCCCCCGCCCTCCCCGCCGCATGCGCCGTCGAGATGATTCACACCTATTCGCTCATGCATGACGATCTGCCCGCCATGGACAACGACGATCTGCGCCGCGGCAAACCCACGCTGCACCGCGCCTTCGACGAAGCAACCGCCATCCTCGCAGGCGACGGCCTGCTCACCATGGCGTTCGGCGTGCTCGCCGAATCCGGCAATGCCGCCATTGTCGCAGAAATGGCACACGCGGCGGGGGTAGCCGGCATGGTCGGCGGCCAGATGCGCGATCTCGCGGCGGAAAACCACCGGCTCACGCTGGAAGCGCTCCAGCAAATCCACACATGCAAAACCGGCGCCCTCATCCGCGTGTCCGTGCGGGCGGGCGCCCTGCTGGCGGGCGCGGCCGGGGAACAGCTCGCGGCGCTCACCCGCTACGGCGAAAACATCGGACTCGCCTTTCAGATTGCCGACGACATCCTCAATGTGACCAGCACGGCCGCCGTGCTCGGCAAGCCCGTGGGCAGCGACAAGACCCGCCACAAGTCCACCTACCCCGGCCTCGTCGGCATCGAGCAGGCTCGTGCGCGCGGCGCCGAGGCCGTGGGCAACGCAATCGAAACCCTTACCCCCTTTGGCGCCGAGGCGGACGTGTTCCGCGCACTGGCCCAGTACATCATGGAGCGCAACCGATGACCCCCGCCCTGACCGCGCTGCTCGTCCTGGTAAACCTCGGGCCCGCTCCCATCTCCCAGATGCACCTCGACGGCCCGGCGGAAGAATTCCGTTTCGAGGACACCACCCGCGTCGTGCTCGCGCCCGGCACCCCGGGCAACCGCGCCGACGCCATCCGCGACAGCCTGGCCGCGCTCGACGCCCCCCCGGCCATCGTGCGCTATGAGGGCGACATCCCGGACGACGCGCTCGTGGTGGGCGTGTACAACACCCATCCCGCGTTCGAACGGCGGGCGCTGCGCCGCCTCGCGAAAGAGACCGCCGCGTTGGCTTCGGGCGGTTTCCGGCTGCGCACACGCGCCGGCACGCTCGCTATTTGCGGACGCGACACGGCCGGGGTATACCACGGACTCAACCGGCTGCGCGCGCTCATCGCCCAGCACGGCGCCCAATTGCCCGCCCTCGATCTCGAAGAAGCGCCGCGCAGGGAAACACGGGGCGTGGTCCTTTACGATCTCCCGGACGACACGATCGTGAACGCCCTCGCGAAACATCTGTGCAATCTCGTCATTTTCGATCACCCGGACTTCGCTGCGGGCGCACGCCTCGATGCCTGGGCGCATGTGTTCGAAATGCTCCGGCGGCGCGGTATGACACCCATACCCACGCTGCGCACACTCAGCGGCGCCGAACCCTTTCTCGCCCGCCATCCCGAAGCGGCGGAAGGGCGCATCCACAGCGAAACGCACACGCTTACGGGTGAAGAGTTTGTGTCATTGACCAAGCGCAATGTGCTTCACACGGCGGAATCGCCCATTCGCGTGCGCTGCGATGCACTCGAAACCTGCACCCGCGGCACGGACTTCGGCATCGAGCCGGGGCACACCGCCCCGCCCTATGCCGCGGACCACAGTCCCTGGTACCTCTATCGTATTTCGACCGGCGGCATTCCCGAAGGCGCGCGTGTGACGGTAACGTATAGCCATGTGCCCCCCGGCACCGACGCACTCTGCCCCCATTCCGGGGAAGCGCACGCGGCGTTGGCGCAGAATGCCCGCCGCCTGGCCGATGCGCTCGCGCCAAGGTTCGTCTATCTCGGGCACGCCCGCGTTACGCGCCTGCGCGAAGACATGCGCTGCCGGCGCAGCGTACAGGATGATGCCGCGGCGTTTGCCGAATCGGTGCGTGCCGTAGCAGCGGCTTTCGCGGATACCGCAACCACCCCGCGCCTCTTGCTGCGCGACGACCGGCTGCGGGACGCAGAACCCGCCCCGTTCAATATCGGCCGGACGTTGCCGCGCGATCTTACGGTGGACCGTATACACTATGGCGGGCGCCCGGACAGCAACGCCATTCTGGCCGTGGACAACCCAATCCGCACTTATGAAGCCGTGCGCGATGACGCGGCCCCATGCGCGGGACTCCTCATCGACACCGGCGCCTCGCCCACGGCGGCAACCCATGCCATGCTCGACCTCGCCTGGCACGGCGTGGACACCGCGCGCGCCTGGCCGCTGGGACTCAACGACTACTTCAACGTGCAGCTTTGGGCACCAACCTTCGACGAACAGCGCGACGCCGTCATGACGCACCTCGATGCAGCATTCCGCACGGGAGAGCAACCCCCCCAAGCGTTACGCGCGGCATTCGAAGCGTTGGTACAGCGTATCGAGGCACAGTTGCCGGAAGACGACACGGCCCTCGACACCGTTCATGCCCTGTACAACAACCTGCTGCGTTATGCCGAGATCGAGGCCGCCTTCGCCGCCGGCGATCGCAATGACGCCCTGGATGCCGTATCGGGCCTTGTCGAGGCGCAGGCCGCCATTGATCCCACCGTGACCGAAGAGCGTAGCGCGCGCATTGTCGAGACGGCGGACAAGCAACGGCTCTTTGTGCCTGCTTCCATCCTGTTCGGCCGCCCACTCCTGGCCTGGCGCAACGCCGCCGGCGGGGTACCGGGACCCGTGGCGGAAGTGCCCGTTGCCCCCGCGTTTCAGGACGCGCCGGGCGAAGTCACCGCCACCATCGCCTTTCAAGCGCCGGCCGATGTGGTCCGCGTGGATTACACCACGGTCGGGGCCAAGACCGTCACCTGCGCCTACGAAGACGGGAGCGCCTTCACGCGCTTACGTACCTGGGAGGACGCGGGCGGCTATGTGCGCGGGCCGATCCTGCTGCGCCAGCCGCTTACTACCGGCCGCTTGCGGCTCGTCGCGCAATCCGTAGGTACACGCGCCGTATTACGGGAAATCCGCATCTTCGCCAAGGTCCCCGAACCCACACTCGTGGTTTCGCGGCAACCGCCCGCTTCCCGCGCCACAGGCGGCGGCGTGGCCCGGGGCTTTCGAATAGACGAAGAACGTTTTGCCGAAGCCCCGACCGTCGTGCGCGCACACCGCACTCCCGAGGAACTCGTGCTCACCGTCACCGCATGGGAACCGCGCATGCATGCGTTGTTCGCCGAGGAGGCGCCGCACGATAGCCCGCTCTGGGAACAGGAAAGTATCGAGGTGCGTGTGGCCCCGCTCGACGATCAACCGCAACGATATCTCGTGAACGCACGCGGCGCGCGCTACGACAGCCGCCGCGGCGATGCCGCATGGGACGGCGACTGGGAAGGGACAACACAACAGCGTGATGACGCGTGGGAAGCGGTCCTTACACTACCCTTTTCCACCCTGGGCCAGCACCCGAACCCAGGCGACACCTGGCGCATCCATTTCGTGCGCCACCGCATCAACGCCACCAACGAGCACAGCGCCTGGCCCGAGGCCGAACCCCCGGGCAACCCGCACACCTTCCGCGGCACACTCCGTTTCCAATAGCCACTAAAGTTTCAGGGACAGACTACGAATCTTTTCGCTTTTTGTATTTAGTTCCGGGTTTTGGGCCGCGGGTTTTGGGGCGCAGGGGGCGTCCGGTCAGGCGCTCGAGGTGCTCGACGAAGGCGGGCGCGCCGCAAGGACGACCGGTGTGCGTGTGCCCGCGAATGGCCTCATAGCAAGCGTCCTCGTCCTCGAAGGGCTCACGCAGCCAGGCCCGCCAATCCTCGACGGCCTTCACGAGGGGGAGGCCGTCCGCGAGCACGGGGTCATCGTTGCCCGAGCAGCGGGCGGCGGCGCTCGACCAGGGGTAGTCTTCGGCGCGCTTCACCATGCCGGCCCGGACGGGGTTGTTTTCCACGTAGCGCACGGCGGCCCACAGGTGCGCATCGTCCAGCACGGTGGAGTGGAAGCGCCCCTGCCATACGTGGCCCGACAGTTCCGTGCGGGTGTTGCAATACATCGCATACACCGTATGGGCATCGCGCAGGCCGGCGCTGCGCGAGGTCTCCTGTGCCGGAACCGCGACAAGGTGGACGTGGTTCGACATGAGACAATAGGCCCAGATGGCAAGACCGCGCTTCTGGCCGTAGGTACGCAGGAAACGCAGATAGGCCTCGCGGTCCGCGTCGCACAAGAACACGTCAGCGCGGCGATTGCCCCGTTGCGTCACATGATGAGGCATTCCGGGAACGACTATACGCCCTACACGACTCATGCGGCCACGGTAGGCTGCGCGGGACCACGAAGTCAAGTGTTTCGTAGTCTGTCCCTGTTTCTTTCAATACCCTTGCCGGTTCGCTGCTTTCATGCGGGCATTGGCGCGGGCGAGGGCGAGTTGCGCACGCTGCACATCGGTCTCGGGATCGCGGGTTTCGAGGCGTTCTTCGGCGCGTTGACGGGCGGCTTCCGCGCGGCTGGTGTCGATGCTTTCACTGCGTTCGAAGGCCTTGGCGAGCACGACGACACGGTCGTTGCGCACTTCCGCGAAACCGCTGGCGACCGAGAAAAAACGTTCCTCCTCGTCCGTGCTTTTCACGATCAGCACACCGGGGATAAGCGTGCTAAGCAGCGGGGTGTGCCCCGTCTGTATGGTAAACACACCAGCCTGACCGGGCAGCACCACATCTTCGGCAGTGAAACTGTCGCTCGTGCGCTCGGGCGCGTAGATTTCGACCTCGATGGCCACGGTTTACTCCTCGTCTCCGCTCTGCTGGATTTTTTCGGCCTTTTCCCGGGCCTCTTCGATGGTGCCGCAGAAGAGGAAGGCCGATTCGGGCATGTCGTCATGCTCGCCTTCGAGAATTTCCTTGAACGAGCGGATAGTGTCCTCGACCGATACGTAGCGTCCCTCCATGCCGGTGAACTGCTCGGCCACGAAGAACGGCTGGGAGAGGAATCGCTGGATGCGGCGCGCGCGCGCTACGGGGATCTTATCGTCTTCTGAGAGTTCATCCATGCCGAGGAGG
>CAZMVU010000047.1:0-26779 GCA_964569295.1 uncultured Nitrospirales bacterium
TTGACTGATAGAAACAGCGGGTGGGCCAGAACCGCTACCCGCGCTGATACCAGGGCGTTGTATGACGTATGGGAAACGGCTCACGGCAAACGGTTAAGGGATTTATGAAGATTTGTGGCCCGGGCTTTCAGCGCTCTGGCGTGCCGGGCGCCAGAAGACTTGGGCCTGCGGCCCATGTTAGTCAAACCAGAAACTGAATATCTCGCCGTCTGCTATGTGAAAACTGAAGTAAACCGTGCGGCCGGCGACGGTGTCCAAACCGGTTGACTGCCACCGCACCGTGGCCTTGGTATCGTTGCCGGCATAAGGGATGCAGTCTGTGGCGGTGAGGCCCTCGATGGGGTTCCCACTTTCCGCATCGCAGAGTTCCACAACCAGTTCACCGGCCACGTCGGCGTTCACATGCAGCGTGGTGGCTTCCTCGGGCACCGTGATGGCGGGGGTGCGCCACAATCCCGGGTTTGTGTCGTGTGCGCGTAAGCTCGCGAAGCCGTCGCGCCGGAGCACGGCGAGGTTGTAGGTGACGTCGTCGCGGCTGCCTGGACTGTCCGCATAATGCTGGTAGCCGCGGGCGGCATAGTAAACCCGGAGTTCTTCGCCGTGGACCAGGATGTTGGAAGCGGGGAAGATCATGCCGGCTTCCATACCTTCGTCTGTGCGGAGGCGGTGCGGTTCCAGGTGAATAATGGGATGTTTCTTGTCGGGGAACGTCCAATGGCGGCCGTCGGCGCTGTGCATGAACACGGGGTAGATTGGCCCGGCCGTGCCCGTGCGGTCGGGCAGCACGCGCCGGAAGAAGACTGCGGGCAAGGCCACATACTGGTCATGATAGAGCTGGACATTGGGCGTGTAGATATCGGTCCAGCCGCCGTCATCGAAGACATCCAGCGGGTCGATGAGGACCTCCTTCACCATTGCCTCGGGCCATGGAACCTCATCCCAGGCGGGTGAGCGATGCAGCACGACACCCCGGCGCGCGGGTGGGTCGCCGTCGGCGCCGAGTCTGTCCTGGACGGTGGGGCGGTTCTTTTTGTCCAGCCAGACGCGTCCGTAGATCACATAGGCATCGCGCCGGGGATCAAAGAAATGCGACGGGCAGGTGTCTGCGTAGTAATCGACCGCCCGCCCGTGCGTCACGAAGCGCAGGCCGTCTTTGGAACTCGCCACGTACATATCGTGGCCCTGGCGCCAGACGAGCTTATAGCGCGTGTCGGGCGTGGTGGCGTGTGCGTCGTAGAACGCGTGCGCACCCCGGTACCACTTGCCATCCAGGAGCCCGCGGCCTTCGTCGTCGTCCGGCGGCGACACGGCAATCAGGTTGCTCGCCGGGTCGTCCACGATGGCCGGTGCGAGGTTGAGCGCCGGTTTTTCCCAGTGGATGCCGTCCTCACTGAATGCCACGGCTGTCACGCGTTCCGCATTGGCGTGCATGAGTTCGTAGTACATGCGGTACCGCCCCTCATGGTCACGGATCACCCGGCCCAATGCGCCCAGGGTGAGGCCATGCTTCTCCTCCCAGGGCGCGTCGAACTGCCGCCAGAGTTCATGGGTGCGCCGCGCCTGCTTCATATCGAGCGTTATGTGTTCGAGTGTATCGTGCAGTGCGGTGTCGACCGCGAGATAGCGGCGGTCCAGCGGAGCTTCCACCGGTTCAGCCTGGGGCGATGCAAATGCAGGGAGCGCTTGCGTAACCATCAAACCCAGGCCAATGGCGCGCAACATGAATCGCGGTGTAACTTGCATGGGTACGTTCCTTATCGGTTCGAGGCATTGGCAAAAAGGTGATCCGCGTTGGTTTTTGCCTATTGCCCAACGGGGGCGTCGTGCACTGGTCATGAGGCCACCCGCTTCCTTCGACCCCGAAGGATGATGGGGCGGTGGCGCATGATAAACAAGGTGCTATCCACAGATGGTAACATAATGCAGGCGGGCAGCTTGTGTGTCTCGTTCCGAAATTTCATGTTGATGCCTGGACGGTCTGGTTGTGTGTACACAGCGCCATCCAGCCCCGGGAATGCATCGGGCACGCGGGTGGTCTTGCGCGTGTGGAAGCAGGTGAAGTGTGCATGCGTCTGCCGGGCGGCAAGCGCGCCTGGACAGCCATTTGACATTTGGCGGGTTTCTTGCTATATTTACAGACTGCTCCCCGCGTAGGGGAAGATCTGTCTATTAGCGCCGGTGTTCCATTCCGAGATGCGTCGATTGCGACTGTCTAACACCTGAGCTGACAAACCCTTACACCAAAGGAGTGTCCGCATGGCTGTTGCTCCCACCCTATCGCGTTACACGTTGGGCCAAATCCCCGATCCGCTCGATCTTCCGGACCTGATCGAAATTCAGACCAAGTCTTACGGTGATTTTCTCCAGTGGGAAGTGCCGCCCGACGAACGGGAGACGCGTGGCTTGCAGGAAGTTTTGCACGAAATATTCCCCATCGCCTCGCCGGACAACCTTACCCGTCTCGAGTTTGTGAACTACTCGTTCGCGCCACCGAAGTACACGGTGCAGGAGTGCCAGGAGCGCGGCATGTCGTATGCGGCCTCGTTGAAGGCCCTGCTGCGTCTCGTGCGCTATGAAGAAGTGGGCTCGTCGAACGAGTTGCGTGAGAAGATCATGGTCGAGCAGGAGGTTTTCCTGGGGGATCTCCCGGTCATGACGCCGACGGGCACGTTCATCATCAACGGTGCCGAGCGCGTCATCGTGAGCCAATTGCACAAATCGCCCGGTGTATCGTTCGAGCGTAAGATTCATCAGAACGGCAAGCCCCTGCTTTCCGCGCGGATCATTCCCTACCGCGGGGCGTGGCTCGAGTTCGAGTACGATGTGAACGACAATCTGTGGCTGACCATCGACCGCCGGTCGAAAGTGCTCGCCACGGCGTTCCTGCGTGCTTTCGAGATCGAAGAGCCGGAAGATATCATCGCCCTGTTTTACAGGACGGAGACCGTTACTGTCGGCCGCACCAAGTTCAAGATCGGCAGCAAGTCATTCGAGCCGGCAGAGCTCGCGGGCCGTTTTCTCGCCGCCGACGTGATCGACGTCGAGACCGGTGAGATCATTGCCGATGCCGCCACGGAGCTGGCCGAAGCGACTCTCGATCAGATTCTGGCGAGCCACGTTCAGAAGTTTGTGCTCGTCGACGCGGAGGACTTCTTCAAAGACCCGAGCATGATCTTCACCCTTGCCCAGGATCGCACCCAGACCCAGATGGATGCCCTGCGCACTATCTACGAGCGCATTCGCCCGGGCGATCCCGCGACCGACGCCACCTGCCGCAATTTCTTCGAGCGCATGTTTTTCGATGCCAGCCGCTACGATTTCGCCGCGGTCGGCCGCTACAAGATAAATCGGAAGCTCGGGTTGCAGATTCCCCAGGACAACAAAATCCTCACCAAGGACGACGTGGTCGCCACGCTCAAGTATCTCGTGCGGCTGAAGTCGGGCGAGGGTGTGCTCGACGACATCGACCACCTGGGGAACCGGCGGGTGCGTGCGGTGGGCGAGTTGCTCTCGAATCAGGTGCGCATCGGGCTGGTGCGTATGGAGCGCACGGTGCGTGAGCGCATGAACTATCAGGATGAGGAGAACCTCACCCCGCAGAATCTGGTGAACCCGAAGCCGGTGAGTGCGGTAATCAAGGATTTCTTCGGCCGCAGCCAGCTCAGCCACTTTATGGACCAGATCAACCCGCTGGCCGAACTCACCCACACGCGGCGCCTCTCGGCGCTTGGGCCCGGTGGTCTCAGCCGCGAACGTGCGGGCTTCGAGGTGCGCGACGTGCATCCGTCCCACTACGGCCGCATTTGTCCCATCGAGACGCCGGAAGGCCCGAACATCGGCCTCATGGCCTCGCTGTCGACCTATGCGCGCATCAATGAGTACGGCTTCCTCGAGACCCCGTACCGTAAGGTCGAGGCCGGCCAGCTTACGGGCGAGTTCGAGATGCTCTCGGCCTATGATGAGGACAAGTACATCATCGCCCAGGCCAACGCGCCGCTCGACGAGAAGGGGCGTTTCGTCCGTGACATCGTGCTTGCCCGTCACCAGAGCGATTTCCCCCAGGTCGGCCCGAACCAGATCGACTACATGGACGTGTCCACGAAGCAGCTTGTTTCCGTGGCCGCCGCACTGATTCCCTTCCTCGAGCATGACGACGCCAACCGCGCGCTCATGGGGTCGAACATGCAGCGCCAGGCCGTGCCTTTGCTCAAGACCCAGTCGCCCTTTGTGGGCACGGGTCTCGAGCATGTGACCGCCAAGAACGCGGGTACTGTGGTGCGCGCCGAGCGTAGCGGCGTCATCGAATACGCCGACAGCGAAGTCATCCGCGTGCGCCATACCAAGAAGAAGGGCGAAAAGGAAAACCCCTTCCGTTCTGATGAGGACGTGTACACCCTCAAGAAGTTCATGCGTTCGAACCAGAACACCTGCATCAACCAGAAGCCCATCGTGAAGCGGGGTGATAAGGTGAATGCGGGCGACATCATCGCTGACGGCCCGGCCACGGACCAGGGAGAACTGGCCCTGGGCCGCAATGTCCGTGTCGCTTTCATGGCTTGGGAAGGGTACAACTTTGAGGACGCCATCATCCTTTCCGAAGGGCTTGTGAAGGAAGATGTGTACACGTCGATTCACATCCAGGTGTTTGAGCTGGAATCCCGGGATACCAAGCTGGGTCCCGAAGAGATCACGCGCGATATTCCGAACGTGAGTGAGGACGCCCTCGATAGCCTTGACGAGGACGGCATCATCGAGATCGGTTCGAAGGTGAAGCACGGCGACATTCTCGTGGGCAAGGTCACCCCCAAGGGCGAGACCGAGCTTGCGCCGGAAGAAAAGCTGTTGCGCGCCATCTTCGGCGACAAGGCCGAAGACGTGCGCGACGCCTCGCTCAACGTGCCGCCGGGCGTTGAAGGCGTGGTGGTGGACGTGAAGATTTGCAGCCGCCGCGACAAGGCCGCCGACGCCGCCTCGAAAAAGGCGCTTACCAACGAGATCAGCAAGGTCAAGCGGCAGTACGAAGAGCGGATTCAAGAGATTCGCGCCAAGTTTGTCGAGTTGATCCGCGACGACATTATCGGCCTGAAGATTCTCGAGGACGTGGTCGACTTCAAGACCGACGAGCTGGTGCTCGAGAAGGGCAAGCGCGTGCGCGTGGCCCACTTGGAGCGTGTGGACTACAGCGTGCTCGCGCGCCTGAAGGTCGACAACGAAAAGGTGCGCACCACGCTGACGCGCATGGTGAACATGGCGGCCATGGAAGAAGCGAAGCTCATCGCCTTTCGCGACAGTCAGATCGATCGCATGCGCCGCGGCGACGAGTTGCCCCCGGGCGTCATCAAGCTGGTCAAGGTCTTCGTGGCGACGAAGCGGCGCATGTCCGTGGGCGACAAGATGGCCGGGCGCCACGGCAACAAGGGTGTGGTTGCGCGCATCGTGCCGGAGGAAGACATGCCGTTCCTTCCCGACGGCACGCCGGTAGAGATTATTCTGAACCCGCTGGGTGTCCCCTCGCGCATGAACGTGGGCCAGATTCTCGAGACCCACCTCGGCTGGGCGGCGGAAGCCCTGGGCATGAAGGTGGCCTCGCCCGTGTTCAATGGCGCCAGCGAAGAGAACATTCGCGAGTATCTGCGCAAGGCCGGCCTTCCCGAGTCCGGCAAGGTGCGGCTGCGCGATGGCCGAACGGGCAATGATTTCCACTCGGACACGTGCGTTGGCCAGATTTACATCATGAAGTTGAACCACTTGGTGGATGACAAGATCCACGCCCGGGCCATCGGGCCCTATTCGCTGGTAACTCAGCAACCGCTTGGCGGTAAGGCGCAGTTCGGCGGTCAGCGGTTCGGCGAAATGGAAGTGTGGGCGCTTCAGGCCTACGGCGCCGCGTACACGCTGCAGGAGCTTTTGACCATCAAGTCCGATGACATTCAAGGCCGCACCAAGGCCTACGAGTCCATCGTGAAAGGCGAGCGCGAAGTCGAAGCCGGGACGCCCGAGTCCTTCAACGTGCTTGTGCGCGAGATGCAGGCCCTGTGCCTGGACGTGATCAAGCTCGTCCGGGTCGAGGGCGCCAGCGAAACCGAGACCGAAGAAGAAGCAACGGAGGACTAGTCTGTGGCCAAGTATATACCGACGACCGGCGACCGATTCGACGCGATTTCCATCCGGCTCGCTTCGCCCGACGAAATCCTCAAGTGGTCTCGCGGGGCGGCGAAGAAGCCCGCGACCATCAATTACCGCACTTTCAAGCACGAGAAAGCCGGCGTGTTCTGGGAGCGAATCTTCGGGGCTGTCAAGGACTGGGAGGGTGGCGGCGGCGAGGACAAGAAGGTCAAGCACCGCGGCATTACCTGCGACCGGTGCGGTGTCAAAATCACCGAGAGCAAGGTGCGTCGCGAGCGCATGGGCCATATCAAGCTGGCCTCGCCCGTCACGCATATCTGGTTTTTCAAGACGACCCCGTCGTGCATCGGCAATCTGCTCGACCTCTCGATCCGTGCCCTCGAGCGTGTGATCTACTTCGAGAACTACCTCGTGATCGACCCGGGTGACACCGATCTCGATAAGATGCAGACCCTTAGCGAGGATGAGTATCAGGAGGCGCGCGCGGAATTTGCCGATCGGTTTGTGGCGAAGATGGGTGCCGAGGCCATCAAGAGCCTGCTCGAGGAGATCGACATCGAGGCGCTCAGCGAAGAGTTGCATGTGAAGTTCGCGAAGACCAACTCCCAGCAGGCGCGCACGAAGGCCATCAAGCGGCTCAAAGTGGTGGAGGCCCTGCGCAAGTCGGGCAACAATCCGGCCTGGATGGTGCTCGACATAGTCCCCGTCATCCCGCCTGACCTGCGCCCGCTGGTGCCGCTCGAAGGCGGCCGGTATGCCACCTCGGATCTCAATGACCTCTACCGGCGCGTGATTAACCGCAACAACCGCCTCAAGCGGCTCATCGACCTGCGCGCGCCCGAGGTTATTTTGCGCAACGAGAAGCGCATGCTGCAGGAGGCGGTGGACGCGCTGTTCGACAACGGCCGGCACGGCCGCACCGTGCTGGGCGCCGGCAACCGGCCCCTGAAATCCCTCTCCGATATGCTCAAGGGCAAGCAGGGCCGGTTCCGTCAGAACCTGCTTGGCAAGCGCGTGGACTACTCCGGGCGCTCCGTTATCGTGGTGGGCCCCGAGCTCAACCTGCACGAGTGCGGCCTGCCCAAGAAGATGGCCCTCGAGCTCTTCGAGCCCTTTATCATTCACGAGCTCAAGGAGCGTGGCTACGCCAGCACCATCAAGGCGGCCAAGCGCGCCATTGGCCAGGGCCGTGAAGAGGTGTGGGACATTCTCGAGGATGTCATCAAAGACCACCCCGTCATGCTCAACCGCGCGCCCACGCTTCACCGCCTCGGCATTCAGGCCTTCCAGCCGGTGCTCATCGAGGGTAAGGCGATCCGCATACACCCGCTTGTGTGCCGTGCTTTCAACGCCGACTTCGACGGCGACCAGATGGCCGTGCACGTGCCTCTCATGCCCGCGGCCCAGCTCGAGGCGCAACTGCTCATGATGGCCTCGTCCAACATTTTCAGTCCCTCCGACGGCTCGCCTATCGTGACGCCCTCGCAGGACATTGTGCTTGGTGTTGCCTGGATGACCCGCATCCGCACCGGATGCAAAGGGGAATGGCAGTCTTCGTGGACCGGCGAGAAGGGGGAGATTCTCAAGCCCGGGAGCGTCTACCCGGATCTCGAGTCGGTCATCCTGGCCTACGAGTGCGGCCAGGTCAATATGCACGCCCACATCAAGTTGTGGTCGAACGGCCAGATCATCGACACGTCGGTCGGCCGCGTGCTCTTTTGCGAGGCGCTGCCCGAAGAAATCCAGATCGAGGATGTCAATTGCGAACACGATCAGGCGACTATCGGCGATGTCATCGCCGCATGCTACGCCAAGCATGGCCACGCCAAGACGGTTGAACTGCTCGACCGGCTCAAGCGCGTTGGCTTCAAGTACGCCACGCTCTCCGGCTTGTCCATTTCCGTGATGGATATGCAGGTGCCGCCCGAGAAGCAGGGCCTCATCGACAGCGCCCTCGCCGAGGTGCTCGGCGTTGAAGAGCAATACCAGAACGGCCTGCTGAGTCCCGGTGAGCGCTACAACAAGATTATCGACGTCTGGACGAACACCTCGGAGAAGGTGACCGCCGCCATGCTGGTGATGATCGAGAACTATGACCAGGGCTTCTCGGGCCTGCACCTCATGTACAAGTCCAAGGCGCGCGGATCGAAATCGCAGATTCGCCAACTCGCCGCCATGCGCGGCCTCATGGCCAAACCTTCCGGCGAGATCATCGAGTCGCCCATTACCTCGAATTTCCGCGAAGGGCTGACCGTGGTCGAATACTTCATCTCGTCCCACGGCGCGCGCAAGGGCCTGGCCGACACCGCCCTCAAGACCGCCGATGCCGGCTACCTTACCCGGCGCCTGGTCGACGTTGCGCAGGATGTCACCATCGAGGAGCACGACTGCGGCACGCTCAGCGGCGTCTTCGTCGAACCGCTTATGGACGGCTCCGACGAGATCGCGGCGCTCGGCGAGCGTATCGCCGGGCGTTATGCCCTGGATGACGTCATCGTCCCCGGCCGTGACGAGCCCCTCATCACGGCGAATCAGGAGATTACCGAAGAACTGGCCAAGGCGGTTATCGATGCCGGCCTGCCGGGGGTGAAAATCCGCTCGGTGCTCACCTGCCAGTCCAAGCGCGGCGTGTGTGCGCTGTGCTATGGCCGCAACCTCGCCACCGGCAAGCTTGTCGAGCTGGGCGAAGCCGCCGGCATCATCGCGGCCCAGTCCATCGGTGAGCCGGGCACGCAGCTTACTATGCGCACCTTTCACATCGGCGGCGCCGCCACGCGGCAAGTCATGTCGAAGACCACCAAGCTCAGTGAAAGCGGCACGCTCGAATGGCGCAATGTGCGCATCGCCACCAACCGCGATGGCGACACGGTAGCTGTGAACCGCGGCGGCGAAATCGGCGTGCTCGATGCGGACGGCAAGGAGATTCAGCGCTACCAGGTGCCCACCGGCTGTGTGCTCAATGTGGCAGATGGCCAGAAGGTGAACAAGGGCGATTTGCTCTTCATCGCGGACCCCTACAACGTCTCTATCGTGGCGGAGGCCACGGGACTGGTCAAGCTCGAAGGCATGGTCGAGGGCAAGACCATGCGCGTCGAGATCAATGAGATGGGGAACGAAGAGCGCGTTATCACCGAACACAAACAGGATCTGCACCCGCAGATCACCATTGTCGATCAAGATGGCCACGTGCTCAGCTTCAACACGATTCCGGCCCAGACCCACGTGCTCGTCGAGGAGGGCCAGGCGATTAAGGCCGGCGACCTGCTGGCCAAGACGCCGCGTCAACTTTCGAAGACGACGGATATCACGGGCGGGCTGCCGCGCGTGGCCGAACTCTTCGAGGCGCGCCAGCCCAAAGACCCGGCCATCATCAGCCATATCGACGGCATCGTCGAGTTGGGCGGCATGGCCAAGGGCATGCGCAAGCTGAAAGTCGTTCCGCCGGTGGGCAAAGAACGCGAATACACAATTCCACCCGGCAAACATATCAATGTGCAGACCGGTGATCGCGTCTATGCCGGGCAGCGCCTTACGGATGGTCCGATCATTCCGAACGACATCCTTGATGTCAAGGGCGAAGAAGACCTGCGCGCCTACCTGCTCGACGAAGTTCAGCAGGTGTACCGGCTCCAGGGTGTGCGCACCAACGACAAGCACATCGAGGTGATTGTGCGCCAGATGCTGCGCAAGGTCCGCATCAAGGACGACCCCGGCGATACGCCTTTCCTCGCGCATGAGGAGGTCGACCGCATCCGTTTCCAGGAAGTGAATGAACAGACCATGAAGCGCGGCGGGCGGCCGGCGGAGGCCGAACCGGTGCTGCAGGGCATTACCAAAGCGGCGCTGTCGACCGAAAGCTTTGTTGCAGCCGCCTCATTCCAGCAGACGACGCGCGTCCTTACGGATGCGGCGCTGAGCGGCAAGCGTGATTACCTCTCTGGACTCAAGGAAAATGTTATCATTGGCCACCTGATCCCGGCCGGAACGGGAAGCCCCTTCTACCAGAACTCGCAGCCCGTCTTGAAAGACAAGTCATTGCAGGACTATTCGGACGAGCTCGAGATCAGCGAGGTGCCGGGCGAAGCCTGATGGCAGGGCGCCGTGCCGGTGGTTGGCTTGCAGGGCCGGTTGCTGTTTATCGGCGGCGCCGTGTATGCACAGGGCGCTTTGCCGGGGCTGCATGCCCGCGGTGTTGGCGGGTGGCGCGTATCGGCTGGTGTGCCGGGGATCCGTATGCCCGGCAACGGCGCACGCGATGCAATGGAGCCTTACCGGGGGTCCGCAGGCACAAGAGGACAACGGTCCTTCGGCGTTGGTACAGTTAGGGTGCATGTGTGCCCACAACAGAGGAAGATCGCACCAGATCATGAGCATCCGCAGCCTATTTCCGGCTTTGGTGGCGGCCTTGGCGTGTATCTGTGCCATGGGCGTCCATGCTGAAACTTTGGACCAAATCGTTGCCACCGTGGACGACGAAGTGATTCTGTACAGCGACCTGATCGGGGAAGTGCAGCCGCTGCTGCAAGACCTGAATATGAACGCGCCGGATCGTACCACCTATAAGAGCGAGCGCGATCAACTGCTGCGCGAAGCGCTCACACAGGCCATCGACCGCAAAATCCTCTATCGTGAGGCGGTGCTCGCCGGCTTGCAGATAGAAGATGAGGCTGTCGAAGACCGTGTCGAGCAGGTTATGGAGAACTACGAATCGCCCGCGGCCTTCCGCCGGTCCCTCGAGGAGGCGGGCGAAACCATGAGCGATTTCCGCGAAGGGTTGCGCAAGCAGATCATCGCCATCTCGATGGGCGTGCGGAAACGGCGCCAGTTCGAGGAGCGCATCGTTATCTCCGAGGCCGAAGCGCGCCAGTATTTCGAGGATCACCGCGCGGAGTTCGAGCGGCCGGAGCGCGTGAAGGTGCGGCGCATTTTCCTGTCTGCCGGCGAAGATGAAGATGAGCGGGACACGGTGCGTGCCCGGCTCGAGGCGCTTGCCCAAGAGGCGCGCCTCGGGGCCGACTTTGCCGAGCTGGCGCGGGCGCACAGCGAGGGGCCCGATGCCGAAGAGGGCGGGCTGGTCGGTTGGGTAACCCGGGGCGATCTCGTGGCCGCGCTCGAAGAGGAGGTGTTTTCCCTTGATACCGGGGCGATCAGCGGGATCGTCGAGACCGAGTGGGGGTTCCACCTGCTCAAGGTGGAACAGCACGAGGAGGCCGGCATGGCCTCTTTCGAAGAGGCCCGGTCTGAAATCGAACCCAAGCTGCGTGCCGAGTACGCCAACGAGAAGTACCAGCAATGGCTCGCTGAGTTGCGCAAGCGCCGCCGTGTCCGCACACTGCTGTGAGTGCGCCGTTTTCTCGTCAGGCGTTCTCGCTCGGCTGCCGGCCGATTCTGGCCGAGGATCGCTGGCTGAGCTACCGCAAGCGACTGGATCCATACCCCGTGCCATGCTGACGCGCGCACTCAAAATGACTTTCTGGGTCGCCTATGACCACATGGGTAAGCTTATCGTGGTTAACTTGCTCTGTGCCGTTGTGTTGGCATTTCCACTGTATCTCGCTGGTGCAGCGATACTTACGCGTGATGCGCACGGGCTGTTTCGCGTGTCGGCACCGCTTCTGGTGCTTGCGCTGGGGGGCTTGTTCCCCGTGCTCGGGGCCGGTATCGCCCACATGCTCAAAGAACTCATCGACACCCGCGATGGCGCCATCGCCACTTTCTTCGTCGGTGTGCGCCGGTTCTGGTGGCGCGCCCTGCGTCTTGGTCTGGCTTACAGTGCGGCATTCGGGTGCCTGGCGGTCAGCGTCTGGTTCTACCCCGTGCGTCTCGGGCAACGGTGGCCGGTGGTGGGCTACATCCTGGGTGCGATAGCCGTATGGGCCCTCGTGCTTTTGCTGCTGTCCGCCATGTACGCGCTGCCCGCCCTGGTGCAACGGCAGGCGAGCGTCTTTGCTACCATGAAGCTGAGCCTCCTGCTGGTGATCGACAACCCGCTGGCCACCCTGGGCATGGCGGCGCACCTGGCCATGCTCGCCACGTGTGCGCTCGTGCCGCCCGTTTTCTTTTTCATCGCCATCAGCCTGGCGCTGGTGCTGGTATCGAGCATGTACGAGATCTTCGCGCGCAAGTACGCGGCCCAGGATGCCCATACGGGACAGGGGCGGCTGCCGGTGCGCGCCATTGATTTCGGTGATGGGCAGGACGATTATTTGAATCGCGGGTTTCGCGATTTTTTGTTTCCGTGGAAGGGGTAACACCCGCGCTAACCCTTGCTCACAAGGCCCGGGTGCGCTAGACTACGAAGTAAGGAAGGGACACCATGTCACAGATTATCGGCATTCAAGGACGTGAGATTCTCGACTCGCGCGGCAACCCGACCATCGAGGTGGATGTCTACCTCGACAGCGGTGTGCGCGGCCGGGCGGCCGTGCCCTCGGGCGCCTCGACAGGCGTGAACGAGGCGGTCGAATTGCGCGATGGCGACAAGAGCCGCTACCTCGGCAAGGGCGTCACCCAGGCCGTGGACAATGTAAACACGGTCATTGTCCAAAACCTGGTGGGACAGAATGTGTTCGAGCAGCGCATTATCGACCAGATCATGCGCGACCTCGACGGCACGGGCAACAAGGGCAAGCTCGGGGCCAACGCCATCCTCGGCGTTTCCCTGGCGGCGGCAAAGGCGGCGGCGGATTACCTCGATATGCCGCTGTACCGCTACATCGGCGGTGTCAACGCCCATGTGCTGCCCGTGCCGATGATGAATATCCTCAATGGCGGCGCCCATGCCGACAACAATGTGGACATTCAGGAGTTCATGGTCGTGCCGGCCGGCGCCCCCTCGTTCCAGGAGGCGTTGCGCATGGGGACGGAGGTCTTTCATGCGCTCAAGGGTGTGCTGAAAAGCAAGGGGCTCAATACTGCGGTGGGCGATGAAGGCGGCTTTGCCCCGAACTTGAACTCGAATGTCGAGGCCATCGAAGTCATTCTCACGGCTATCAAGGAAGCGGGCTATGAAGCCGGCAAGGACATCTGGCTCGCCCTCGACCCGGCCTCGAGCGAATTCTGCAAAGACGGGACGTATATGCTCGAGGCCGAGGCCAAGCCCAAGAAATCGGGCGACGATATGATCGCTTACTGGAACGAGTGGGTCAGCAAGTACCCGATTATCTCGATCGAAGATGGCCTGGCCGAGGATGACTGGGCGAACTGGGCCAAGCTCACGGCCGCCTGCGGCGAGAAGGTCCAGCTTGTGGGCGACGATCTGTTCGTGACGAACGTGGACTACTTGTCGCGGGGCATTCGGGAGCAGGTGGCCAATTCGATACTTGTCAAAGTCAACCAGATTGGGTCGCTGTCGGAAACACTCGATGCTTGCCAGATGGCGCATCGCAGCGGCTATACCACGGTGATTTCGCACCGGAGCGGCGAAACGGAAGACGCCACGATCGCGGATATTGCGGTCGCGATCAACGCGGGCCAGATCAAGACCGGTTCCGCCTCGCGCAGCGACCGTATCGCCAAATACAATCAGCTTCTGCGGATCGAGGAGGAGTTGGGCGACGACGCGTATTTCCCCGGCCTTGAAGCCTTTAACCAGGCCCGGTGAGCCGCCGGGGTTAACCGTGGGCTCGTCTCGTATCGTTAGTATGCCAACAAGAGCAACAGGGGGCTCGGGGTTGCGCCCCTATCCCCCGGACAAAGGTAAAAAGCCATGATTCGCTGGGTGGTATACCTTGTGCTGGTGGGGGGAACTCTCGTCCTATGTGGGTTGTACTACCTGTACAATGTGACCGAACGCGAGGCGATGCTCGATAAGAGCGAGGCGGCTATGGTGCAGAAAGAAGCCACACGCAATGCCCTTGCGGAGGAAGTGGCGCGTATGGAAGCGGTTGTAAACGGTCTCGACAGCAACCCGCTCGAGGTCGAGGCCGCTATCCGGCGGAACAAGCGGCTGTTGCGTGAAGGCGAGGTGGTTTACCGGATCAAGCCGCTGCCCGAAGATGAGACCGGGCACGCGGCGCCCGGCGCGGATCAATCATCCGCCCGTGCTGTGGACGCGGACTCGGAAGACCAGGATAACGAGGATTAGCCGGAAGGCGTTTTGCGGGGCGGCCTCCGGCCGGATAGAGTGGCCGGACGGCCCGGACACACCGGGCGCTGGCCGGCTCGCGGAACCAGCAGGGAATTACACGCTACCTGAATCATGAAATCCAACTGAACAGCCAGGACGAAGCGCTCAAGCTTCTCGGCGAAAACGGGGAGTTGCGCAAGCGTATTCAGGCGCTGGCGCCCGTACGCATTGTGGACCGGGGAGCGAAAGTGGTCGTTATTGGCGATGCTGAGGAAGCGCGGGCCGTGGCCGATCTGCTGGCCGAATTGCTCGAAGCGGTTCGGCATGGGCACACGCCCACGGTGGCCGACGCGGTGTATGCCCTCGAGCAGTCCCGAGAGGGTGATGTGAAGGACTTGGGTGATACGCTGAGCCGGCGGCACACCGTGTTGCGGCGTGATTTGCCCATTCGCCCGCGTACCCGTGGTCAGAAGCACTACCTCGATTGCATCAAGTCGAGCGAAACCACCCTGGCCATCGGACCGGCGGGTACGGGCAAGACCTATCTTGCCATGGCCGCCGCCGTCTCCGCGCTGTTGAACCGGGAGGTGCGCCGCCTTATCCTCACGCGTCCCGCGGTCGAGGCGGGTGAACGCCTGGGGTTCCTGCCGGGCGACCTCGAGCAGAAGGTAAATCCCTACCTGCGCCCCTTGTACGATGCCCTCTTTTCGATGATCGGGGTGGACAAGGTGCGCCGCCTGGTGGACGAGGAGCGGATCGAGGTGGCGCCGCTGGCGTTTATGCGTGGCCGCACGCTGGACCAGGCCTTTGTCATTCTCGATGAAGCGCAGAATACGACCACGGATCAGATGATGATGTTCCTCACGCGCCTCGGGGAAAACTCGAAGGCGGTTGTTACGGGGGACGTGACGCAGGTCGACCTGCCGCCGGGCCAAACCTCGGGGCTTATCGAGGCGGAGCGTATCCTGGCGGATGTGCCGGGTATCAGCGTGGTGCGGCTCAGCCGTTCCGATGTGGTGCGCAATCCGCTCGTGCAACGCATTATCGATGCCTACGAGGCCGACCGCGATGTGGCTGTGTTGCCGCCGCACATTGGCACGGGCACGGAAGGCAACAGTTCATGACGTCCACGAAGGACAAAAAATCAAAGGCAGGCGCCTTGAGCAAGGAAACGATCGCCGCGTACCTGGCGCCTTTGTTCCGGCGCCAGCTCATGGGTTGGGCGGGGCCCGCGGCATTTGTGGCTCTCGTCCTGCTGTTGACCACGTTTCCGCAACCGGAGCGCGATTCCCTGCTCGAACACCTCGATAAAGAGATTGTGGCGAGCGAACGCGTGCAGGCCGCCTTTTCCTATGAAACGGAGGATCTCGCCCTCACCGAGGAGCGGCGTAAAGCCGAAGAGATCAAGCAACCCCATGTCTACACGGTGCGCGACGCGGTTATCGAATCACAGGTAGAAAAACTTGCCGTGCAGATCGATGCTGTTCGCGGACACCACGACGCGGTGAGCACGCGCGTGTTCGAGGCGTTGCGGGACTCGACGGCGGAGGAATCGGCCGCAGCGGTAGCGCAGCGTGCCGTGGCGCAGTATGTGGCGGATCTGGAAGACGAACCGGTCCTGACCGAAACGGGCCTCGATTCGCGCTCTCTTGCCGTATGGCTGCTGCCCGCACCGGACTCGTTGCCCGAGCGCCGCTTTGGCGAGCCGGCGGATGAGGAAACGCCGGCGCCCGTCATCGAACTCGTTCCGGACGACCCCGAGGCCCTCGAATTCGAGTTCGCCAATTTGTTGTCCACGCTCACGCGCGAGAATCTCGAGGTGGTGCTGGCCCAAGGCGTGCGCGCGGCCGATCTGCACCCGGCGCTCCAGGAGCGGCGGATTTCCGTGCTCGGCGGTGACGGCGCCGCTTCGGCGAATGCCGAGATAGCCTTGGCCGACGTGCCCGATCCCACGCGGGCGGCGGAAGCCTTGCGTGCCCGCATTGACGGGGCGGCCAAGCAGTGGGCCAGCGTGGAAGGGGAGCCGGAGGTTGACTGGGGCAAATTGAGCGATGCGGCCATGGACTTGGTCCGGCCGTTTATCACGGACACCCTGGCGCTCGATCGCAGCGCTACGGAACAGGCGCGCATGCAGGCGCGCAAGCGTGTCGAGCCCATTGCCAAGGAAATTCAGGCCCGGGAAACCATCATTGATGAAGGCGAGCGCTGGGACAGCCAGGCCCGCTCGGATGCACGCACCTATCTCGAATTGATGCAGGGCAACACCAAGCCCGAGCGCCGCTTTCTGGCGCGCCTGGTGGCGCATATGATCCTCGTTGCCCTTGTGCTGGCCTGTTTGTGGCGCGGCCTCGATATCTTTGGCCCGAAAACCGCGCGCATGCGCACGAACTATTTGAATCTGGCCTTGTTGCTCCTGGTATCGCTGTTGGCTGTGGGGCGTATTGCCCGCTATATCGAGCCGACCGGGCTTGCGGTACCCGTGGCCGCGGTGGCGATTCTGTACGCTATTCTGGTGAACGTGCGCCTGGCGACCATGTTCAGTCTGCTCGCGGCCGGGCTGATTTCCGTGCAATACGGGTATGACTGGCGTCTCGGGGCGGTCAGTATCACGATGGCGTTGGCCGGCGTGTTCAGCATCTACAAGGTGCGCAAACGCAGCGACATGACCGCAGCGTCGCTCAAGGCCACCGGCGCCGGCCTGCTGGCCATGGTGGCCGCCATTCTCGCGCTGGACGGTCTTTTCGCGGAGATTGCCACGGGCCGGTTCGTTCTCATTACCGAGACTGCCGGGCGCCAGCTTGCGCTCATCGGGCTGAACGGCGGCGTCTGCATCTTCTTGGTGCCGGGCTTGTTGCCGCCGCTCGAGCGGATGTTCGGGATTACGACGGATATTCAGCTTCTCGAGTACTCGGACCTGAACAACGAGGTGCTCGGCCGCTTTGCCATGGAAGTGCCCGCCAGTTGGTCGCATTCGCTCATGATGGGCCAACTCGCCGAGAAGGTGGCCGAAGCCATTGGGGCCAATGGGCTGCTCACCCGGGTGTGCGCCTACTACCACGATATCGGCAAAATACGTAAACCCGAATACTTCAGCGAGAACCAGACCGGCGTCAATGTCCATGACAAACTGCCTCCGCGCATGAGCGCGCGCGCCATCAGCACCCATGTAACCTACGGGGTGCAACTGGCGCGCAAGTATCACCTGCCCCAGCCCATTATCAATGGCATCCTCGAGCACCACGGCACCTTGCCCATCGGCTTCTTTTATCAGCAGGCACGCCAGCAGAAGAAGCATGACGATGTGCGCGAGGAAAGCTTCCGGTATCCGGGGCCGCGCCCGCAAAGCCGCGAAACGGCCATTCTTATGATCTGCGATGCCGTCGAGTCGGGCGTGCGCTCGATCAAGAACCCGAACAAGGAGCGGGTGCGCGACCTTGTTAAGAAGATCATTAAGGCGCGGGCCGACGATCGCCAGTTCGATGAGTGCGATCTCACGCTCAAAGATCTCGATACCATCGCCGATCTGCTTACGGAGGGGGTGGCCGGCGCGTTGCACACGCGCATCGCCTATCCGAATATGGACAAAGGCGAGGAGCAGGCGAATATTGTGCCTCTGTCTGGCGGCGATGTATCCGGAGGCGGCGGCTTGTGAACGTTCACCTCGATGTGCGCAATGCGTCTTCGATTAAAGGGGTGTACCGCGGCGACAACCTGCGGCGCATTGCTGAACGGGTGTGTGCCGGTGAAGGGGTTGACGGTCCCGTCGAGGTGAGTCTTTTGTTGTGTGATGACCCATTTATCACGGAGTTGAACCGCCAGTATCGCGGGAAGGACGCGCCTACGGACGTATTGTCCTTTGCTCAGCAAGACGCGGGCTTTCCCGGAACGGCGGTGTTGGGCGATGTTGTTATTTCATTGGAAACGGTTGCGCGATACTGCGAAGGCGATCAGGCGGCCATGCGCGATGAAGTGCGGCTGCTTTTCTGCCACGGTGTGCTGCATCTGCTCGGCTATGGCCATGCCGAGAAGCAGGCGCGCCGCATAATGCAGGAGAAACAGGCCCAGTATCTGGGCTGCGCACCACAAGCCGCGTGGCGCGTGCGCGGGTGACGGGGGCAAATGTCCCAATCGGCCCGCAACGTGCACGAGGCGGAGGCGATTACGCCGTTGGAAGACGATAGCGTTCCGTCACGAAGTAGACGGCGACATAGCGCCCGGCGCTCCGGGCTGCGCCTTTTCGGCGTGACAGCACTCTGGGTTGGTGTGGTGTTGCTCGTGCTGGGCGCACGTGGCGGGGACCCGGCCACCTCTGAGGTAGAGAGCATTGCCAAGGCTGCTGAAAGCAGCCCCCCGTTGTATCCTGGCAACCCGCTGCCGCCGTCCATCATCGCACTGTCCATCATGCTTCTGGGGGGAAGTGCTTTTTTTTCTGCGGCGGAGGTGGCATTCTTCTCGCTCCACAAGGTGCGTGTGCGCGCCATGCGAGAAAGCCCCCAGTTGCTCGACCGGCTGGCGGCGGGTTTGCTCGAGCACCCCGGCAGTCTGCTCACGACCATCCTCATGAGCAATGCGATAGTGAACGTATTGCTGAGTGTGGTACTGGGGACGCGGATCGAGCGCGCGCTCAGTGAGGGGGTGACCGAGAATCCCGCCATTTCCTACGTGTTGGCGGTGCTTGTATCGACCGGCCTGTTGGTGTCTTTCGGCGAGATCATACCCAAGGTGCTTGTGGTCTGGCGCAACGAGGCCTATGCCCGCCTCGCCGCCTTACCCCTCTATTTACTCGGCAGCATTCTCGCGCCTCTGCGCAACGCGATAATCCGGATTACCGGCTTCCTTTTCAAGGTTACCCGCTTCAGCGATCTCGTGCCCGCACCTTTCATGACCGACGGTGAACTAAAGTCGGTCCTTTCTGAAAGTGAGGCGAGCGGTGTTATCGAGACGGACGAGCGGCGCATGATTGAAGGCATCCTTGAGTTCACCGGCATGCGCGTCAACGAGATCCTCATTCCCCGGCCCGATGTGGTTGCGCTGCCGCTCGATGCTACCATTGCCGAAGCGCTGGCCCTGCTGCGCGAACATGAATACGCGCGTATCCCCGTGTACGAGGAGAACCTCGACCATATGAAGGGGGTGCTCTATACCAAAGATTTGCTGCCCGCGTTCCGCGATGGCCGTTTGGAAGAGCCCATTCAGCCGCTGCTGCGCCGGCCCCTGTTCGTACCCGAGACGATGACCGTCGCCGAGTTCGTGAAGACGGCCCAGCGCCTGCACATGCACCTTGCCGTGGTCGTTGATGAATACGGCGGCACCGAAGGCATCGTCGCCCTGCAGGACGCGTTGCGGGAGTTGGTCGGCGAGTTCACCGAGGAACTGCAAGACCGGGAGCCGCCCTATGTGCAAGTGAGCGCTTCCGAGTACCAGGTCGAAGGCAACATGCCGCTCGATGATCTCGAGGATCTCATCGGCATTGCCGTCGAAGACGAAGAGCACACGACCGTGGCCGGGTTCCTGCTTCAGCGTTCTGAGCGCCTGCTCGAGGTAGGCGATCAGATCGACTATGACGGCGTGCGGTTCACGGTCGAGGAAGTTGACCGGCACCGTATCGAACGGGTGCGTATCGAGGTATTGCGCCACGGCGCGGCCGAAGAGGGTGAGATGTCGCCATGATCCTGTTCGCAATCTTTCTTATGGGCATTGGGCTCAATGCGTTTTTTGCCGGCTACGAGACGGGATTCGTGGCGGCGAATCCCATTCGCGTGCGGCACTTGGCCGAACACGAGAAACACCCGGGTGCGCTGCGTTTGTTGGCGTATATGGAGCGGCCGGAGTACATGCTCACCCTCCTGTTGCTAGGCACGAACTTGGCGCTTGTCACTGCGAGTATCGCGATTACCGACCTGTTGCGCAGTGCTACCCTCGCGACCCTCGTGGCCACGCCGTTCGTGCTCATCTTTGGCGAAATCGTGCCCAAAAGCATGTTCCGCATTCATCCCACGCGCCTGGCCCTGCTTTTCCTGCCGATGCTCCGCTTTTTCGATGCCATCCTCTTACCCATCGTCTACCCAGTCACCTGGGTAGCGCGGCCTTTCCAGTCCCTGCTGGGTGATGAAACGCGCCATCAGAACATTCGGCTGCTCATGAGTTCTGTCGAGGACGTGCGTAACCTTGTTGATGAAAGCGCTGACCATGGCGCTATCGAGCCGGAGAAGCAGCAGATGATCCACGCCGTCATCGATCTGCAGAATAAGCAGGCCAATGAGGCCATGGTGCCGCGCATCGACATCCGCGCCATGCCGCATACGGCGTCGCATGATGAACTGCTCAACCTTTTTGCGGAAACCGGGCTGACGCGCATCCCGATTTACAAGGAGACTATCGACGAGGTTATCGGCGTGGTAAATGCTTTCGACGTCCTTTCCGATGCCACGCCGGAGGACAGCCGTATCGACCGCTTCACCCAGGATATTCTGCATGTGCCCGACTCGATGAAACTCGATGATCTGTTGAAGACCATGCGTATCGAGGGGCACCACATGGCCATTGTGACCGATGAGTATGGCGGCACCGACGGGCTTATTACCATCGAGGACATCCTCGAAGAAATCCTCGGTGAGATTCAGGACGAGTTCGACAAGGACGAAACCGCGATACGCCGTGTCGGGCCGCGCGCGTTCGTTGTCGATGCGCGCCTGGAACTCGATGACGCCGCCTTCCACATGAATACCGCCATCTGCGATGAAGAGGTGGATACCGTGGGCGGCTGGATTATGCACCAGGCGGGGCGCATCCCCGCCAAGGGCGAGGTCCTCGAGATCGGCCGCTTCCGCGCGACCATTCTCGAAGGCTCGGCCAACCAGATATCGAGCATACGGATCGAAATCCTGAAAGACGAAGAGGCGCCCGACGGCCAGGAAAAAGAGAAGTAGCGTTTTTGGGTGCGGTCTGCGAGCAACTGTCGCCGGCTGGTTACAGGCTGGTATCTCCCGATTGGGCCACTGCGCGGATTGCCATTGCGGTGGGGAGACCGGCTACCGCACAGCAAAGCCTGAGGTGCGCGGGGTCCGTACGAGCGCTGTGGCAAGCCATGAACAAACGTGTACTTGCGTGCGGGGGGATACCGGTTGTGAAAAAGGGGAAAAAGGCACTTCTTAGGCGTTTGCCGTGAGCCGTTTTCCATATTTGGCAGGCCCCTCCCGGTATCGGCGCAGGGAGCGGTTCCGGCACGATCACGAGACCGCGCATAACAGGAGCAGTCATCCTTCCCGAAAAATGCTGGAATGACGGGATTCGGGGGGTGGCGTACAGAAAGTCCTGAAGACGTGGTGCTATTCACCGGCAGGTCTTCTGGGTTCCCGTTTCTCTGCGCACTGCCGGAAGCCAGTTTCGTTCTTCGAAGGCAATCCCGCACTATTGTGCCGCCACGTGCTCCGGACGCTCCATGATCGCCTCGAAAAGGCCGCGCACTGTTTTGCTGATCTTGTCCGCAGCGGCTTCATCGAGGTAGCTCGAGCGGGCGCGCCAGGTTTCGTAACCGCCCAGTGCGTGTTGTTTCGCCGTGGGCAGGTAGCCATTGTAGCCGTTGGCGAGTTCGATAGTAAACGTGGTATCGAAGGGGCTTGCTTCGCGCACCGCCAGGCCGATTTCACAGAACACCTCGCAGGGAATCGCGGCAATGCCCAACTCACCAATCCGCACCACCTGCAACGGCACATCCACGGTGTCCGGATACTCGGCGAGCAGGACCGTTTCCCGCGCGTAGATTTGCGGCAATGTGGTGAGTGGTTCGCCGCCGGCTTCCTCGAGGATTTCACGTGCCCGCTCCAACGCGTCGGTGTCCGGCTTGCGCACGCCGCGCGCGATGTCTTTCACCGCCGCATCGAGCGCGGCCTGGTCGCGCCATTCGATGTCCGCGTAAATGCGCACCGCCTCGTCCGCCACGCGCCGCGCCACGTGCTTCATCTGTTCATATGGCGCCTTGCTTTCCGACGGCTTCGTGAAGTCGATGTTGTTGATGTCGCCGCTGGCGCCGTTCGAGAGCATTGCCACGAACCCCGGCTCTTGCAGCGGGTCGGACAGTTCCGTTTCGGCCATGCGCGCGAAGTAGCCGAAGTAATCCGCCGACACCTCGGGGCCGGCCGTGCCGCCGACATAGTGCAGGCTATAGTTTGCGAGTAGGGCGATGGGCAGGCCCTCGGGCGTCTGTGCGGCGAGCACGTGCACGCTGGTGTCAACGGGTCCCGCCGGCTCGATGAGCGCGTCGTGTCCGCGCGGCGGGTTCATTTTCACCTTGTCCTGACCACCGAACGGGTTCGGCGGAATCGCATCCTCTTCCATGTGCCAGCGCCGGTTGAACACCTCGCCCTCGACCTTGCCCACGCCCCAACCAATGCGGGCCGGTTGCAGGTTGTTCTTGGCACGCACTATGCCGTCGGCGATGCGCTGGGTAAGGAAAGCGTTGTATTCCGGGGTGGGGTCGCTCTGGAAGACCGGCGTGGCGCAGGCGGCCGTGTGGCTGTGGGTCGCGGCCATGAGCATGTGCGCCGGTGGAATACCGCTTGCCTCAGAAGCCCGGGCCTTCGCCGCATCGAATGTGTCCCGGGGCACCATGCAACTGTCCACCAGCACGAAAGCCAGGCGCGTGCTGCCGTTGTCCAGCACAAGGCAGCGTGCGTGAAGTTCGTCGTGGATGTCTGTGGCCGCGCGGTCGCGCATGTGGCCGGCGAGGGAAGTCCCCAGTGGCGGGGTGATGTTGCTGGTGGCTGCGCCGGCCTGGAATTCAGCGGCTATGGCGGGTGTGGTGAGTAGAAGTGCTGCTGCGAAGAAGAGGGTGAGGAGGATTCTCGTGCGCATGGGGGATGCTCCTTTTTTTGGGCATTTTAGCATGTGTGCGAAGAGTAACCACAAAGACACGGAGGACACAAAGAACGCACAAAGGGAAGAGGGGGAGAGGGGGAGAGGGGAAGAAGGGGAGAGGAGGGGAGAGGAGCAGAGAGGGGGAGAGGGGGATAATCTCGGTCGGTTTCTTCTGGTTCGTGCGGGAAAGTCCGTTTGCCGCGGCGCAGGCCAATATATTAGGGTGCCGTGTGGGCGCGGGGCAAAAGGATGAGGTGACTGTATGGGAGACAGCGTGTGATTTTCGGCATCATGAGCGATACCCATGGCCACGTGCAGCGCATGCACCGGGTTGCCGATACCATGACGGCGGAGCATGGTGTGACGTTCATTTACCACCTGGGCGATGACTACTGCGACGCTGAACAACTGCGCTGGGCTGGCCACGAGGTGCGCGGCGTGCCCGGGCTATGGTGCGACGAATACCGCCGCGGCCGCGTGCCCAAGACTATTGTCGAGACCATCGATTGGCTCACGGTGAGCTGCGTGCACGCGGACAAGGACCTCGGTCCCCGGGAGAAGGCGGCGCACCTGGTGCTCTTCGGGCACACCCACGAGGCGGAGGTGCGGCGTGTGGGGCGTAGCGTATGGCTGAATCCCGGCCACCTCAAAGCCGAGCACGATCGTGGGGAGGCCGCGTCTTATGGTCTTACCGAACTGACCCCCGAAAAGCTTATCGTGTGCATTTACGAATTGCATGGTCTGTTGCGGGAACGGCATGAATTCAGCCGCGAAGAGCTGCATGGCTAAGATCGCGGTACCCTTTCGGGAGGGGATAAGAAACCATGACGGAACAAAACACCCGGCCTTGTCCCCAATGCGGACAGCCCCTCGCCCTCAACCGCCATGTCTGCCCTGCGTGCGGCTACGTGTCGCCGTGGTTCAAGGTTCGTTTTGCTGCGGGTTG
Organism: uncultured Nitrospirales bacterium; assembly: GCA_964569295.1. Lineage (GTDB taxonomy): Bacteria > Hydrogenedentota > Hydrogenedentia > Hydrogenedentales > JAGMZX01 > CAZMVU01. Next base: position 23,997 of record CAZMVU010000047.1, read on the forward strand.
CTTTTTTGCCGTGTTGGCCGCGGCGGGTGTTGGGCTCATGGTGTATATGGCGCTTACGCAGGGACCGTAGCGGCGCCGGTGCAAAGATTTTTGACAGGCGCTATCGCCATGGGCTAGAATCCGGCGTCTGTACGTTCGGTGGCGCCATGGCCAAATTGGTAAGGCAGCGGCTTGCAAAGCCGTATATTTCCGGTTCGAGTCCGGATGGCGCCTCCATTCTCATTGCCCTTCCCCGCGCGGCACACCGCCTTGCCGCACACGGGCATGCGCATTCCCCGGGCGAGTGGTGGAACTGGCATACACAAGGGACTTAAAATCCCTCGCCCGCATGGGCTTGCGGGTTCGAATCCCGCCTCGCCCACCATTCCTGCGGATGCGTTTACGGCGCGGCTCCTGGCGGACGTACAATGCTTAAAGCGCGTTGCCGGTGTAATTGCGTAGCGCAAGACCGGCTATTGGCCGCCCTCGAGAATGCGGCGCACGTGCTCCAAATCTTCCAGAACGTCTACCCCGATGCTCCGGTATTCCGTTTCGACCACCGCAATACGGTAACCGTTTTCGAGCGCGCGCAACTGCTCGAGTTTCTCGAGTTGTTCGAGCGGGGTTTGGGGCATCTCGGCGTAGTGAAGCAGGAAGTCGCGCCGGTACACATACAATCCGATGTGTTGCCAGTGGGCCTGTGCGCGGGCATCCGCAGCATCGCGAATGTGGGGGATCGCCGCACGGGAAAAATACAGCGCCAGACCCGTGGCGTCGCACACCACCTTTACGATGTTCGGGTTTTGCGCATCTTCCTGCCGGGTAATCCGGTGGCGCGCCGTCGACATGACCACGTCCGGACGCTCGAGAAGAGGCCGGATGGCGTTGTCGATGGTCGCAGGATCGATGAGCGGCTCGTCGCCCTGCACGTTTACGATGAGCGGTTCATCGCGCTGACGTGCCACCTCGGCAATTCGGTCCGTGCCTGTCGGGTGGTCCGGGTTGGTGAGCATCACCGGCGTACCGTACGGCGCAAGGGCATCGGCTACCTGCGCGTCGTCCGTCGCCACGACGGCCTCCTGCACCAACTCGGCGCGTACCGTCCGCTCATAGGTATGCTGCACCAGGGGCTTGCCGGCGAGGGGCATAATCACCTTGCCCGGGAAACGGGTCGAGGCATAACGCGCCGGTATCACGGCCAATACACGCTCACCCATGGCATAAACTCCCCGCTGCGCTGATGGTTTGCATGAACCCGCAACCTTCAGTATCCTTGGCGCCGCCATTATCCTCAACGCGGCAAAGGAAGATCAAAGGTGGATAGTGAAGGAAGCGCGCGCGCCTTTCATGCTTCGTTGGCCCTTACCAAAGAAGCCATCGAGGCCTTCATCGACCGTGACAAGCCGCAACTCACCGAGGCCATCGAGCTGCTCTACGGCTGCCGCGGCAAGCTTGTGGTCTGCGGCATGGGGAAATGCGGTTATATCGCGCAGAAGCTCAGCGCCACCTTCAACAGCACCGGCACCCCCGCCGTGTTCTTGCACCCGGGCGAGGCCATCCATGGGGATCTCGGCATGGCACACGCCCAGGATGTCGCGCTCATGCTTTCAAACAGCGGCGAGTCACCGGAAATTACCGCGCTCGCCCCGCTGCTGAAGCGCATGCATCTGAAGGTCGTGGCCATGACCGGCCGCCCGGACTCCACTCTCGCACGCGAAAGCGACGCCGTCATCAACACGCGCGTGAACAGGGAAGCGGACCCGCTCGATATCGCCCCCACGGCCAGCACGACGGTCATGCTCGCCGCCGGCGATGCCCTCGCCGCCACACTCATGGAGAAGCGTGGCTTCACACGCGATCACTATGCCCGCTTTCACCCTGGCGGCGCCCTCGGCCGCCGCCTGCTGTCGACCGTCGAATCGCTCATGCACCGCGGCAGCGCCGTGCCGCTCACCCACCAGGAGCAAACCGTACGCGAGGCCATTTTCGTGATCTCGTCAAAACGCCTCGGCGCCACGATCATCGTCGACGACAACCAGCGCATGGTTGGCATTCTCACCGACGGCGACCTGCGCCGGCTCTTCGAGAAACACGAGCACCCCCTTGACCTCACGGTCAGCGCGATCATGACGCGCCGGCCGCGGACCATTCGTGCCGATGTCCTTGCCGCGGATGCGCTCCTGTTCATGGAGGAGAATCTTATTACGAGCCTCCCCGTGGTGGATTCACAGGGCGCCGTGCACGGCCTGCTCCACCTGCACGACATCCTTCGCGCAGGCATCACGGGCTAACCCGATGTCCCGATACTCATAGGAGCCCGAGTAATTGATAGCAAGGCGCGTACGGCATAATGGAATTGCGGTATTTTTTACCCGTTTGCCGTGAGCCCTCTTCCGTACCTCATAAGGGCATCGCTATCGGCGCTGGCAGCGCTCTTGGCCCCAACCGCTATCGCTATGCGTCAAAAGGGTGCCCTTTGGCCTGCGCTGGCAAGCCATCGCACTCCAAAGTGGCGCCAACGGCATGGCTCTCGCGGCCGTACGCTGGTTTTCGCTATCACGGGCCAGATTGCCCAAGCAAGTGCGCCCCCTTGCGCCATGCGGCTAACATGGGCGTGGCCCACAGCCAGGGCTGGAAATGCGCGTCCTGTTGTTGTTGGTTCGTGGTTCAGGGAGACTTGCCATTAGTGCCTTAGACTTCAGCTCCTGCAAAGAACAACAAGAAGTTATTCGGGCACCTTGTGTAAGCTCTATACATGACGTCATAAATAATTGCGCATGCGTCTTCTTTTTGCTATTGTACGG